>DXZE01000001.1 GCA_019415435.1 Erysipelotrichaceae bacterium
CAAAACCGCCCCATAAAGGGGCGTGGCTTCTACCGATTAAAAAATTTTTGTGAATCATCTGCTGTTAAAGAGCGATGGATGAATTCCCGTGAAGTATGACTGCCATCCTGATTGGTCCACTGTACAAGAATCTTCAGATCAACACCATTCTGATCTGTTTCACCAGATAAGGCTATTCCCTTTACATAACCATCATCATAATTCACCTGATTAGGAATCATGTTGGATGGTGTATCAAAGATACCGGCAGAAGGCATCATCTTATCGGCATCTTTGTAGGATATATCATTTTCAACTGCCAGAATAATGCAGTTAAACATAGCTGTTTTTGGTTCATCAAAGATTACGTAGTATCTGTATGTACCGTCCGGAACCTTGTTCATCTCGGTAGAAATGGTATAGTTCTCACTTTCTTCCATATAGGAATCCGCATTCATAACCGCATCATAATATGTCTCATAGATTTCCATCTGTGACTGGTTTACGATATGATCTGCGGATAAAGTATTCCTTTTTGAAGAACATCCGGTTAACATCAGAAATAACGCACACAGGCTGATTACAACTCTTTTCACAACTTACCTCGCACGTCATTATATCACAATGCACTTACATTAAAAAACTGTGAATGGGAATCCCATTCACAGTCGTATATCAGTTAAACTGAACGATAAAGTAATTCTTCTTGCCTTTTCTTAAGATTGTAAAGTCATTGTCTACCGCTGTTGCCTTAGACAATACAGTATTGAAATCTGTAGTCTTCTGACCATTGACAGAAACAGAGCCCTGCTGGATCAGACGTCTTGCCTCACCTTTGGACTTAGCGGCGCCTGCGCCAACCAATGCATCAATTAACAGAATTTCTTTTTCTGCATTAAACTTCTCCGCATCAGAGAGTCCGTCTCTTAACTCATCTGGTGTTAAGGACATAATGTCGCCATGGAAGAACGTATCGGTGATACGCTGTGCCTTTGCAAGACCATCCTTGCCATGAACCATTTCAGTTAACTCTTCCGCTAAAGCCTTCTGTGCTTCCCTCTTTTCTGGTGCATTTTTAACAGATTCAGCCAATGCTTCAATCTCTTCTACAGAACGTAAAGACAATCTCTTCAGATAGTCTACAATATCCGCATCAGGTGTATTGAGCCAGAATTGATAGAATTCATAAGCATTGGTACGCTTAGGATCCAGCCAGATGTTCTTTCCTTCAGACTTACCGAACTTGGATCCATCAGACTTTGTGATTAATGGAGATGTGATGCCCCATACTTCGGCATCTTCTCCTTCAACCTTACGGATTAACTCCATACCGGATGTTAAGTTCCCCCACTGGTCACTGCCGCCGATCTGAATACGGCAGTTGTATTTGCGATATAGGTTCAGAAAGTCCATTGCCTGTAAAATCGTATAAGAGAATTCTGTATAGGAAAGACCACTGTCTAAACGCTTTTTAATCGTATCTTTCTGTAACATGTAGGCAATGTTGAATAACTTGCCATAGTCTCTCAGATAATCTAACAAAGACATCTCACCAAGCCAGTTATTGTTATTTTCCATGATGGCTGCATTCTCACCATCAAACTTCAGGAATTTGGCTAACTGCTGCTTGATGCATTCTGCATTATGCAGTACTTCTTCATGGCTTAATAACTTTCTTTCGGTAGTAGGTCTAGGATCACCAATCATGCCAGTAAAGCCACCGCATAAGGCAATTGGTCTGTGACCGGCATTCTGATATCTTCTTAAAAGAATAATCTGCTGTAAATGACCGACATGAAGAGAATCAGCCGTTGGATCAAAGCCGCAATAGACTGTCTGCGGTGTTTCCAGAGCCTTTACAAGACCATCATAGTCGGTAACATCCTTGACAAGTCCTCTCCACTTTAATTCTTCAATAAAATTCATACATTCCTCCTGTTAGACGCACATATAAAAAGCGTCCTCATATATCTAAGGACGCTGATAGCGCGGTACCACCTTAGTTTATCCTGATACAGGATACCCTTCATTTCCATGATAACGCATGGTCTGCGTACTGCCTTTTGAGACAATAAGCTCACAGGTGTATTCACAACATACCTCAGAAGATTTCCTTGCACCAGATGGAAACTCTCTTTACTTCTTCAGCAGGCTACTTATCCTGATCACTGCAATACAGATATTTTACACAATTTTTTAATCTTTTGTAGACTGTCTTGGCGTAAACAGATAACTTAATTCAATGCTTTCATCATTTTCAGGTTCATTTACCTGTAACATCTTTGTCATCACTCTCATGGATACAGCCCCAAGATCATAGCTTGGAATTGAGAATGATGATATCTGTGGACGCATCATGGAGTTGTACTTTGTATCAATGACACAGACAACTTCCATATCATCTGGTACATCAATATTGTTTTCTCTTGCGGCATTGATGACAGCCATAGCCTGGGAGTCACGGTTGCCGATGACAAGATCATACTGATGATTCTTCAGATGATCACATAAGAAAGAATAGGATGTGCGATACTCAGCCGGAATCTTTAAGAAACCTTCAAACTTCTTGCCTCTTTGTTCATAGGCTTTTTCAGCACCAATGATCATCTGATCACATGTATATGGATTCTTTCTGTCTTCTACAATAGCAATCTTTTCCTTGCCTTCTTCCAGATACTTGGACGCAAGTTCGTAGATAGCCTTGGAGATATCTACATAGACAGAACAGATCTTATCCCCTTTGATCTTGTTTCCGATCATGACAATCGGAATATTATAACGGGATAATTCCTGCATCTCTTCTACTTTGTACTTGTCATTGTAAATAATGACACCATCGACATGACTCTTGATGATATCTTCAATGACAGAAGCCATATCTGTAATACCAGCTGTAATTGTATGCAGCATGATATTGTAGTTATAAATCTTGGCGACATCGATCAGACCATTGATAATCTGACCCGTGTATGTAAAGGATGCCTCTGGTACAACCAGACCAATCGTTGTTGTCTTCTGTAAGGCAAGTCCCTGGGCTATGGCATTTGGCTTATAGCCAAGCTTGTCTACCGCAGCCTGTACTCTTTCTCTGGTAGGTGCTTTCACTACATCAGAGCCATTGATGACTCTGGAAACAGTTGCCAGAGATACACCAGCCTCCTTGGCAACATCATATATAGTTACTCTTTTCATGAATGCATCTCCAGATTACTCGTCCTTATGATCCTGAAACAGATTGTTGATTGTCTGCTGTCCCTTATCCGCAAGATCACCAGCTGTCTTTCTTGCTTTTTCGATCTTTTCTTGTACTTCAGGTTTCTGCATGAATTCATTTACATTCACTGCAGCTTTCTTAATCTGTTCATTGATGGAATCAGAAACATCCTTTACTTTCTGTTTCTGTTCTTCATCGAGATGACTGTCCACAAATGCCCCGGCCTTTTTCGCAGTTTCTTCTACATAAGAACCTGCCTTATGTAAGGATTCTGCCGACTTGTTTACAGCACTCTGGAACTTCGGATCATTCCTTACTTCATCAATCTTGACCTTTGTGACATCTACAGCTTTCACTGCATGTGCCTTGATATAGTCAACAGTCTTTGCCATATTTTCTTTATTCAAAGTAGAAGAAGCTGTATCTTTAACCTTCTTGGCAGCATCCTGTGCGGCATCTTTGGCATTCTGAAGAGTTTTCTTAAGCTTTTCCTTGTGCTCTTCTGAAACAAAAGATGATGCGGCTTTTTCTTCCTCTTCTGCTTTCTTCTTCGCTTCTTCCTCTTCTGAGATTTCCTGAATCTTCTTCTTCAGATCCTCAACGGTTTTTTCAATGGAATCAATTGGTTCCTTGGCATCATAGATGTTCAGAGGCTGATCTTCTTCATGAACATCTTTTTCATTCTTTTCACTCATTGGAATCCTCCTGTTTCGGGGCAGCTTTCTTACTGCACTTTTCATCTACTTTATTCTGAAGCTTATCAATGCTGTTATTGGCAAAATCAGCAGCCTTGCCAAAAGCCTCAGCTGTCTTGTCATGAACTTTATCAAGCGTATGAGAATACTTCACGGCTGTATCTAACGGCGCCTGTACTTTTTCAATACTCTTATCTACCAGTTTGATTGTAGGATCCAGATTTTTAACTGTATTATTCAGGGAATCCATTACATTGCATAGCTTTTTCAGAAGCACGCACAGGAAAATTAACGCTACTGCTCCTAATATCGGTAACAGTTGTGCCGATACATTCTGTAAATCCATTAACAATGCGTCCATAAAAATCTCCTTTAATATCAATATCGATTATAAGGCAAAATGAAAACATTTACAAGGACAATGGTAGCGGTACCAAAAGAATAAAGCATGACCGAAGTCATGCTTTTATAGCTTAATGATGTTTCTTGACTAAATCAGCTAAGAAGTAAATATCCTTGGAAGACATAAACAGGAAACAGGCTGGTCTTTCTTTGGCTAAGACATCTGCGCCCTTGTCATCTTCACTGATAACAACCGATCCCGGGATTTTTTTCTGTAGATAGGTAATATCGATATCTGTTCCATCCTGCTTGTCGTCAATGGATGTAAAGTCACAAAGATATACTTTGTCTGCTTTCTTCAACTGCTTTGCAAAGTCATCTCCAAAGTATTTGACTCTGGATGCCCGGTGCGGCTTGAATATCGCAACAAGCTTATAATCAGGGAAACGCTTGCGGGCAGTATCAATTGTGACACCTACTTCAGTAGGATGATGAGCATAATCATCGATATAGATGGAATCACCATGGTGTTCCACAACGAATCTTCTCTTAACGCCATGAAAGGATGATAATCCCTTTTCAATCATATCTGCCGGAATTCCTTCAAGCATACAGATACCTATAACAGCTAAAGAATTCAATAACAGATGGTGACCGACTAATGGTAAAGAAAAATGGGCAAACTTCTTACCTTCAAATAAGACATCGAAGTCCATGCCGTCACTTCTTTCATCCACATTGACAGCCTGGATATCATCATTGTCCTTTTCACCATACCAATAATGCTTTGTATTACCAAAGTTCAGTTTACGGGCTTCGGGATCTTCGCCCCATACAACCGCTGCCTTGGATACATGCGTCAGGAATTCTTCATAGGCACTGCGATAGTCAGCCTTATCCTTGAAATAATCCACATGGTCAATATCAACATTTGTGATAATTGCATATTCAGGATAATAGGCAAGGAAATGTCTTCTGAATTCATCTGATTCAAGACAGAAATACTTTGTATCTTTTTCAAGATGACCGGTACCATCACCAATTAACCAGCCGGTGTTATCAAATTCCTGCATTACGCTTGCAAGCATTCCTGTGGTGGTAGTCTTGCCATGGGACCCAGCAATACTGATCAGATGATATTTCTTTAAGAATGTTCCTAAGAATTCATGATATCTTGCACAGACACATGTCTTGTTGGCATGCGCTGCCTGTACTTCCGGGAAATCATCCAGGAATGCATTACCTATAATAATATGCATATTGTCATGAATGTTATCCGGATTGAATGGATAGATCGGAATATTTCTGGATCTTAATCCTTCTTCGGTAAAGAAGTGCTTTTCAAGATCTGATCCGGATACCTTGTATCCGATATCATGCAGCATACAAGCCAAAGAGGACATTCCTGTCCCCTTGATACCAATAAAATAATATTCTTCCATTATTTCTTATCCTTACGGAGATCATTGCGGTTTAAAACAACTGTCTGATCTTCAGGTGCAGGTTCTTCATCCAGTGTCAGATCAGGGAATAATGGTGCAGTACCATCATCATCCGTAACCTTCTTGGTAGAAGGATCTTCTTTTAATGCATTTTCAAACTGTTCATCTCTTACCTTCAGAATATCATCCAGAGAGAATTCAGGAATGTCATCTTCTGCTTCTGCATTTAAAGCATTACCGGTTGTTCTTTCAATCGTATCGCTCTTGGCAACTGTGTCCTGAATCATGCTTGGCTGATCTTCCTCATTTGTGCCATAGATAGGGGAAATGATCGGTGTGATATTACCGTCATTCTTACTCTTTTCAGCTGCACTGATCTTATTGGTTGTATTCTTTAAGGCATTCATATCCTTTTCATCTACACCAAAGATAGGAGAAATAACAGGCTTGAACTGATAGACAGGTGTACTGCTCTTCTTTTCTTCCTTCTTCTTTGGAGCTGGTGCAGCCTTCTTCTTTGCCGGCTTTGGTTTTTCATCAACCGTAATACCAAGCTTTGGCTTAGACTCTTCCTGTACAGCCGGCTTTTCACTTTCTCTGAAGATAGACTCATTGCGAGGCTGCGGCTGTGGTCTTTGTGGTTTCTGAGCAGGAATTGGCTGTGTGACATCAATTCTCTGCATAGATGATTCACTCTTTGTTTCCTGAACAACTCTTGGCTGAGGAGCCGGTTTCTGACGGACTGGCTGAGGTTCAGGTCTTCTCTGACGAACAGGCTGTTCTACTTCTTCTTCCTCTTCATCATCAATATCATCATCTTCATCTTCAAATAAAAGATTCTGTAACTTTTTAAACATAAAAATCTCCCTTCAGCAGTCACTTACATAAACCATGAAATATTTATACTGCTTTTCAACAAAGTATATCATAACACAAAGAAAGTAAATTTTTTCATTCGGATGAAGTATCATCGCTGTCAATTTTCTTATGTGTCTGCTCATCCGGCTGTTTTTTACTTTGACCAGCCGTATCATTTCCCCCAAATAACTCTTCTACACGTCCGCTTTCTGGCGCAATGGAATCAAATAACTGAATCTTTCTTCCGGTAAAACTGATAGATTCTTTATTGGAATAATGATCAATGATTTCATCCTGATTAATCTCTACACTGCGGGCTATCCGTAACATCTCACCAGCGAGATCAGCCGCTTTCAAAGCATCTGAAACAGAATAGAATTCCACGGTCTCACTTCTGAATACAGTGATATAAGATTCTTCTTTATCTGCGTGATAAATATTCACAATGAAATCATGACTGTCATTATTCACATCTGTATATGTACCTGTAACCGAAGCAGCCATTGATGAATCATTTAAGCCAAAGGAATCACTGTCTTTGAAATCATAATATTTATCATTAATAACCGCAGATATATTCAGATTCATCAGAAATTCATTGCCCTGGTATGTTAATAAACAGCCGGTCTGATCAGATTCCAGCTGTCCTACAGAAGGCTGAATATAGTAGGAATAATATGGCTTATTGCGATTAGGCGCCTCTGCATCCCCTTCCATTCGTGTCACTAATCTTTCGCTGAGGATTTTCTGTAAATCAATTGTGCGATATACCGTACACCCGCTGGTTATAACAGCCATACAGATAAGTAAGCCATAGTATTTAAGATGCTTCATTTTCTTCTTTCCTTACAGGCTTGGCACATAAACGATAGATCGGCTGATTCTCTTCCATAAACCTGGATTCATATTCGGTTATGGCATCTTCCGGATGCTCGTTCCTTCTCCAGTCAACGGAGAACTCGGTTAATGTAAAGCCATTCTCCAGAAAATATAATACTGAATCTTCAAAGAGATCCTTGTTATCGGTTTTCATGATAATCAGACCATCTTTACTTAACAGATGTCTGTACATTTCCAGAAACTTAGAAGAACTTAATCTTCTTTTATGATAGTGCTTCTTAGGCCATGGATCACTGAAATTCAGATGAATGACATCAATCTCTCCTTCATCAAACCAGTTTTCCATTTCTTCTGCATTACCGCATATCATCCGGTTATTATCTTTGGAAAAGGCTTCATCTTCCACTGCTTTACGTGCTGCTACAGCAGCTGCTGATGTATCTTTTTCAAGGCCTGCCCATCCTTCATCTGGATACATGGATGCCATATGAATCAGATAATCACCTTTCCCCATGCCTATTTCAACATGGAGTCTCTCACTGTGAAGAAGGCTTTTCCACTTGCCTTTCATCTCAACAGGATTTCTATAAATATAATCTTCATGTGCCGCAAGCCATGGCTCGGCCCATTTCTTTTTTCTCATCCTCATGGCATTTACCTCTTCTATGAATAAAGCCAGCTGTTTGGCTGGCTTTATTTTACTTTAATTCTGCTGTTCAGAATCATCCTTTTTCTTAAAGACGCGTCTTTCAACATCCTTGTTATCATGATGATCATGATGGAAGCTGTGACGATCGCCGCGGGCACCATGCTGAGGACGCAGAGGCTTCTTAGGCTCTACATATCCCTCAGGTTTTGGTAAGCATTCCCTGGCGGATACCTTTATCTTACCCTGATCATCAATACTGATAACCTTGACCTTTACAACATCACCAACATGCAGTTCATCCTTGATGTTCTCTACTCTCTCCCACTTTAACTGGGATACATGCAGCAGAGCATCTGTGCTGCCAAACAGATTTACAAATGCGAAGGAGTCACGGACATCTGTAACCCTGGCATCATATACTTCACCAACCTTGGCTTCACGAATCAGATCATTGATCATGTTCTTGGCTTTATCAATCATATCCTGGTTGGTATGATAGAGAATGCATGTTCCATCATCATCAATATCAATCTTGATATCATCACATGCCGCAATGATCTCATCGATAGTTTCGCCACCCTTGCCAATGACAATTCTGATCTTATCAACCGGAATAACCATTCTTTCAAACTTAGGTGCGTATGGAGAAAGATGATCACGTGGAGCCGCAATGGCTGTTTCCATGTTATCAAGAATTTCCATTCTTCCCTTATGAGCCTGGGCAAGTGCTTCTCTTAAGATATCCATGGAGATACCTGTTACCTTGATATCCATCTGTAAAGCACAGATACCATCTCTTGTACCGGCAACCTTGAAGTCCATATCGCCATAATGGTCTTCCATACCCTGAATATCTGTCAGGATGGAATATGTATCACCAACTGTGATCAAGCCCATAGCAACACCAGCAACCGGCTTCTTGATCGGAACACCAGCTGCCATCAGTGACATTGTTCCGGCACAGATAGATGCTTGTGAAGAGGAACCATTGGACTCACATACTTCTGCGACTGTACGGATTGCATATGGGAATTCTTCAACAGAAGGAAGAACCTGAGACAGCGCTCTTTCACCTAAGGCACCATGACCGATTTCACGACGGCCAGGAGATCCCATACGTCCGACTTCGCCTACAGAGAATGGCGGGAAGTTGTACTGATGCATGAATCTCTTTTCCTTGACTGGGGTCAGGTCTTCAACAACCTGTGCATCAGACAGTGGTCCTAATGTAGTAACAGAGATAACCTGTGTCTCACCTCTTGTAAACATGGCAGAACCATGTACTCTAGGCAATAAGTCAACCTGGGAATCCAGCGGACGTAATTCATCCAGCTTTCTTCCATCTGGTCTGATCTTATCTTCAGAAATCAGTCTTCTGACTTCACCTGCTTCAATTTCAGTACAGTACTCAGCTGTCTGCTTCATAGCCTTTTCCTGTGCCTTTTCATCGCCATTGTAGTCAAGGGCACCAACTTCCTGGACCATCTTGTTCTTTAATGCTTCAATGGCATCATATCTTTCAAGCTTTTCATGGATCGATACAGCCTTACGGATATCATCAGCCGCATGTTCATCGACATACTTCTTGACATTCTCATCAATCGCATAGAGAACGACTTCCATCTTTGGCTTAGCTACAGCCGCAATGACTTCTTCTTCAATCGCACATAATTCCTTGATTCTGTCAAAGCCAAACTGTAAAGCATTTACCATATCTTCTTCAGATACTTCCTTGGCACCTGCTTCAACCATGTTGATAGCCTGCTTTGTGCCGGCTACTGTCAGATCAATATCAGACTGGGCAGTCTGTTCTACCGTAGGGTTAACAATGAATTCACCATTGATACGGCCTACCTTGACACCAGCTACAGGTCCATTGAATGGAATATCAGATACACATAATGCCAGAGAAGATCCGAATAAAGCAGTCATTTCAGAACTCTTATCAGGATCAACACTCATGACTGTATTGACTACCTGTACTTCATTACGGAATCCTTCCGCAAATAAAGGACGAATCGGACGGTCAATCAGACGTGCTGTTAATGTGGCATGTTCTGTTGGTCTGCCTTCTCTTCTTAAAAATCCACCCGGAATCTTTCCAGCCGCATACATTTTTTCATTGTACAAAACGGTTAACGGGAAGAAATCCGTATCCTTTGCCTGATTCGATGCTGTTGCAGTTGAAAGGACAACTGTGTCATCATAACGTACTAAAACAGCACCACCGGCCTGTTTTGCGATTTCGCCGTTTTCTACAGTAATCGTTCTGCCATAGAAATCCCAGCTCTTCTTATACTTTTCCATCTTTTCTGTTTCCTCTAATCTTCTACCTTTTCGATTTCTTTAATTACGTAACGGCACATATTGTAACATAAATGTTACTTAATGAATACAACTAAAAAAAGGCCCGCAGGCCTTTTCATCAGGATTCTGTTTTCCACAAACCATGCAGGTTACAGTATGCATAGACAGCTGTAACTGGTTCCTCTGCATAGAAATCTGCAGTTGGCTTATCACCTGGCTGCAGATAAGCAATTCTGAATCCTTTAGCTGTTTCCAAAGCAATGAATTCAATGTAGTGCTCTGGAACCATAGGATGTTCTACACTTCCCACAGATACGGAAATACGGTTTCCTTCTCTGATGACTACCGGTACATGCTTCTCTTTTGAAGCATCAACTGTATTAGCCTGTAATACTTCCATAGGCTCACCACAGCACTTTGTAGGGCATTCGGAATCTTTTAAGATTACCGCAATCTTGCCGCATTCTTTACAACGTACAAACTTAAGACTCATATAATAGATCTCCTTTACTGCTTTGATCATACCATAAGAAAAAATAAAAGCCACTGGAATACTCCAGTGACATACAAATTACTTTCTTAAACCAAGCTTCTGGACAAGATCTCTGTAACGGTTGATATCTTCTCTCTTCAGATGCTCAAGCAGGCTTCTTCTGCGTCCAACCATCTTTAACAGACCACGGTTAGAAGAAAAGTCCTTCTTGTTGACCTTCATATGCTCTGTCAGAGTATTGATCTGTTCTGTTAAAAGAGCAACCTGAACTTCTGTAGAACCTGTGTCGTTTTCCTTGCGGCCGAAATTCTTAACGATCTCTGCCTTCTTTTCCTTTGTTAACATGTTTTTTCCTCTATCTTTCTATATGCCATCTGACCCGAGCATAACGTCAGAGGTGCGTTACTCCCAGATCAAAAGCTTAACAAATATAACACCATAAGCAGCTGTTTGTAAAGCTAATCCAGAAATTCTTCTAATACAGAATTCATGATCTCATAGCCTGAATCACTGCATCTGATGTGATCCTGATCCCATGTAATAAGACCCTGTTGTTTTAATGATTCTGCCTTGTCTCCATACACATCCATGAAGGATATAGCAAAGTAATCTTTAAATCTTTTTAAGGACATCCCTCTTTTTAACCGCATTCCCATCATTAGCATTTCAAACATCTGATCTTTTTCACTAAGAGGGATCACATTTCTGGCTAAAGGATTTTCAAGATATGCTTTCATGTTTCTGACATTGTCATAGCGGATATTTCCTTCTTTACCAGAAGCACCCATGCCTATGCCATAGAAATCACGATATTCCCAATAAGCCTTGTTATGCTTTGATTCATAGCCTGGTAAAGCAAAGTTGGATACTTCATACTGCTTATAACCTTTTTCAGGAAGATAAGCCATCATGTATTCATACATATCTGCTTCTGTATATTCATTCAAGGAATGATAACCTCTTTTGCCAAAAACTGTATTTTCTTCAATGGTTAAAGAATATAAAGACAAATGTGCTGGTTTTAAGACTATGGCATCATCAATAGACTTCTTAAAAGATGCCATCGTCTGGTTAGGCAGAGAGTACATCAGATCCAGGGATATATTTGTAATGCCATGATGCTTCAGCAGGGATACTGCCTGACTTACATCTTCATAGGTATGATGTCTGCCGCATTCTTTTAAGAGAACTGGATCAGAGGTCTGAAAACCCATACTGACACGATTGATATGATGTCTTGTAAAGATCTCTGTTTTCTCATCGGTAAGACTTTCCGGATTGACTTCAATCGTGTATTCCTGAACGTTAGATGCGTATAGATCCAGTAAGGATAACAGTGTATCCAGTTGTGATGGATTGAGTGCACTTGGTGTACCGCCGCCGATATAGATTGTCTTCAGATCAGGATTGATATCCTTCTTCTGTATTTCTGTTTTAACAGCCTCTAACCAGGCATCTGCCTTTTGTGACTGATAGATACCATGGGTGAAGTCACAGTAATAACAGATGCAAGTACAGAATGGAACATGAAGATATAAGGCCTCCGGCTTACTTCTTTGGATCATCATCCATTGAGAGAACTGCCATAAAGGCTTCCTGCGGTATGACAACGGAACCTACCGCCTTCATTCTCTTCTTTCCTTTCTTCTGCTGTTCCAGTAATTTCTTCTTACGGGATATATCACCACCATAGCACTTGGCCAAGACATTCTTACGTAAGGATTTGATATTGGTACGGGCAATGATCTTACCGCCGATAGCAGCCTGTACCGGTATTTCAAACTGCTGCTTAGGAATTAATTCCTTTAATTTGATCGTAATGCCGCTGCCTCTGCGATAGGCATCTTCCCTGTTTACAATAACAGACAATGCATCAACCATTTCTCCATTAAGAAGAATATCCATTCTGACAAGATCATTGGTTCGATAACCGATGATTTCATAATCCAGAGAAGCATATCCCTTGGAACAGGATTTTAACTTATCAAAGAAATCATAGATGATTTCACTTAAAGGCATTTCATAGACAAGCTGATTGCGTCCTTCATCAATGACATCCATTGTCTTGTATATGCCCCACTTGTCCTGACATAGCTGCATGACAGGTCCGATATAGGCATCCGGCAGCATAATCGATGCCTTGACATATGGTTCTTCGACATGGTCAATTTTAGAGGCATCCGGCATCTTAGCCGGGTTATCAATCGCAAGCATACTGCCATCATGCAGATAGACATGATAGATAACAGATGGTGCGGTTGCGATCAGATCAAGGTTATATTCTCTCTCTAATCTTTCCTGGACGACATCCATATGCAGTAAGCCAAGGAAACCGCATCTGAAACCAAATCCCAATGCCTGGGATGTTTCTGGCTCATATTGTAAGGAAGCATCATTTAACTGTAACTTATCCAATGCATCATGAAGATCCTGATACTTGGCAGCATCCGATGGATACAAGCCACAGTAAACCATCGGATTCATCTTACGATAACCTGGCAGTGGCTTATCGCATGGATTCTCGGCAGAAGTAACGGTATCACCAACCAGAACATTATGAATATCCTTGATCGATGCCGCAAACCATCCTACATCACCACATACCAATGTATATACTTTGACTTCCTTAGGATTGCGGATACCGGCTTCTGTCACTTCATACTCTGCTCCTGTTTCCATAAAGCGTACCTTGTCTCCAACACTTAGCTGTCCTTCCCGGATTCTGACTAATGCAATAACACCACGATATGGATCATACATGGAATCAAATACAAGTGCCTGTAATGGCTTATCAGGACTTCCGGATGGAGCAGGAATCTTATGAACAATCTGTTCTAGTACCTGATCTACATTTAAACCTGTACGGGCACTGATTAATGGTGCATCCGAACAGTCTAATCCGATAATGTCTTCTATTTCTTTCTTTGTTTCTTCAGGTCTGGCATTATTCATATCTACTTTGTTTATAACCGGAAGAATTTCAAGATCATTGTCTAAAGCAAGATATGTATTGGCTAATGTCTGAGCCTGTACACCCTGCGTACTGTCTACGACTAATATTGCCCCTTCACAAGCGGCTAAAGAACGGGATACTTCATAAGAGAAGTCAACATGCCCTGGCGTATCAATCAGATTAAACAGATACTCTTCGCCATTCTTGGCAGTATAGGATAACTGTACTGCATTCAACTTGATGGTTATGCCTCTTTCTCTTTCCAGATCCATATCATCCAGGATCTGTGCTTTCATATCTCTTTCCTTGACCGTATCAGTCATTTCAAGAATACGGTCTGCAAGCGTACTCTTGCCATGATCAATATGGGCAATAATACAGAAATTACGTATATGTGACTGATCAATCATGCAAATACCTTTCCAATAACTTCATGTGCATAGCCATTCTTAAAGGCGTCAGCATCCATCTTTTTCTTTCCTTCTAACTGCATCTCATACACTTTGAGAATGCCACCTCTACAGGCAATCTCCAAGGCATGATCCTTAAAGCCAAGAACTGTTCCCGGCTCTTCCTTAACATCCTTTGTCTCTTTTCTGACTTTATGGAACTTGAATCTCTTTCCTTCAATCAGGCCATACGCGACTGGCCAGTCAATTAATCCTCTGATGTGATTGTAAATATGATTCAGATCTTCATCCTTAAAAGATACTTTTTCTTCTTCTTTTGTAATATTCAATGCAAGAACAACCTTGCTTTCATCCTGTTCTTTTCCCGGAAGCTTTCCTTCTATGTATAAAGGCAGATTGTTTTTTAATAACCTGCAGGAAAGCTGGATCAGTCTTTCATTAACCTCAGCAAAGGTTTCATCTTCACCAATCGAGGTTTCATAGCAGGCATAGATCTTTCCAGCATCCATAGCCTTTGTCATTTCCATCAGGCACACACCTGTCTTATCATCCCCATTCATCATGGCATGCTGGATTGGGGCGCCTCCCCTGTATTTTGGTAATAAGGAAGGATGAATGTTCAGACAGCCAAGGGATGGCATCTGTAATATCGATACAGGTACAAACTGACCATAGGCACATGTTAATATCAGATCCGGTTTATAAGAAGCTATCTCAACAGATGCATCCTTCAGTTTCTCTGGCTGTAAACAAGGAATATCATGTTCCAGACAGAAATCATGTACTGGTGTAGGTGTTATTTTATGTTTGCGTCCGCTGGGACGGTCTGGTTGGGATACTGCCGCTACAACGTTGTAGCGTTCCTCAACCAATGTATTTAATATCTCCCTGGCAAATGCAGGTGTTCCAAAAAATATAATACGAGGTGTTGTCATACCTTGCCTCCTGAAATATATGCGGTACTATTATACCGTATTCGTCTCTGTTTTCATTGCATTTTGAAATGCCCTTTGTTATAATTCCTACTGCTGATAAAAAGACAGGAGGTGTTTTCATGGCAAATATCAAGTCACAGAAGAAGCGTGCACTGACAAACCTGAAGAGACAAAATGCCAAGGCCGGACAAAAGAGTGAACTGAAAACAGCAATCAAGAAGGTTCTTACCGCAGTTGATGCAAAGGATAAGGATGCTGCTGTTAAGGCATATAACGAAGCTAATAAAGCTCTGGATAAGGCTGTCTCTTCTTCTATCAAGAAGAAGAACTATGCAGCTCGTCAGAAGTCCAGACTTGCAAAGGCAGTCAATTCTATTGATGCTTAATGAAAAAGATGAAGGTTAATCTTCATCTTTTTTTAATGCTTTGACTAATATTTCATACTCTTTGTTTATATCTGAAGCATGCGGCATATGACCACTGGATACTTCCTGAATTCTTTCAAGCTTTGTCTTCCTTGCCTTGAGATATGCTATATAATCAGGATCATATTTCTGTAACAGGACTGGTCCTAACACAAGTTCAGCTTCAGAATACTCTGCATGATATGTCGGATTAAATGAGATACAGATATAATCATGATTCCTTTCTCGAACATATCTTTCATCATCAATTGTAAAGTGATGATTGCTGATCCATTTACGCATACTGATGGTATCCCGGTTTACTTCTACAATCATCTGCTTAAACTGTTTTAATCTCTTTACATCATTTTCTAAGATATGAACTGCAGTCTGAAAGCCCATGCCGGCTATGACAATCGCATTGACATCTTCTGGCACATTCTCTAATCCATCAGAAAGAATGACCGGTATCTGATCGGTTAACCCAGCTGCCTGAATATTAGAAGATGCGCTTTCCAGAGGTCCCTTACTGATATCACAGGCATAGCATTTCTTACAGATACGATTTTTAACTAACAGAACAGGAAGAAAAGCATGGTCTGTGCCTATATCAGCCACAACCATGCTTTCCTTTACCATATCAGCAATTGTTTCAATTCTGATATTTCTCATATTACTTGTCAAAGAAATCCTTTAATCTCTTGGAACGGGTCGGATGCTTCAGCTTGCGTAAAGCCTTGGCTTCAATTTGTCTGATTCTTTCACGGGTAACGTTGAATTCCTTACCTACTTCTTCCAGAGTTCTCGTCCGTCCATCATATAATCCGAATCTGAGGCGCAGTACCTTCTCTTCACGTTCTGTTAAGCCGGAAAGTACATTGTTAATCTCATCTTTCAATAACTGATTTGATGCATACTGGTCTGGTGAAAGAGCATCCTTATCTTCAATGAAATCACCTAAATGAGAATCATCTTCTTCACCAATAGGAGTTTCAAGAGATACAGGCTCCAGTGCAATCTTTTGAATCTCACGCACCTTTTCTGGTGAAATGCCGTCCATTCTGGCACTGATTTCTTCCGCAGTAGGATCTCTGCCAAGTTCCTGTACAAGCTGTCTCTGAACTCTGGTTAACTTGTTGATGGTTTCAACCATATGTACCGGAATACGAATGGTTCTTGCCTGGTCGGCAATAGCTCTTGTAATAGCCTGACGGATCCACCATGTCGCATAAGTAGAGAACTTGAATCCCTTACGGTAATCAAACTTTTCAACTGCCTTGACAAGACCCATATTTCCTTCCTGAATCAGATCCAGGAAAAGCATGCCACGGCCTACATATTTCTTGGCAATAGATACAACTAATCTCAGGTTGGAAGAAATCAGAATGTTTCTGGCCTCTTCATCACCCTGTTCAATACGCTTTGCGATTTCCGGCTCATCTTCTGGCTTTAACAGAGGAACACGGCCGATTTCCTTTAAGTACATCTTAACCGGATCATTGATCTGTACAGATGTGTTACGGGAAGATGTACGGTTTAATGTCTCTCTTGTAACGGCTTCGATTTCCGCACGCTCATCACGTTCGGCATCAGGATCATCCGGATCGTCAAGGTCTTCGTCTTCACCTTCATCATCGCCAAGATCCAGGTCTTCATCACTCATCTCTTCAATATCTTCATCTTCAGAGACTTCGATGTTTTCATTACGGAACCAGTCCCATAATGCGTCCATGTCATCATCAGACATATCCAGCTTTTCAAGGGAAGTCATGATATCCTTCTGATAGATCACACCATCCTGCTCGTATGTTGTCTTATAATCTTCCTTTAATTCATCAAGAGTCTTGACTTCCTTAGCCTTACCCTTGCCCTTCTGGGAAGAAATCTTGACATCGTCTTCTTTCTTCTTTTCTGGCTTTTTAGCAGCAGTCTTTGTCTTTTTCACAGCCGGCTTGGTTTCAGAAGTACTCTTTTTAGCTGCTGTCTTTTTCTCAGAAGTGCTCTTCCTGGCGGCAGTTTTAGCAGATTTAGCTGCGGTTTTAGAAGTACTCTTCTTGGTAGTTGTTTTCTCTGTTGTTTTCTTATTATCAGCAGACTTCGAGGAAGTTTTCACACTTGTCGTCTTTTTCGTCGTTTTCTTCTCTGGTTTCTTTGTTTCTTCTTTTGTATCTGTTTCTAACTGCTCAGTTTTCTTCATTGATTAACCTCCTCTTTTCAGTAAGACATTCGTTATATTTCTTCATCAACAGTTCCATGGAAGTACCGTTCAATGCGGCGGTTAACTGTTCCTTGTACTGTTCTGCTTCATCATTTAATGCTTCAATACGGATTCTGCGCATGGCACCTTCAAACTTCTTTTCATCATATGGCTCACAGTAGCCTTCACTTGCGGCAATAGAAGTGATCAGATCACGTACAGACTGCTGGGTTGTTTCATCTATAAGCAGATTTGGATCTGCCTTGCCACGGGAATGCCACGCATCTACGATTAACATGCTTAATGCCTGTCCATCTTCAGATATCAGATAACCAAGCTTATCTTCAAACAGACGTGATGCTTCGGCACTTTTCATCATCATGGAAAGTATCTGCTTTTCCGCATTCTTCGTACCATCCGGTACTGTCAGCTTATGTCTTGTAACAGGTGAAATAGGTTCTAATTGTTCTGCCTGAACAGGATTAATCTGAAATCCTGTTTCCTTTGATAACTGATCGGTAAAGTACTGTCTATCCATCTGATCTGGCAGCTGAACAATCAGTTTGACTGCCTTATTCACCATCTCTTTTTTATCGAGATAGCTGTCCATATTGGTTTCAGATTTCAGATAAGTCAGGGCAAATTCAATCCAGGATATTTCATTCTCCAAAAGATTCTGCAGTGCTTCCGCACCATTCTGGGATACGATTTCATCCGGATCCTTACCGGTTTTATTGGAAATAACAGCCGTATCACATCCTGCCTTGACAGCCATCTGTACAGCCCGCATTGTTGCGGCCTGACCTGCATGGTCGCCATCATAGCAAAAGACTACTCTTGCGGCGATGGTACGCAATTGCCGGATCTGATTTTCTGTACAGGATGTACCAAGCGTGCATACCGCATTGGTAATACCTGCTCTGTAAAAGGCAATAACATCTGTGACACCTTCACAAACATAGATCTTGCCTTCTCTTCTCGCATCTGCTCTTGCCCGATGATAGTTGTATACAATATCACCCTTGATAAACACATCTGTTTCATTGGTATTGATATACTTGGACGCATTATCAGGATCAAGAGTTCTTGCGGAAAAGCCAATCGGATGACCATGGGTATCATGAATCGGGAATGTAATTCTGTCTGAAAAGACATCATACATGCCTCTTTCATTGACTACCGTGACATTAGCCTGCACCATGTCCTTCTGGGCATATCCCTTTTTTCTTAAGAAATCAGACAGAGCTGATCCGGGAGGATTGTAACCGATCTGGAATACCTGGCGGACTTTATCATTTAATCCTCTTTGTTCAAGATACTGTTTCTGACGCATTGCTTCAGGAGTATCTAACTGATACATCGTATAGTTAATGGTTTCCTGCAATACCTTGTGCAAAGCCTCTTTATGAGGATCTTCCCTGGTTTTAGAGGGTTCAACGCTTACCGATAAGTGTTGTCCTGTTAACTCCGCTACTCTTGCTATAGCCTCTGGAAAAGAGACTTTTTCATAGTTTTGTACAAAGGTGAAAACATTGCCGCCATTACCGCAGACAAAGCATTTATAAATCTGACGGTCAGGAGAAATAGACATGGAAGGAGAATGATCGTCATGAAACGGGCATAATGCCACATAACTCTTTCCCTTTCTGTGCACCTGGATATAGTGGGATATGACATCCACGATATCCGCATGTGCTCTGATGTTATCTATTTCATCCTGACTGATTCTTGCCATAGCCTTCCTTTAGAAACGAATTTCTTTCAAAATTTTACTGCGGACTTCATCCACACTCATTCTCTCCTGGGCCATCGTGTCACGATCACGAATCGTTACGGTACCATCTTCCAGAGTCTGATCATCTACCGTAATGCAGTATGGAGTGCCGATTTCATCCATTCTTCTGTAACGCTTGCCAATAGAGCCGGCTTCATCATAGGCAACCTGGAAATCAAAGGACAGATCCTTATAAATATCCTTGGCCTTAGGACCATGTTTCTTCTTCTGTAATGGGAAGATAGCAGCCTTCACTGGTGCTAATACCGGATTAAAGTGCATAACGATACGGGTATCTTCCTTATCACCATTCTTTACAACTTCTTCATCATACGCATCTGTAAAGAACATGAAGAACAATCTTTCAACACCTACAGCTGGTTCAACAACATAAGGCAGGAATTTCTTGCCGGTTGTTGGATCAAGATACGTTAAATCCTTGCCAGACATATTCTGATGCTGGGTTAAGTCATAGTCTGTACGATCCGCAATACCCCAGAGCTCACCCCAGCCCCAAGGGAACTTATATTCAATATCGGTTGTGCCCTTTGAATAGAAGGCAAGTTCTGCCTTTTCATGATCACGGAAACGCAGATTCTCACGATTACCGCCAAGGGAGAGAATCCAATCCATGCAGAACTGACGCCAGTATGCAAACCATCCGGAACCATCTTCCTTCATATCAGAACCAGGTTCGCAGAAGAATTCCATTTCCATCTGTTCAAATTCTCTGGTACGGAAGATAAAGTTACCCGGTGTGATTTCATTACGGAAACTCTTACCGATCTGGCCAATACCAAACGGCAGTTTCTTACGATAGGCACGCTGCACATTTCTGAAATCTACAAACATTCCCTGCGCTGTTTCAGGACGCAGATAAATTGTGCTCTTGGCATCCTCCAATGTTCCCTGGAATGTCTTGAACATCAGATTAAACTGACGGATCGGTGTAAAGTCATGACCACCGCAATCAGGGCATGGAATGTTGTTATCCTTGATAAACTGTTCCATCTTTTCATTAGACCAGCCTTCACAGCTTACTTTTCCATCAGACCACTCTTCAATCAACTGGTCTGCTCTGTGTCTTGTATGGCATGTCTTGCAATCCATTAAAGGATCACTGAATCCCTTTAAATGACCGCTGGCTTCCCATACCTTCGGGTTCATCAGTATAGCTGCCTGAATCTCTACATTATTCGGATCTTCCTGAATAAACTTCTTCTGCCATGCACGCTTGATATTGTCTTTCAGCATGACTCCATAAGGTCCGAAATCCCATGTATTGCTGAGACCGCCATAGATTTCAGATCCCTGAAATACGAATCCCATGTTCTTGGCATGGGATACGATTTTATCGAATGTTTTTTCACTTTGTTTCATTTTGTGCAGTTCTCCCCCATTTTCACATTAGCTTTAGCAGTATAGCACTTCAAAAAGGCCTGTTCAATGGCTAAATAGCCGGTCAAACAGACCAAAAGACTTCATGGATATACCTGCATGCAGGCGGATCATCTCCACCAGGATCCTCAGATCTTCCATTTCTGCCCCGCCTGCTTCACGAATCAGATCCATATGTTCTAATCCGCCTTTTACTAACAGACGAAACCTTCTTAAATCTGAAGCAGGCATCTGATCTAATCCTTTTTCACGCATATGATCCTGACATAAGAAGCCGCCATCATCTATCGAGATCGTGGATACCTGCTTATTGCCGCAGATCACACATTCATCTACATCCGGTACAATACCGGAATTCTTCATTAATGCAATTAGAAACAGTGATAGAACAGTTACAGATTTTTCTTTCTTATCCAAAAGATCCATTGCCTGAAACAGCTGATTATAGATGGATTCATCTTTGACTTCCTGATATAAAAGACCATCACTGGCTTCCCCTATTACAGAAGCAACTGTAGAAGCCTCTAAATCTTCATGCATATGACGCCATATGTGTAAAGAAGATGCTGTCTTTAAAGTAAACATGGTCTTACCCGGATGATAGTCAAACTGGATCTCTGTTTCTGTATAAGGCAATAAAGAACCGGCATTTTTAGACTTCATTCTCCGGATGCCTTTGGCTAAGAAAGAGATTTTTCCATATTCCTTACTGTAGACAGTCAGGATGGCATCATAGTCATGGTAATCCATGGACTTTAAGATGATGACTCTGGTTTTATCATTCATCCCGGCCAGCACCACCATAACCGTATTCACTGATACGGGCATCCCGGCTGCGCCATTCTTCTTCTACGCGGACATACAGTTCCAGATAGACCCTGCGGCCAAGAAGCTTTTCAATATCTTTTCTGGCGGCCATACCGATCTTTTTAAGCATAGAACCCTTCTTGCCGATCATGATGGCTTTCTGTCCCTGTTTTTCAACAAGAATGGTAGCCTGGATATAACAGGAATTCTTCTTGAATTCCTTGTTATCTATTCTTACTGCCGAAGCATGCGGTACTTCTTCTCTTGTATATTCCAGTACCTTTTCTCTGATTAATTCGGCAATACGGAAATTTTCAGCTCCATCCGTAATGGTTTCAGCCGGATACAGTAATCCACCTTCTGGAAGATAGCCGGCAGTTGTTTTAATCAGATCAGAAAGATCTCTTGTATAGCGGGCACTGAGTGGAAAATATTCCGCAAAATCAAATCGATGTTGCCAGGACGCAAGATTATCCATGACTTTTTCTGGTTCCAGCTTATCAATTTTATTCAGGATTAAGAATACTGGTAAACCGGTATTCTTAACTGCATCCAGAACGTATGCATCTCCTGAACCATATGGAACGGATCCATCTACAACAAGATAAATCAGATCCACACCCTGCATGACATCAAAAGCTTCTTTATTCATGCGGGTTTCCAGACGATACTTGGCTTTATGAATGCCTGGTGTATCGGTAAAGACAATCTGTACATTTTCATCGGTATAGATACCTCTGATTTCACTGCGGGTAGTCTGCGGCTTATCAGAGACAATCGCTACCTTTTCTCCTACCAAGGCATTTACTAACGTACTCTTACCGGCATTCGGGCGGCCAGCCAAAGCAACAAATCCACTTCTCATCTGAGTACATCCTCAGCCTGGAAACGCATTGGCAACAGACGATTAATATTCGTATCTACTTCACTGCGTCCATTTGACAAATAAATCGGACAGTCATCACTGATTAAATCTGATAATACCTGACGGCAGATTCCGCATGGTGCACAGACTCTGTCACCATCCGATACAATGGCTAATGCCTTGATTGTCTCTTTCTTATAGCCATTGGAATATGCCGCAAATACGGCACTGCGTTCCGCGCAATTGGTTGCACCAAGAGATGAATTTTCTATATTGGCACCCCAGAATATTCTGCCATCGGTAGTTTCAATGGCTGCACCTACATGATATTTGGAATATGGTGCATAACTGTTTTTCTGTGCCTTCCAGGCTTCCGCAAGCAATTCTTCTTTTGTCATACTAATCCTCCTGTTAAAGATGTCTGAATAAAATAATCAATGCACATATAAGTGCTGTAATAGCTGCAGCTACAACTGCTCCTGCGGCTAAATCCTTGATATAGCGTACTTCGCTGCTCCATTCTTTCATGATCATATCACATGTACGTTCAATACATGTATTGACCATTTCGGTAACGATCACTAAGCCTATGCATAATGCAACAGCGATCCATTCCATTGTACTCAGATGCATAATGTATCCGGCGATAAGTGCTAATGCGGCAAGTATCCATTGGGTCAGGATGGAAATATCCTTAAATCCGGAAAACAGTCCCCTGAATGCCGCTGCAAACTTCTTCTTCATTATCTTGTAATGATCGGGTCAAGTATCTGATCCTGTAAGGCAAACATGACCTTTTCATCCTCCGGCTTCATATGATCATAGCCAAGACAATGCAGCATGCCATGGGTAAAAAGAAAACCGATTTCTCTTTTATAGGAATGTCCGTATTCTTTTGCCTGTCTTTTTGCATAATCAATATTAATGAAAATATCACCCAGGTCTTTGACTTCTTCCGGTATATCATCATCGAGATCATCCCGGATCGCAAAACTGATAACATCGGTAGGCCTGTCGATACCACGGTATTCTTTATTGATCTTATGGATCGTTCTGCTTCTGACAAAAGTAACAGATAGTTCCAGATCATGATCCAGATTCAGTACTTTTTCAGCATGATCCGCAATTGTATTAAAGAATGGTTCAAATTCTGCAACATCTGCATTTGTATGATTCATCAATGTAATTTCCATAAAAACCTGCTTTCTTCATTATTATAAACCATATACTGCATTGAATATGTGAGTAATTTATCTTTCATTGCTCATGACGTATGTGTTTGTTAAAATAATTGTGATTTTCAACAATCAATGAGGGGGAAAATATGTCACTGTCATCTATCCGCTGGGATATGATCCTTGGCGGCTTTGGACTGTTTATGTTTGGCATCAACTTTATGGGTGATGGCCTCAAAGCAGTAGCTGGCGACAAGCTTCGCGATTATATTGATAAGTACACTTCTAATCCAATATCCGGTTTAATCATCGGCATTATATTAACAATACTGATGCAGTCTTCTTCCGCAACAACTGCTATCGTCATTGGTCTGGTTAGAGCTGGTCTGATGACTCTGGACCAGGCGGCAGGCGTTGTGCTTGGAGCTAACATCGGTACCACCGTTACATCCTTCCTGATATCCATCAACATTGATAAATACGCATTGTATATCGTATTTATCGGTGCATTACTGATCTGTTTCTCAAAGAAAACAAAAACCAGATACATGGGCAATGTCATTCTTGGATTCGGTCTGATCTTCTATGGTATGGCTGCTATGGGTGATGCTTTGGCTGCTCTTAAGGAAATGCCGCAGTTTGAAGATTTTGCAATATCCATGGCAAAAAATCCATTCTTAGGCTTAGCCGCTGGTATTCTCTTAACCGCTGCCGTACAGTCTTCCGCTGCTACAATCGGTGTTATCCAGAAACTGTATCAGGCTGGTGCCGTAACATTCGGGGCAGCGGTTCCATTCATGTTTGGTGCTAATATCGGTACAACAATGACTGGTATCTTAGCTGCGATCGGTGGTTCAACAGCCGGCAAGCGTACCGCTGCCATGCATACAATACTGAATGTCATTGCGACAATTTTCGGTATGATCCTTCTTGTACCATTTACAAATCTCATGCAAAAGATAACCGGTGGTCTCAATCCAATGATGCAGATAGCTGTTTCCAATATCATCTTCAAGACAGTAACGACATTGATGTTCTTACCATTCCTCAAACAGCTGGTTGCTTTAGTCAGAAAGGTAATTCCTGGCAAGGAACCGGAAATCATGGAAGTGGATATTGACGAGCTGGATAACAATGTGACTAACGTTCTTCCATCCTTTGCGATCAAGGCTTCCCAGCAGGCATTATTAAAGATGGCAGATGTTGTTAAGGAAGATGTCAGACAGACAAAGGATTTCTTAAATAATCATGGTTCTGAAGAAGATATGGATATCCTTAACAGAAATGAAGCCATGATCAATAAGTTTGATAAGAAGATTACGGATTATCTGATTCAGGTATCCGTACAGCCTAACTTAACCGAACAGGATATCATGGATCAGCGTCTGAATCTTGAAACTACCAAGAACTTTGAAAGATTAGGTGATCTGGCTTCTAACCTGGCAGAGTTCTATAACATGGTCTATTCTGAAGAACAGGAATTCTCAGAAGCAGCCATGAAGGACATGAATACCATGTATGACCAGTTTATGGATATGTTCGATGATGCCGTGGAAATCTTTGTGACAAAAAATCAGATAACCTATGGCAGATTATTAGGCAAAGAAGACCGCATGGATTCCCTGGAATATGAATCCAGAGAAAGACACTTTGGAAGAATGTCCAATCATACATGTACTTCCCCTGTCGCAGAATCTGTATATTGCGATATCTTAGGTACATTGGAACGTATGGGTGATCATTGCTGCAACATAGCCCGCTCCTCAGTAACTTCCAAGGTAGATGATATTTCAGAAGATGAACCTGTGCATTCCGGCAGTCATAACCAAAAGTAAAAAAGTGCTGAAAATCAGCGCTTTTTTTGTGCCTGTTCATATCTTTCAATAATCTTTTGGACAAGTGGATGTCTGACGACATCATCACTGTTCATATGTAATACTGCAATCTCATCTATATCCTTCAGGATATGAGAAGCCTGGATTAATCCGCTTTCCATCTGCGGCTTTAAATCAATCTGGGTAATATCACCGGTAATAACCATATGGGAATGAAAACCGAGTCTTGTTAAAAACATCTTCATCTGGGCAGTCGTTGTATTTTGTGCTTCATCCAGAATAACAAAGGCATCATCCAGGGTCCTTCCTCTCATAAAGGCTAACGGGGCTATTTCGATCGTTCCCTTTTCAATTAATACTTCGGTCTTTTCTGTGCCTAGCATTGCATGCAAAGCATCATATAAAGGTGTCAGATATGGATCTACCTTTTCCTTCATATCACCAGGTAAAAAGCCAAGGTTCTCCCCTGCCTCTACTGCAGGTCTGGTTAACACGATTCTTTTGACATCACCACGTTTTAAGGCAGAAACAGCTTCAATAACCGCAAGATATGTCTTGCCTGTACCAGCTGGTCCTATCGCAAAGACAATCGGCACTTCTTCCATTGCTTTCACAAATCTGTACTGTCCCATTGTTTTAGGTACAACCGGCTTACCGGCAAGGGTTCTGCCGACAATATGACTGGCAAATACTTCAGGATCTGTCTCTTCATGATTCTTAGCCATACGTGAGAGATAAATCACATCCTGTTCATTTACCATTCTGCCATTATGAATCATGTCATATAACTGATGGAGTACATGAGTAACATTCTTTTCTGTTTCTTCATCTCCTTTTAAGAAGAAGGTATTGGAACGGAAAGAGATATCTGAATCAAAGCAGGAACTTAATGCCATAAGGTTTCTGTCATTGGCTCCAACTAATGCAGAAGCTTCTGCCTCGCTCATTTCAGACATATGTATTTCTAATGTATTATCTTTCAAGAATGAATCTCCTTTATTAAGAAAAAAGAGAAACACTGCTGTGCTCCTCTTACTTGCCTCTTCTTCTTGCCTTGCGAGCAGCTTCGCTCTTCAGCTTTCTCTTTACGCCAGGCTTAACGTAATATTCTCTCTTACGTGCTTCAGCCAGTGTGCCGTTGCGGCTTACCTGACGCTTGAAGCGGCGCAGTGCATCATCTAAGTTCTCACCATCTTTGACTACAACTCTTGCCATACTTACTCACCGCCTTCCTGTTTTTTGACGCCTAATTATGATATCAAATCAGACTAAATTATGCAATCAGAATATGCTTTAAATCAGAATAAATCTGTACCATGGGATGTGCCGATTCTTTCAGCACCAGCCGCGATCATGGCTTCCATATCTTCTTTTGTACGGATACCGCCACTTGCCTTTACCTTAACGTCAGAACCCTTGACAGCTTCCTTCATTAACTTAACATCAGCGACTGTAGCACCACCAGTAGAGAATCCGGTAGATGTCTTGACAAAGTCAGCACCTGCGGCAACTGCATCCTTACATGCTCTGACCTTTTCATCATCTGTTAAAAGACATGTTTCAATAATAACCTTGAGGATATGATCTCCGGCAACTTCCTTTAACTGACGGATTTCATCAGTGACGTAAGCATCATCGCCACCCTTCAGCATGCCGATATTCAAAACCATATCGACTTCATCAGCACCATTGGCAATGGCATCCTTTACTTCAAATACCTTTGTCTTAGTTGTATTGGCACCTAACGGGAAGCCAATAACACAGGCTGCCTTAACATCTGTTCCTTCAAGCTGCGGCTTTACAAACGGAATCCAGCATGGGTTAACCATGACAGAAGCGAAGTTATACTTCTTTGCCTCATCAACAACCTTCTGGATGTCTTCCTTTGTAGACTCTGGTTTTAATAAAGTGTGATCAATATAGCTATTCAGTTCCATTTTAATATGCCTCCTTACTACCATCATTAAAATAGTACTTTTTTAATACTTCATGCGTGATCATATCATCGCCTTCATATGGTTCTCTGCCAAATTGTCTGTAGATAAACTTCTCATCACCTTTACCAAGTATTATGATTGTATCATCCGGATCAGCGATTTCCACTGCCTCTCTGATTGCATCATAGCGGTCATCGATGATGACATAGTTTGTCTTCCTGATTCCTGATGCGATCTCTTCTGCAATCTCATGAGGATCCTCATCACGCGGATCATCTTCTGTCAGAATGATCATATCACAATATTTATCCAGTATCTGCCCGAAGATAGGACGCTTGATTGTATCTCTCCGGCCTGCACTGCCAGTAATCGCAATGATGCGGTTTTCCTTAGGGGTAATCTTGCTGGCATACTGACATACCTTCTCAATGCCATCTGGTGTATGGGCAAAGTCAATGACGATGTTAAATGGCTGCCCATCATTGATTCTCTGCATACGTCCTTCTATCTGGGAAAGATTCTTGATATATGGCAGCATCTGTGTAATCGATATACCCTTCTGATTTAAGGCAGCCATAGCGGCTAAAAGATTATAGATATTGAACTTTGCGACAAGATTAGTTTCAATCTCATATTCCATATTCTCTACTTTTAAGGTAAAGCGGGTACGGTCTTTTAATAACTGATAATCCGTAACCTGATAATCTGCCTCATTTTCAATGCCATATGTTACAACCCGGCATGGGCAGTCTTTGACAATCTTCATACCATATGGATCATCCATATTTGTAATCGCAACAGCATCTGGTTTCAGGTTATCAAACAGTTTCTTTTTGGCATTAAAGTAGTTTGTCAATGTGCCATGATAATCCAGATGATCATGGGTCAGGTTTGTAAACATCGCTACATCAAAGTCAATGGCATCTACTCTTCCCTGTTCAATACCGATGGAAGAAGCTTCCAGGGCACATGCCTTCATACCGGCATCTACCATATCCCTTAAGATACCATGCAGATCGTCAATATCCGGGGTAGTTAATAATGGCGGTAACTTTACCTGTCCATACTGAATGGCAATCGTACCGATATATCCGGTAGGTTCAAATTCATTTAAGATATCCCGGATGATGCACGCAATAGAAGACTTGCCATTGGTTCCGGTTACGCCAAACATCAGAAGCTTATGAGATGGATGACCATAGAATGCATCTGCGACCTGATTGAATGCCTGCAATACATCCTTAACTTTGATATAGGTAATGTCATCATGCATATGTTCCAGAGGTTCACTGTAAACAATAACCTTGGCGCCATTGCGGATTGCCTGTTCCACAAACTCATGACCATCAAAGCGGATTCCCTTCACACAGAAAAAAATAGAATCCGGACGCTTCAAGCGTGAATCAGACATCAGACTCTTGATTTCAATATCTGGTACATTTTCAAATAATTCTGTCAGCTTCATTTTATTCACCTGATCTTTTCTGCATACATAATATGATTCTTATACTCTGTAAGCTTTACATGAACCCATTCACCATGGACAAGTTCTTCTTTTATTCTTACCGGTATGTAATTGGATGTATGACCTGTGGTACTGCCATCTCTTACCCATTCCGCGATGATATCCGCTTCTTTTCCAACAAACGAAGAGCGATAGGCATCTTCCATTTCTCTGGATAATTCAATGCATTGTGAAGCTCTTTTTTTTCTGACTGGTACTGGTATCTGACAAGGCATCTTTTCTGCCTGTGTACCTTTCCGTAGTGAAAACGGGAATACATGAAGAAAGGAAAACTGACACTTCTTTAAGAAATTCATTGTCTCCTGAAATTCCTGTTCACTTTCACCAGGGAAACCAGTCATGATATCACATGAAATCGATATATCTTCTCCCAAAGCATTACGTACCTTACATATTCTATCATAATAATAAGCTGTATCGTATGGTCTTTGCATGCGCTTCAATACCGTATCACTGCCTGACTGCAATGGAATATGCAGGAACCTTGCAATACGGGGTTCTTCTTTCATCAGCTCAATCAGTTCATCGCTTACCTCTGTTACTTCTATGGAAGAAATACGCAGACGGCAGTCTTTTGTATGAGCCAATATCTCTTTCATTAACTGTGCAAGGGTTACACCATATTCTCTTCCATATCTGCCTGTATGAATACCGGTTAAGACAATCTCATGATATTTCTGAGACAGTCTTTCTGCCTCTTTGATAACTGTATCAGGATCAAGGGAACGCTCTCTGCCTCTTGCATAAGGAATAATGCAGTATGTACAAAACTGATTACAGCCATCCTGTATCTTCAGATCACAGCGGGCTTTGGAGTCAGAAAGAGATGCTTCCTCCTGATGGAAAGACATATCTCCCATATCTGCAACTGCTCTGATCTTATGATGATCTTTGAGATACTGCTCAATGAGTAAAGGTGTCTTCTCTTTATCTTTTGTACCAACAAGAATATCCGCATCTTCTACTTCATCTGTATCTACCTGTACATAGCAGCCAATCATGCACGTTACTGCTTCAGGATGGTTTCTCTTTGCCCGATGAAGCATCTGACGGCTCTTGGAAGCAGCGGTATTGGTAACCGCACAGGTAAAGATTAAGACAGCATCATAATCTTCATTATCTTTAACTCTTTCCCATCCTCTTTTCTCCATATCTGAGGCAATGGATTCTGCTTCATAGGCATTTACCTTACAGCCAAGATTGATAACACTGAATCTCATGCCATCTTTTCTCCTATTTCAGCTAAAACGGAGCAGGCGTATATGGCAGCTGTCTCCGCTCTCAGAATACGCTTGCCAAGGGTTACAGGCATAAAATGGTCATCATAAAGAGATTGTACTTCTTCTTCAGAAAAACCCCCTTCCGGTCCAATTACAATGGTCACAGAAGATACATGATCCATTGCATCACTGATGAGCGGAGACTGTATGCCAGCTTTTTCATAGGCACAGAGATTTACATCACTGCTGTAATCTTTTAAGGAAGAAACTGAAACAGACTCACATAGTTCCGGAATCAGATCACGCTTGCATTGTTCAGAGGCAGACTGGAGAATATACTGCCATCTCTTTCTCTGATGTTCCTGTTTCTCTTTACGTACCTGTACAACACAACGGGATGAATAAAACGGAACGATTCTTTTCACACCAAGTTCTGCGGCTTTCTGCAATACCAGTTCAAACTTTTCCCGACGGATCAAAGCCATGCATAAAGTGATGTTTAATGGAAATTCACGAATTACAGGATCTTCTTCAATGACAAGTGCACCATGATATTGTCTGTCACAGATGGCATAATATGCCTTCTGACAATATACAAGACGTATCTTTTCATCATGAAGGTGTAGTACATCAAAGGCATGATGATACTGTTCTTTTGTAAAGATATAGACAGAACCGACTGATAATGGTTCATTTGTAAAATACTGATACATAACCACAAAAAGGAAAACGATTATTCGTCTTCCTCTTCCTCCTTCTTCTTATCATGGATTTCAACTTTAACTTCCAGGACTTTTCTCTGATCTGCCTTAGTAATAGTTACATGCAGATTCTTATAGTCAAACTCTTCCCCAACATGAGGAATATGACCTAATTCATGAATTGCCCATCCGGAAACCGTAATGAAGTCAAACTCTTCATCTTCTTCCTCTACATCAAAACGGTCAATCAGATCATCGATCTCGGCATCACCCTTGACCATCCATGTATGATCATCAACCTTTGTATAGAAGTCTTCAACAACATCATGTTCATCCCAGATTTCACCAACAAGTTCCTCAATGATATCTTCCAGAGTGATGATGCCATCTGTACCGCCATATTCATCCAGGACAACAGCCAGATGAAGCTTAGCACTCTGAAGCTGCTTCATAACGGTAGAAATCTTAGTATTAGGAGATGTGTAGATAACCGGCTTGATAATCTTTCTGACCGGGCCCTTACCGTGATACATGATTTCATAGAAGTCTTTTTCATGGATGACACCGACAATATTATCGATACTGTTTTCATATACCGGTAATCTTGAGAAAGAATTTACCCGGAACATCGTTTCGATTTCTTTTTCTGATGCAGTGATATCTACTGCGACAACATCCACTCTGGGCGTTAAAACATCTGATACATCAAGATCATTAAAGCCGATGGCATTGGATATCAGATCAGATTCATGTTCTTCCAGATCTCCATCTTTTTCAGCTTCCTCTACCATAGTGGTTAATTCATCTGAAATATCCGTATCCGGATTCTGTACTTTTACAAGCTTTGATACAAGCCATGTCCAGCCAGACAAGACAAGAGATAAAGGTGTCAGGATAACTTCAAAGAAGCCGACAAAACCAGTCATGGCACAGGCAAATTTCTCTGGAGCTTGCTTGGCTAATGACTTCGGTGCTGTTTCACCAAACATTAATGTCACAATGGTAATCACAATTGTAGATATAGTTGCGCCATTATGAGTAAAGAACATTGTAAATAACAATGTACCGATAGTCGCAGAAGCTGTATTGACAATATTATTTCCAATCAGAATAGTAGTCAGAAAACGATCATAGTTATCCAAAGTCTTTAAGACAATGCCTGCCTTTGGATTACCGTCATTCTGCATATTCTTTAATCTGATCTTTGAGGCAGAACTGTAGGCTGTTTCCACTGCTGAAAATAAACCTGAAAATAAAGTCAGAATAATTATGACAATGACATATGTACCTGCATTACTCATAAAATCACCATTCTTTCAGCATAGTGATATGAATGCATGTTTTGCATGGGATCTTCCAAATCAAACACCTCACTTCAATGCCAAATATTCTAACATTTCATACATATAACATCAAATCAGGCATCTTTAAGACTGCCTTTTTTAACATTATTGTCCAATATTTCCTCTGTTATCTGATACAGTTCATGACTGCCAGCATCGGTTTTGGATTGTCTTCCTTCTACTGTTGAGCGGGATACACCATGTTCCTTCCAATCCCCGCCATCATTGGAATTATTTAACAGTAATGGCTGGAAGTTATCCATCGCTCTGGCAAATCTCGCTTCCGGGGTATCACCATGATCAAATTCTTCAAAGATAGATCTGAGTTCATTCTTCTGATCATCTGGTAAAAGAGAGAAGATATGATCTGCGGCATTCTCTTCTCTTTCATGCTGGGTCTTCTTACCCTCAGTATCATAGGCGTAGGTATCCCCTGCCTCTATTTCAACAATGTCATGAATCAGACACATGATCATGACATGAGAGATATCAATATCTTCATTAGAATATTCTTTTAACAGATATGCCATAACTGCCATATGCCAGGCATGTTCAGCATCATTTTCTCTTCTGCAATGATGAGATAAATGTGTCTGTCTTAATATATTCTTTTCTTCATCTATCTTCAGAATAAAATCAATCTGTTTGAAAAGTCTTTTTCTGTCCATAAAACATTCCTCATTTCCTGTCAACTACCCACTGTCCAAGGACGTCTGGGCTTGTAACTGACTCCTCCAGTACAGACGTAATCTGCTGTGCAGATTCTCCTGGACTCTAACAGCAGGGATACTACCCTCTGTGCCGTTACATCGCCGGGTGGTTGACAGCACCCGTTTGATAGCGTTCCGGATATACCGAAACCTTAGCTTACTGTTTTAAATGATGGTGATTCATCACCTGTTGCCCAGAGCGCGCCAAGAAGATAGATATTCATTGCTCCAACTCTGTCATCATTGCTTGTAAATCCGCAGTGTCTGCAGGTATACAAATGTTTGTCATGATTTCTGTTTTCTTTCAGAACTGTTCCACAATGCGGACATCTTTGTGATGTGCAATGAGGATCAACCTTTATGACATGACAGCCTGTTTCGTTTGCCTTGTATGTCAGTTTGGTTTCCAGGTCATAAAAAGACCAGTTGTGCAGATCATGTGTCTGCTTTCTGCCATGCTGATTCTGTTCTTCAAACGAGATACCTTCCAGGTCTTCAAGTACAAACAGCGTACCTTTTCCGTATTTATTCACGAGTGCCTTACTGATGCGATGATTTACATCACTCATCCAACGGTTCTCTCGCCCTGAAATACGTTTCAGTGCACGTTTTGCTGATCTTGTACCTTTTGCCTGAAGTTCCGCTCTCACCCTGTCAAAAGAATCACGTTTTTTTCTGATTTCTTTTCCCCGGACAAATGCAGTTTTCTGCGAATCATCATATGTCGTTGCGATAAATCGAAGCCCTCTGTCGATGCCGACAACATGTCGGATATCATCTCTGGAAAATTCATCTGCTTCTCTGACAGCAGAAATATGCAGATACCAGCTGCCTTTCAACTGTACGAGTTTAGCTGTACCGAATTTCCATTCGCCATCAAAGAATTTCTTCATGTATTCAGGTACATCAAAAGGAACTTTTACACGATTTCCCAGTGTATTGATTGATAATGCATTGCCTTCTTCTACAAAGCTGTAGTCTCTGTTTCTGACAAGATCCGCCTGCGGTCTGGAAAAGCGGATTGGTTTCTACAGCCAGAACATAATGAACCTGTACAGGGCTAATAGCTGTTCCTACAGTTCCAATAACTGTTAAAGCTGCCAAAATACATGCTTGAATTTTTTGAATTACCTTTTTCATAATTTTACCATTTCTTCCGTATCAATTTTTACGATTTTCTTTTTGAAGTTTTTTAGCTCCTTCATGTATTTATCATAATCAGATTCTTTGCGGCTGTACTATCCTTCAGCTCAATACTTCCACTTATTTCATTACCTTTTATGTCATAATCATCACATCACTTTTTACTTACAAGTAGTAATATTATGTCCTGTTGCATTGTGATGAACAACATGAGAAGTGGCTTCATGGTGTACTGTTTTATATGTTGCATCGTGATGGACGGTCTGGTAAGTAGGTTCGGATTGAAAGCTCTCGGCACCATGTACGTCCCATGTGTGGTCTTCTATAGCTGAAATTGAATAGAATTTCTGGTGACAAAAATCGCATATATATACTTCGCCAGAAACTACTTGTTCGTCCCATGCTGGCTGATCCACAACTGTTTCATCCCATGCTGCTTTATCCTGTACCCATGTTGTGGTACAAGTCTGTTTATGTGTAGTTCCACCTGATCCTTTATTACTATTGGAGTTATTGGTGGTTGCAGACTGACTACCGGATGACTTATTTTTATTACCAGATGCTTGATTATTGCCGGATGTATTCTTATCCGCAGACGAATTATTGTTCTTATTAGTGTTTTGTGTTTCCTTTGGTTCTGTATTTACCTTCTTTTCTGTTTCCTTCTCACTATCCGCTGTCGCTGTTGCAGATGGTGAAGGTGTTGCCTTATTTAATTCATCTAGTTTTTTCTGATAGCCTTCAATATTAGTCTTTAACACTTTAATTGTTGAATTATATTTACTTTTTTGTCGGCATCATCAACATCTTTTACTTCTTCCTGTAATGCAGACAGATATTTATTTGCTGCTTCGTTTGCTGTTTTATAAACCTTCTGCTTTTCATCATCAGTAGACTTGTCATTGAGTGTTTCTACTTCCTTTACACTCTTTTCATAAGATGCCTTTGCATCCTTTAATGCTGCTGATTCTTTAACTGTTGTTGCAGCTACTGGTGTAGGTGTTGCATCGGCACTATTGACCGTCTTATTGATATTTGCCATTACAACTGTGCAACAAATAGCCACTACAACAAGGCAGACAATTACAACGCAAAGTGCTTTCTCGTACTTAGGAGCGTTTTTAAACGCACCTGTCACCTTTTGAAACCATTGTTTTACTTTCCCAGATTCTTTCTTTTTGTTCTTTTCTGTCATAAATTTTTTCCTTCCTCGACTTGGTTAGTTTTTGCAGATTCTGCTTTAGTTATTTTAAGAAGTTGTCTTCGCTAATACATACAGAAAGGATCACTCAATTCTCTCCTGAAGGAATATTATTTCTTTCTGCCGTTTTCAACTACAGAAAATCTGTATGGTGATTTCTTCAGCTGTGTATCTGCTGTCTGATACCTGGCAGTGACTGTTTTTATTGCAGACTGTGCCAACTGTGATTTCAGACCAAATTCAGAACGCAATGTCCTGTAAAGCTTTTTACTGAGAAGATTTGAATTGATGTTCAAATCGTGACTGAAAATGTATTCTGATATGTAATTGCAGGCCTGTGCATACTGATATGTCATTTCAGAAAAAGCCAGATCCATGTCAGCGGTAATACCATTCAGTTTGATTTTCATTGTTTCGCCAATCTGCATAAAATATGTTCCTTTCATTACATATATCAAAGTTCTGTAGTGAAACAAAGTGAAAAGGAGCTTAATGATACAGAAACCATTACTGTCTGGAAATGTTTCGTCAGTTGTAAAAAAGAATAACTGGGAAATCCTGGCAATGGAGACAGATGTCGGTCATATTCATGTATTACTGGAATACGATACTAGAATACTGGAAAAAGAAAATATTCCGGTCTGATGGGTACTTTGCATACAGCATTGGAGAAGTATCAGAAAGTACGATACAGCATTACATCAAAAATCAAGGCTGACTTACAGGTGTTTCCTCCCACGGTCTAAAGACACGTGGATTTCCACACCGCTATTTTTATGAAAAAACAGTAACGAACACTCTCGGCTTTTATGTCGGTTGGAAACCGGGTTTCGTTGCTGCAGGAATATTTTATGCGTTTATATTAAAGCTGTAAAGAGGTCAGAAACACTCTGTATAGATTTGAAACATTGTGTATACAGGCATTAAAAAAAGCTGCCTTATGGCAGCTTATACATATAAACTTAGTTCTTTCGGAAGAAGCCAGGGATGACATTATCATCTTCATCGTCATCATCAGAGACACCGAATGTTACATCATCGACATCATCTTCTGCGACAACATTGTCATTCTTCTTTGTGTTATCAGCCTTGGATCCAGCAGATACAGGACTCTTTTCAGAAGCAGGTCCATCGCTAGGAATCATATCAGGCTTTGGAAGATCAAATCCTGTTGCGATCACAGATACGATGATGGAATCACCAATCTTATCATTGATGGCAACACCGAAGATGATATCAATATCATTTCCAGCTGCCTGTCTGATATAATCAACTGCTTCACTTGCATCATAAGCGGACATTGTAGCACCACCGGTTACGTTGATGATGGCACTCTTTGCGCCCTGGATAGAAGCTTCCAGTAATGGACACTGAATAGCTCTTTCAGCAGCTTCCTTGGCCTTGTCATCGCCATCAGCCATACCAATTCCGAATAATGCAGAACCCTGTCCTTCCATGACGGACTTGATATCCGCAAAGTCAAGGTTGATCATTGCCGGTACAGCAATCAGATCAGTGATTGTCTGAACACCCTGACGCAGGATGTTATCTGCTTCCTTGAATGCATCTTCGAATGGAATATGACCGATAACTTCCAATACCTTGTTATTGGAGATAATGATCAGAGAATCTACATATTCCTTTAACTGTTCCAGACCCTGTTCAGCCTGAATCATTCTCTTCTTGCCTTCAAATGAGAATGGCTTTGTGACGATACCCACGGTCAGACATCCCATTTCCTTGGCTACCTTGGCAAATAATGGAGCAGCACCAGTTCCGGTTCCACCACCCATTCCAGCTGTGAGGAACACCATATCTGCACCTTCCATTGCCTGACGGATTGCATCTTCTGATTCAACTGCAGCCTTACGTCCATTATCCGGATTACCTCCGGCACCAAGGCCTTCCTTACCAAGCTGAATCTTGTTTGCAACCGGCGAAATATCCAGTGCCTGCAGGTCTGTATTTGCTACATAGAACTCTACACCCTGCACGCCTTCCTGTACCATACGGTTTACCGCATTGCTTCCGGCACCGCCGATACCGAAAACTTTGATCTTTGCTATCTGGTTATACTCTAAATCTGCCATGTCCTTACCTCTTGCCTGTTATTTCTTCCCCTCAAGGAACAATCCCTTCAGTTTACTTGTAATCGTATCTTCTTTGTTTGTGCTGCCGGGTGTCTTATCCCGGTACGAAACAGCTTTTTCAAATGCATCCATATCCAGACTGTCTTCTGCATATCCATATACAGGCATCTTATCCTGATATGCATAAAAAAGTCCGAGCGCAGCAGTCAGTCCTGCATTCCTTCCACCTAATGTATCAGGAATATAATACCGGACTTCCGTCTGCAGTCTGTCTCTGATGAGATGATCCAGACCCTCTGTTTCGCCGCCTTCGCCTGTAATAATAACAGTTGTTTCACCAGCTTGCAAGATTGGCTCACAAGTCTTCTGGATCGCATTCAGCCATAAATCAACGTCATTTCTGACACAGTCAACAAGCTGCTGTTCACTGATCGTATGTGTTTTTCCTTCTGCGCTCCATATATGTACAGGATTGGAAGAGCATACCTTCTGATCCAGTCGCACTGAATACTTTAACAGCTCTACTGCTGTATTTACAGGTATGCCATACTTTTCAACAACCGGCTGTACCAGAGTACCGATGCCTGTAGGCATCACGGCTGCAGTCATCAGTCTTCCCTTTCTTAATAAGCCAAGCGTTGTATTGTATCTTTCAACCTTCAATACAACAACCTGCTTGTTAACAGACTGTTCAAACAAAGCTGCTTCCTTGCCTACAGCATAGATATCAGGGAAGATATCCAATACCTGTAGTCCTGCTTTTTCTACGCATGTAACTAAGTCATAGGAAAGCTTTCTGTCTGCACATAAGAGATCAATGTCTACTGACATCTGATCACATTTCTCTCCTAATGGAATTCTTCTTGTGGCTATTCCATTAATAATATATTTCACACATACTGTCTGGATTAAAGCGTATTCCTTACCAATACTGACACTCTCTGCTTTTTCCACAGCATTGCGTACATCTTGGATCGTGATTTTTCCATCAATGCCATCAATATTAACTGTGGAACGTACCGAATAACGCTTTAAACGATAAGACGGCATAGCCAGTAATATCTTTTTAATATCAGCGCCAAGCATCTTCTTCGTATTCTCAGCTGCCTTCTTCAATGCACCGGTAATTGCTTCGGCATTGACTACCTTATTAAATGAGAGACCATCACATGGAATCCGCTCTACTTTAATAATATTGAATCTGGTATTGAAAAACTCGCCAACGATCAGGCGAACCTCATGGTCAGAAATTTCTGTTGCAGCAAATATCTGTTTATCGCTCATGAAGTCTCCTTTCAAACAACATATTAAGTTTATCACAAAAAAAGGCAGATAAAACAACACAATGACATAATGTTTCAGATATTCATGCTGAAATCAGACACTGTATTCAGTTTAACCATTTCATTTATTTACTCTCTGGAAGTTCATTTTTCTATTGCAAACAGGCCTGTTCTATGTTAAATTAATCAAGCATTTATGAGCGAAGGAGGTTATGGTATATGTCAAGAGTTTGTGCCGTATCCGGTAAGAAAGCGTTAAGTGGAAACAGACGTTCTCATTCTCTGCGTGCTACAAGAAGACGCTGGGATGTCAATCTGCAGAAAGTTCATATGATTATTGATGGCAAACCACAGACAGTCAGAGTTTCTGCACGTACATTAAAGACACTGAAGTCCAAGAACGCCAAGGCAGTAGTCAAGGCCTGAGTCAGGATATAAAAAGAGATTCCTTATGGAATCTTTTTTTATGCCTGATCCTTTGTCTGCATGACCAGCACTTTTCCTTCATGAACATGCAGGATACCTGTATCCCCTGTTATTTCATTCGATACGGTATAGAGATCCTGTTGGGTTAATGTACGGTGATCCAAAGGATATGCAAAGCCATCTAAGGTAATAACTGCCTTTGTATCGGTAAAGAAAGAAATATAAGGATACTCTTTTTTAGAGATTGTATAGTCTCCTTCTTTTACAGCATGAATCAGATTGCATCGATCATGAAGCCATATAATACCCGGATACTTCATCGCAATACGCAGATTGATCAGAGAATGATCCATTCTGGCACCTGTTGCCCCACATAACCATATTTCATCATAGCCACGATCCATAGCCGCATGAATAGCTGCCTCCGCGTCTGTATTATCCTTGATAGGATTTAACTCCACCACTTCATCCGCATAAGCTCTTATCTTTTTCAGATCTGCTTTATCTATGGAATCAAAGTCTCCTATGGCAAGCTTCATATGGATACCTAGATCCGCTAATTCCAAAGCACCTTTATCAGCACCGATGAAATCCCCATCCAGGGATTTGAAGTCATCCTGAAGCTTTAAGGCTATTAAAGCGCGCATAGTGATGCTGCTGCCTTCCTGATATCATTCTTGAAGATATAGCTGCCAGCTACCAGTACATCTACACCAGCATCTGCACAAAGCTTACCTGTTTCCAGATTAATACCGCCATCTACTTCTAACAATGCTTTGGAGTCAGCCCTCGTACACATATCCTTAATGGCAGCGATTCTTCCCGGAGCTTCTTCCTGGAACTTCTGACCGCCAAAGCCCGGTTCTACACTCATGACAAGTATCAGATCTGCTTCATTAAGAAATGGCTGTAATACCGATACATCTGTATGAGGACGGATAGAGATACCTGCTTTCTTTCCACGTTTATGAATCTTATCAAACAGATGATGTATCTTTTCTTCACCGTCTAATGCTTCATAGTGAAAAGTCACTATATCAGCACCTGCATCAATAAATATATCGGAATAATATTCCGGATCAGATACCATCAGATGTACGTCTTTTACTAAAGAACTGGATCTGCAGAAAGCCTTCAGAATATCTGGTCCAAAAGTAATGTTAGGCACAAAGTGTCCATCCATGACATCATAGTGAATCCATTCCGCTTTAGAATCATTCAATGCTTCTATCTGTCCCTTTGTATCACTGTAATCCAGTGATAATACGCTTGGCGCAACTATCATCAGTACTTTACCTTCCTCTCCTGTATGATCTGCAATACCTGCAGATAATCCTCATATCTTGTTTCAGGTACTTCACCGCGTTCTACAGCCTCTTTAATGGCACAATCAGGTTCATTCTGATGAATGCAGTCATTAAAACGGCACTTGCCTATATATGGCACAAAATCAGGTACATAGTTACCTAATTCATCCGCTTCTATATGGGAGAAATCCAGGGAAGAAAAACCTGGTGTATCGGCGACTAATCCTCCTGCAACAGAATGCAGTTCATTGTGTCTTGTGGTATGTCTGCCTCTGCCTAAGGCTTTGGATATCTCTTGCGTAGCTAAATGGAATGATGGTTCTAACTGGTTTAATAAGGTACTCTTGCCTGCCCCAGACTGTCCTGTTAAGACAGATACCTTTCCTTTTAAAAATCCGGCAAGAGAAGGATCTAAAGAGCCCTTGGCAGTACGGATAACCTGCATTGGTCCTCTTTCATATTCCTCAATATGCTTTTCAGTTCGTTCATCAATGCCAAGATCACACTTTGTGACTATTAACATAGGCTTTAAACCACTTGCCATAATTAACATGCTTAAGCGGTCTATTAAAACAGGTGAAAAGTCAGGATCTTTTACACTCATGACAATCAATACCTGATCAACATTTGCGACAGCTGGCCTGCGCATGGAGTTCTTACGGGGAAGAATCTTTTCTATAACCCAGCGGTTATCTGTATAGTTACACATAACCATATCCCCTGTAACAGGTACTGACTGACGACGTATCTTTCCTGTCAGAATTGCATCATAGCGGTTATTGTCTTCATCCAGAACTGTATATTCCTTGGAAACAATCTTTATAATTCTAGCCTTCATATCCACCATTAATAGTAATAAAGCGTGACATAGTTATCGTCTGTCTGGGTAAAGGATGTACCTGCGGCAGGATCACACTCTACAACAACCCCAACTGTTAGTTCATCCAATTCTTCCTGGGTCATCTGAGTTGTATCACGGGCTGAAGTACGTACTTCTAATCCCATGCCTTCTAACTCTGCGGCGGCAGAGTTAATATCCATTCCCATGATATCCGTAGGAATTGTTACAGTTGGATAAGCACTGTAGACAAGGGTGATCTGGGCAGCTTTTGAAGGATCAAATAGCTGACCTGCTTCCAACTGTTCCTGGCGAATGATTGTACCAGGTGTCTCCGAGCTGGATTCTTCTTCTGCAGTAATCTTTAGATACGGATATTTATCTTCCAGATCTTTTTCTACATCCGTTATATTCTGACCAGTATAGTCATCTGCCTTAACGCCAATACCACTGGAAACAGTGATCGTGGCAGTTGTGTCTTTATTTACGGAAGTACCGGATTCAGGATCAGATGAAATAATGAGGCCAGAAGCTGTATCGGTTGTTAATTCATAGGTAATATGTTCCTTATCTAATGTAACGCCAGCTTCATTACATGCATCTGCGGCTTCTTCTATCGTCATACCGGTAATATCCGGCATTGTATGCTCGCCAAAGGAGATCGTACCATTACGAACCATGTTGTATAAAACAGCACTGCCTGCCCCAAGTAAAATAACCAGAACCATAATGATAACCAGCACTTTTGTATTACGGGTATGCTTTGGCTTTACCGGCTGCTTTTCACTTGTACGGTGTGTTTCCGGTTTATAATTTCTCTCTTCTTTTTCTTCCGGATGCTTTTCTGTTCTTGCATTATTGTTTTCTTTGACTACAGGTTTTAATACAAGTTTTCTTTCATTCAGTCTTTCTGGTCTTAAGCATGTCGAAACATCTCTTAACATCTCATCACAACTGCGATAGCGCTGATTAGGATCCTTGGCAGTCGCTCTTGTGATAATGTTTTCTACAGACTGCGGAACTGAAGAATTAACAGCCCTGATCGAAGGCATTGGTTCACGCATATGCTTTAAGGCTATCTGAACAGCCTGATCAGCCTTAAAAGGCACATCCCCTGCGAGCATTTCATAGAAACAGATACCTAAGGCATAGATATCGGATTGTGGAGAAGCTTTTTCTCCACGTGCAAGTTCAGGAGCCAGATAGTGAACAGATCCCATGACATTATTTGCCTGGGTTAACTGCATCGATCCCTTGGCAGTCGCAATACCAAAGTCAAGAATCTTTATAGAACCATCTGCTTTAACGATGACGTTCTGCGGCTTTAAGTCACGATGAATGATGCCGCGGCTGTGCGCTTCTGCGATAGCTGAACACATCTGTTTCATGATATCCACGGCTTCTTCTGTAACTAATGGTCCACGGGAGCGTATAACCTGTTTTAAAGTCTTGCCAGGGACATATTCCATGACGATAAAGTGATGTCCCTTATAATCACCTACATCATAGATTTCTACGATATTCGGATGAGCTAAGGCTGCGGCAGCCTGGGCTTCTCTTTCAAAGCGGAGAATACTGACCGCATCTGTAGATAAATCCGCACGTAAGATCTTGATCGCTACCTGACGATTTAAGATCGTATCTACTGCCAGGAAAACGTCAGCCATGCCTCCTTGACCAAGGTGAGAAACGACTTCATAACGATTGGCAATTACATTTTTCTTATTCATCGTTTCTCTCCTTCCATATCAATTAAAACAATTGTGACATTATCAAAACCACCTGCATCTAAAGCAGATTTTAATAATTTTCTTGCCCGTAAGGCAGGATCTGAAGAATGGTCTAAAAGAATCTCATTGATTCTTTCACTATCTACATATGCATGAAGACCATCCGAGCATAACATCATGCCATCCATATCTTCCTGATGCAGATCAATATCACTTCTGACATTCTCCCATACACCAAGGGCATTGGTTAAAACATTCTTCTTCGGATAGTTCTTTGCTTCTTCAAGGGTTAATTCACCATGTAAAAGCATGTCATTGACTAAAGAATGATCCGTTGTTAACTGTCTGACTCTGCCATCATGGAACCATGCATAGCATCTGGAATCACCGATATTGACTACCATCTTGCCAAACTGTGTGATCATTACACCGCATAAGGTTGTACCCATACCTTTAAATCGGGAATGGGATTGCCCATAGGCATAGATCTGACGGTTGGCTTCCTTAACCGCATCAGAAATCCATTTTCTGGTCTGATCCGGTTCTGTAAAAGCTTCGGTTTCACTAAAAGCCTTGGAAAAGAAACGCACAGCCATACGGCTGGCAATATCTCCGCCAAGATTACCGCCGATACCATCCGCAACAATCGCAAAAACATCATCAGCACTGTTAGCCGCAATGACATAACTGTCCTGATTGGATGATCTGATCAGTCCTTTATCTGTGATTCCGTAATATTTCATGAACTGCTCTTTGCCCTTTCATGTTTTGCACGCAGCTGTCCGCATGCCGCATCGATGTCATCACCATGTTTCTGACGTAAAGTAGCCTTTACACCATGCTTCATCAATACATCATAGAAATGCAGGGCTCTCTTTTCACTGACACCCTGATAGCCGTTTTCATCTACTTCATTATATGGAATCAGATTAACATATGCATTCATGCCGCGAACAAGATTGGCTAATGTAACGGCCATCTCATCCGTGTCATTGACATCATGTAAAAGAATATATTCAAAAGTCAGACGGCGATGATTGTCTTCACTATAGGAGCGTAATGCGTCCATTAATTCATCTAAAGGATATGCCTTATCAATCGGCATCAGTTTACGGCGTAATTCATCTGTTGGTGCATGTAAGGATATGGCCAGATTGTATTGATAGTGCCCTTCGGCAAATTCACGGATCTTAGGTACTATGCCGCATGTTGAAATGGTGATATGTCTTGCACCTATTGCCAGGCCATGATCACTGTTAACAATCGAACAGAAATTCAATACGTTATCATAGTTATCAAATGGTTCACCTGTACCCATGACAACAATGTTGTCTACTCTTCTGTCCTGTTCATCCAGCTGTTTCTGGACAAACATAACTTCACCAACAATCTCACCAGCACTGAGATCTCTCTGTTTCTTTAAAAGACCGGAGGCACAGAAAGAACATCCCATGTTACAGCCTACCTGGGTAGTTACACATAAGGAATCACCAAAGTGAAAGTGCATCAAAACCAGCTCAACGCTGCTTCCATCGGTTAACTCGGCTAAAAACTTGATTGTACCGTCATGAGATACCTGTCTGTGAATCTCTTTGACAGGCATGATGTAATACTCTTTTTTTAATGCTTCAATTAATGAAGCAGGTAAGTCTGTCATTTCATCAAATGACATAACTCTTTTTCTATACAGCCATGAAAAAATCTGCTTGGCACGATATGGCTTTTGTCCATACCCTGCAAGCATGGTTTCCATCTGTTTTAAATTCAGGTTATAAATTGTCTGCATACGTTCTTTATTCTACCATACAAGACTGATTTTTGCGCAGGGATACCATATAAAAGCCATCATAGATACCATCAAGAGGGAAGATTGTCTTTTCATTTAATAATTCATATTCCGGATGTTTCTTCAGAAAAGCAGCAGTCTGTTTTTCATTTTCCTTTGTATTTAGTGTACATGTACTGTATACAAGAATGCCATTTACCTTCAGATATTCGGAAGCATTCTCTAATATTTCTTTCTGGGTTTTCACCAGCTCATCTATATTTTCTGGTTTTAGATGCCATCTGATCTCAGGCTTATGGGATAAATCTCCTAAGCCTGAACAAGGTACATCACAAAGAATACGCTCAAAGCTTTCTCTTTCAAATGCATGAGCTTTTAATGCATCCTGTACCTTTGTATGAACAACAGATACATGAGTTCTTTCCATTAATTCATCTATTAACCTGACTCTTTGTTCATAGAGATCACAGGCTGTGATATCCCCTTCATTATGCATATACATAGCCATTAACTGTGTCTTTGTACCAGGAGCTGCACATACATCCAGAACCTTCATGCCAGGCTGTACCTCTAATGTATTTACGATTTCTACACTGCCGGGATTCTGGATCAGGATACTTCCATCCTGAAACAGACTGGTCCGCTGAAGAGGTTTATCTGAAGTAAAAGAAAGATCATTGATAAAATGAATGCCATCCAGCTTTTCTATCTCTTCTTTACTGCTGATTAATGTATTCACCCTGCCCATTGCTTCGGGACGTATCTGATCATTCTTTAAGATTTCCAATGTTTTATCCTTACCATATTGAGCGTTCCACATACGGATCATCCAGGCAGGATGAGAATACTGTATGGAAGGATCATCGGATTCCTGAAGACCATTCTTTACTACTTTATGCAGCATGGCATTTACAAAACCCTTCTCCTGCTTTTTGGCAAGTGATACGATTTCATTTACAACTGCATACGAAGGAGAATTCATGAAGAACATCTCATAACATGCCATATCCAGCAATAAAGCTGTACCTGTTTTTACATGAGATGAATAGCTTCTCCACTGGTATTCTAATAAGGCATAATTACGAATTGTGCCATAGACACATTCGGTTATAAAACCTCTTTTTTCAACCGGAATATCTTTCATATTACGCATGATTAAAGAGGCATAGCCATGTTCTTCAAATACTCTTTTCAAAATTTCCCAGACTGTTTTTCTTTCATTAATCATTCCAATACCATCGGATTGACATCAATCCGTAATCCCTTTATATCCAAACTGGTTTCATCCAGAAATTTCTGTACTGTTTCTCTCATTTCATCTAAATCTTTTCCTTTTAAAAGAATACGGTCTCTTGCCTTATCCTGTATTTTTAAAAGGGTGATAATACCGATTACCTTGAAATTACCATGCAGGCTGTTTTTGATTTCTATTGCAAGACGATCACATGCCTGCTGGTTAGAAGATACTGCTGTTAAGGCTATTAAATATGTATATGGCGGATACTGACCCGCATGCCTGAACTGCATCTCATAGCGGAAGAAGCTTTCATAATCCTGCTTTTGCGCACAGCGTACGGCATAATGGTCCGGATCATTGACCTGATAGATCACCATACCGGGATCCTGGCTTCTACCTGATCTGCCAGCTGCCTGCATTAAAAGATCAAATGTTGTCTCTACCGAGCGGAAGTCATTTCTTGCAAGTCCTGCATCACCATTGATAACACCAACTAATGTAACATCCGGATAGTCCAGACCTTTTGCGATCATCTGAGTTCCAAGCAGGATGTCCGCTTCATGTCTTTCAAAAGATGCCAATATTTTTTTATGGGCATCCTTGCGGGAAGTTGTATCCGCATCCATTCTGACTATGCGAGCATTTGGAAAGACAGCCTGTACTTCTGCCTCTAGCCTTTCTGTTCCAAAGCCATAGGTAGTAAATCCTGTCGCAGAACCACAATATGGACAGATACGGGGTACTCTCATCTCATAGCCGCATGTATGACACTTTAATTTATGAATATCCTTATGCCAGCTCATGGCAATATCACAATGCGGACATTTCAATACTTCCCCACACTCACGACAGCGTAACTTTGTATGATATCCTCTTCTGTTTAATAAGAGGATAGCCTGTCTGTTACTGTTAAGACATTGCTGTAATGCCTGCTTTAATTCTTCAGAAAGAATGGCATTACCACCCTTCTTCATATTTTCACGCATAGAGACTATATGTATTTCTGGTAACGTATTGTTAATTCTCTGGTTCATCTCTATCAGATGATAGACATGCTTCAAGGCTCTTGCATAAGACTCCAGGGATGGTGTTGCAGAACCTAGTATAACCTTGCAATGATGATACTTGCCTCTCCATATGGCAATATCCCTTGCATGGTAGCAAGGCTGATTCTCCTGCTTGTAAGAGGCATCATGTTCTTCATCCATGACGATTAGGCCTAAAGAGGCAAATGGAAGAAAGACAGCTGATCTGGTTCCGACAACGATTTCTGCCTTTCCTTCTTTTACTAACTTATACTGTTCATACTTCTCTTGTGCATTAAGACCAGAATGATATACGGCTAATTTTGAGCCAAAACGTTCTTTAACTCTTTTAATCATCTGCGGCGTCAGAGAGATTTCCGGAACAAGGATCAGTACCTGTTTATGTTTGGATAAGGCATCTTCTGCCAGGTGCAGATATACTTCTGTCTTACCAGAACCTGTCACACCCTTAATCAGATAAACTTCATCCTCTGTATTAGTAATTTCTTCATATGCCTTTTTCTGACATGGTAGTAAAGGCAATGGCTTACTTACAGGAGTTTTGTTTAAGGAAGCAGCTTCTTTCTCTTTTTCAAAGGAAAGAAGAGCTCCTTTATCTAGTAAAACAGCTGCCTGATTGGGATATTTCTTTCTTAAGTCAGAATATCTGACTTCTCCTTTTTCTTTTACATATAGATAAGCTTCCAGCTGTTTTGGGGTTAAGGAAACTTCTGTATCAGAAAGTTTTACCCACTTTTCATAAAGAATATGATTCTTGGAGGAAACAGGTTTTATCTTAGCCGGTAACATAGCCTGAAAACAGGATATAGCGGTACTGAGATATGCTTTCTGCATCCATAAAGCAAGGTCATGTAATTCTTCTGTGATTAAAGATTCTGTATCCAGTATCTCTGTTACATACTTCAAATGCATGTTCAGTCTTTTGGATATTTCCGCTTCTGTTTCATCTGAAGATGTACATGTCTCCACAAAACCAGTCAGTTCTCTTTTACCAAAAGGCACAAGGACACGGCAGCCTGGTTCTGCGGCTTCTTTGGAAAGATATGTAAATGTCTGATCCAGTCTTCTGACAGGATGTTCTATCCAGCAGGTAATAATAAACATAATTCTATTGTACTATAGCCGTGAAAATATGACATAATCGTCTATAATTTAAAAAAGTGAGAAAACTTATGAACAAGTGGAAAAGAATTGTAGTAAAAGTAGGTACTTCTACCCTTTGTTATAGCGGCGGAAGATTGAATCTCCGTCATATTGAAAAACTATGCAAGGTATTAAGTGATATCCAGAATTCAGGCAAGGAAGTACTGCTTGTATCTTCTGGGGCTATTGCAATGGGTGTAGGCAAGTTAGGTCTTGCCAAGAAACCTCCGGATATTGCTGGCAAGCAGGCATGTGCTGCCGTAGGACAGTGTGAATTAATGTATGTCTATGACAAACTGTTTTCTGAATATAATCACAATGTAGCGCAGATTCTCTTAACTGGTGAAGATCTCCAGAATGAAAAAAGAAGAGAAAACTTTGTCAATACATTACAGAAACTGATCCACTTGAGAACCATTCCGGTATTAAATGAAAATGATACGATGAGTACAACGGAAATCACATCTATCGGTGATAATGATACCTTAGCTGCTATGGTTGCGGAAAATGCCGGTGCTGACCTGCTTGTTCTTTTCTCTGATATTGATGGTCTTTATACAACTGATCCAAGGGTAAAGAAAAATGCCAGTCTGATTCCGGTTGTTCATGAAATTGATGAACATATACGCTCATTAGCTGGTGGTGCAGGAACAGATCAGGGAACCGGTGGCATGGCTACCAAGGTTTATGCGGCTGATATCTGCTTAAAAAATAATATTGATATGATTATCACCAATGGAGATCATCCGGAATCTTTATATGACATTCTGGATGGAAAGTCTGTTGGAACGATATTTACAAGAAAGGAGTCTGCAGTATGACTTTAAAGGAAATGAGTATTTCCGCAAAGGAAGCTTTCAGACAAGTCAGACAAACGGATAATTCTACCCGTACAAATGTACTGCTGGATTTTGCGGATAACCTTAAAAATGATATGGCAGATATTCTGGAAGCCAATCAGAAAGATGTACAGGATGCAGAAAAAGCAGGCATGAAAGCTTCCCTTCTGGATCGTCTGACTTTAAATGAATCAAGAATTAATGCGATGGCAGAAGGTGTGAAAGAAACTGCTTTATTAGAAGATCCCTTGCATGTTGTTTTAGAAGACAGAGTGATTAAAAGCGGTATTCATTTACAGAAGATTACAGTTCCTATTGGTGTAATCGGAATTATCTTTGAATCGCGTCCGAATGTATCCGCTGACTGCAGTGCCTTATGTCTGAAATCAGGTAATGCATGTATATTAAAAGGTGGAAAAGAGTCATACCGTTCCTGCTTAGCCATCGTAAACTGCATGAAGAAGGCTTTAAGGAAATATCATTTAAATGAGAATGCCGTATTGTTAGCAGAGAAGCCTACGCATGAAGAAACCAATGCCTTTATCAACGACGGAGACAGTCTGGATCTTTTAATACCACGTGGTGGAAAGAAACTGATTCAGTCGGTTGTACAGAATGCAAAAGTACCGGTTATTGAAACAGGAGCTGGTGTATGTCATGTCTATGTAGATGAATCCGCAGATTATGATATGGCAGTGAATATCGTGATCAATGCCAAGTGTCAGCGTCCTTCGGTATGCAATGCGATGGAAACATTGCTTGTGAATGAAAAGATATCGGATACCTTCTTACCGGTATTAGCAGAAAAGTTAAAAGAACATCATGTTTCTGTCTATGGAGATGAAGCATCTGTAAAGATTGTGCCATGGTTTCAGAAAGCAGATGAAGAATCTTATTACACTGAATACAACGATCTGATTATGAATCTGAAGATTGTAAAAGATACAGAAGAAGCCGTGAATCATATTGAAAAGTATGGAACTCATCATAGTGATGCCATCATCTCTGAAACACCAGAACATGTAGATACATTCATGAATGGTGTAGACAGTGCCTGTGTCTATCACAACGCATCGACAAGATTCACCGATGGATTTGAATTCGGACTTGGTGCAGAGATCGGTATCAGTACCCAGAAATTACATGCAAGAGGTCCAATGGGATTACGGGAATTAACAACCTATACATATCATCTGGAAGGAAATGGAGAGATCAGAAAATGAAGTCAGACAGAAAGTATACATTAGGTATTATCGGCTTTGGCCATATGGGTGTCGCTATTGCAAGAGGTGCCGTCAATAAAGAATACCTGGAACGTTATCAGATTGCGGTATATGACAAGAGTGAACATGCCGCAAGAGACTGTAAGCTGGAAAGCTTTGATCAGATGTCTTCCGCTAAGGAATTAGCTGAGAATTCTCATATTGTATTGATTGCGGTTACCCCACAACAGGCTCCTAATGTTTTTAAGGAATTACAGGGAGCGGATATTGAAGTTGTCTTATCAATCGTGACCGGTATGTCTATTAAGCATCTTCAGGAAGAACTGCATGGTGCTCCTGTTATCAGGGCAATGCCGAATACCCCTTTACAGATCAATGAAGGCGCTACAGCATTATGCATGTCAGATAACTGTCAGGCAGATGATTATGACTTTGTCTTCCAGTTGTTCCAGTCTATGGGTATTACAAGAACCATACCGGAAGATAAGATGGACGATATTGTGGCTGTACATGGTTCTACACCAGCTTATGTCTATTACCTTGTCTGGTGCATACTCAAAGATGCTGAAGCAAGAGGAGTCGATGAAGCAGATGCCAGAGCATTATTAGTACAGACAGTCATAGGTTCTGGTAAATTATTGCAGAAGAATGCGGATAAGCCTCTATCAGAATTCATTGATGAAGTATGTTCCAAGGGTGGTACTACCATTGAAGCCATACAGGAATTACAGAAACAGAATATGGAAAAGATCATCCATGATGCAGATGAGAAATGTATTGCAAGAGCCAAACAGATAGGTCAGTGAACTGCTCCGACTTATAGAAGTCGGAGCTTCCTGCTTCAGCCACTACTGCGTTGGCTGCGATGTTACGCAGCGCAATGTCTTACACAATGTCCGCAGGCGTATGAGTTCGGGCTATTCCATCCCTACTGCAATCTTAGTTTTAGGCTGCCCCGGCAAACAGCCGCAGGCCTTCATTCAGAATATTGATGGCTGCGTTCTGGTCACGGCTTATCGTGAGTCCGCAATCACATGTCATCTTGCGGATAGATAAATCCTTCATTTCAGGATGCAATGTACCGCAGCAATGACATATCTGTGATGATGGATACCATTTATCTACCTTGACAAGATACTTATTCCTATCGGATAGCTTATACGCAAGCATGTTAAGAAACATACCGTATCCGTTATCCAGAGTCGCCTTACCGTTACCGAACCCGCGATTCGCCATAGACTTCATGTTTAGAGATTCCACACATACAACATCATACTGATTGGCTATCTCAGTAGATATTTTATGCAGGTTATCCAGACGCTGATTTGATATGTGTCTATGAATTTTATTTATCTTGTGAAGCTGTTTCATATAGTTATTTGATTGTGGCTGATTCTTTTTGGAACCTTGCATACGGGACAGTTTGCGTTGTGCTTTGGCAAGCTTATCATGGCTTTCTCGATAATATTTGTGATTAGTACCAACATTACCGTTGCTATCCACATATAAGCCGTCAGATGCATAATCCAGTCCAATGGCGTTAGCTTTATCCGCTATATAAGTATTTTCCACTTTATCAAATTCAAAAAGTACAGAAATATAATACTTGCCGTCAGAATCCTGCGATACAGTAGCAGACTTAATAATCCAACAGCTGTCAGGGATACGATGGATGACAGCTTTTACTTTGCCAATCTTAGGAAGCCTGATGTACTTATTGTCTATAATAGCAACTGTCCCTTTCTGATTGTTTGTTGTGTAAGACCTGCGGCTGTGCTTTGCAGACTTGAACTTGGGAAATCCGTTTTTCTTTCTGCGATATTTGTCAAATGTGTTGTGAAATGCTGCCTGCAGGTTCATCTGCACGTTCGCAAGGGCAAGACTGTCTACCTCCCTGAGATAAGGATATTCATCCTTATACCGGGCAGGCGTTACAGCAGGAAACTTGCCAGTTGCTTTATAGCCTTCAATCTTATCAGAAAGCATGAGATTATAGACCTTACGGCAGCAGCCAAAGGTCTGAGAGAACATGGCGTTTTGTTCATCTGTAGGATATACTCTGTACTTAATTGCTTTGTTTGCCATCTTTCTCTCCCTGTGACTTTATATACTGCTCAATAATATCTGCTGTAGCCCCGCCTGTGGTCAGCAGGCAGAAGCTCTGTGACCAGAACATCTCTTTCCATAAGGATTTGCGTATCTCAGGAAATTCCTTCTTTATGATACGGCTGCTCGCTGATTTGTAGGCATTGATAAACTTGCTGATTTCGGTATTCGGCTGTCCTCTGAACAGAATGTGAACATGGTCTATATCGTGATTCCATTCCTCCAGCGTAATGTTATATGCAGGGGCAATTTTTACAAACATCTCTTTCAGGCGGTTAGAGATAGTATCATCTATCACCTTGTTACGATATTTTACACACATGATAAGGTGATAATGCAGCATAAATACCGAATGACTATTTGTGTCTAATTGCATAGTGTTTATGGCCTTTCTAATAATTGCGACTGATTATATTTAGATTATAATACTGCAGGATATAAAAGTCAGCAAAACGCCGTGTTTATCGCAATTCATCTTGCCACCTATAGAGGTGGGGAATTTCTTGCTCACGGTTTGTTAAAACTTATCTGAAAATACTGATGATATATTCCTTGTCAGCCATATACAAAAAGATTCTACTGCGATAGAATCAGAAAACGAAACAGGAGATTTAGTTATGAAACAGGTTGTTTCCTATATAGAGGAATTTATGATATTAAGCTTTGCGACATGTATTGTTGCGGCAGCTGTATTTTTCTTTCTTGTGCCAAGTCATGCATCCGTATCATCGATATCAGGATTAGCAATTGTCTTAACCAATGTATTTCCATTAACAGTATCCCAGTTAACAATGATTATGGATGTCATACTGCTTATCGCAGCGTTTCTTTTCTGTGGTCATGACTTTGGCTATAAAACTGTATATACATCTATCCTGTTACCTTTATTAATAGGCCTATTTGAACATCTGTTTCCAAACTTTACTTCTTTAACTGGCAGTGATGTATTGGATGTAGTCTGTTACATATTTACTGTTTCTATCGGTTTATCCATTCTCTTTAACCGTAATGCATCATCCGGCGGTCTGGATATAGTCGCAAGAATCATCAACAAATACATGCACATAGAATTAGGTACTGCTATGTCTTTGGCAGGTATGTGCGTAGCCCTGTCTTCTGCCTTCTTCTATGATTCAAGAACCGTTATATTGTCTTTACTTGGAACATATCTGAATGGTATTGTCCTGGATCACTTCATCTTTGGTGAAACAATCAAGAAAAGAGTATGTATTATATCAGAGAAACCGGAACCATTACGGAATTATATTGTTCATACATTGCACAGTGGTGCCACGATCTATGAAGCCAAAGGTGCATGGGATGGTAAAAGAAAAGAAGAAATTATAACCATTGTAGACAGGAGTGAATACAGGAACCTTGCGGAATGGATCATTCAGAATGATCCGGATGCATTTGTGACAATCTATAATGTGGCAGATATGCGCTATAAGAAAAAGAAGAGTCTTTAACGTTTATGACTCTTCCTGTTCCATCATTTTTACTTCTGATTCTAATATTTCCCTGTCGTATACTACGACATAGAAAACATCCCCTTTTCTTGTACCTTTAACAAGTCTTCCAAGATCATGAATATGACGAATATTTCCGTTTTTCGTTATGATCCTGTAATCTACTTCATCCAGACCATTTTTGTTAGATGCGATCTGTTTACGGATCGTTTTTTCAACATATTCCCGGTCATCGGGATGAATGATATTCCGAAAGGTACCACCGCTGTAATCCAGGAATTCCCGATAATTTTCGCATTCACATAGCTGTAACAGACTGTCACTGATAACAAGGATTTTCTGTGATTCATCTGCCTGATATACAAAGAAACATACTGGCAGGTTCTCCGCAACACTCCGGATGGAAAACTGGGTTCTGATATTCTCTGGTTCATCAGTCTGGTATGTAACAGCCTGATGCCTGCCATTGATCTTGGCCTGGTACAAGGCAAGATCTGCCTTACGATATAACTCCTTCAATATAGACGCATGATCCGGATACACGGCACAACCGCATGATATCTCGAAATTTATTGTCTGATCATGAAACTGAAAGCTGAAAGACTGATGAACAAAGTCATCCATCTCTTTCTTCAGATCTTCAATATTCTGACCATACAGGAATATCTGAAACTCATCACCGCCATTACGGATCAGTACACTGTGATGCGGAAATGTACTTTGTAATGACGAAGTAAGACATTGTAATGCCTGATCACCTGCTTCATGTCCATAGGCATCGTTGATTTCCTTGAAATCATCAATATCTACTGCTGAAACAAGAGCCCGAAAAGATTCCTGATGTATTTTGATTCCCTTTTCAAGCAGATAAGAAGCTCTCTGATCTCCACCTCTGCGGTTATAGATACCTGTTAAGGCATCAAGATCAGATTCTTTCTTCACGCTTGCGGATCCAGGCAACTAACAGATATATCGCACACAGTGAAACTACAATGACATTACATTTATACCCATCTTCATGTGTAAATCTGATAAAGCTGTGATCAACGGAGAAAAAGTAAAGTGAATAGAAAATAATACAGATGCCGCTGACTGCACCGGCTACTGGTTTGCATAGTGCAGAAAAGAATATCATGACAGCTACCAGAACAATGACAGGATTCGGCACATCAAGCTCATATACAATGACAGATGCTAATGCTGTAATCACAGTTGCGAGAATTGCCGAAGCCAGAGAATTGTTGAGGAAGGAAGCTTTTTTCATGTATTTACCTGCTCTTTTGCTGAGCTTATCCTATCACCGATTTACATGTATGTATGAATGAATCCATGATTCTGTTTGTACTTCTTAACATTTATTTAATACAAATGAAGATTGTTTCAAAAGTCATCCATTATTACAGCCATTCACCATGTTTTCTGATGTAAAACTTCTTGACTATCTGAATGGTAATCATATAGAGAATGAGAATTAATACGACAAAGATATAATACTTGCCCGGAAGAATGACAAAGTGGAAGCTTGTTACTGGCGAAAAAATATAAGGAACAGCTAACGCAGCGATCACCCCAAATGCACAGGCACAGGATAAACGGATATCACTTTGTGATTGTATGAATGGGATCTTGGCTGTACGGATGAACTGAACAATTAATATCTGGGAAAGCATGCCTTCTACAAACCAGCCTGTCTGGAAATATGGAGCCAATGTCTGGGTATTGAACTTCATGACAAACCATAATGTCAAGAAAGTCAGGATATCAAATACAGACGAAACAATACCCATGACATTCATGAAGGATGATAAGCCATGCGTATCCCATGTACGCGGCTTTTCCATGAATTCAGGATCTACATTATCCCATGGGATTGCTATCTGGGTGCCGTCATAGATCAGATTCTGAATCAGCATCTGGATCGGTAACATCGGTAAAAATGGCAGAAAGATAGAAGCTACCAATACAGAGAATACATTGCCAAAGTTCCCAGACAATGCCATCTTCATATACTTGATGATATTTCCATAGATTCTTCTACCTTCATAGACACCATCAAGAATGACGGATAAAGACTGTCTCAGTAACATGATATCTGCACTGGCCTTGGCTACATCTGTGGCAGTATTAACTGATATACCAACATCTGCTGTTCTTAAGGATGGTGCATCATTGACTCCATCTCCCATATATCCAACTGTATGGCCATTCTTCTGTAATGCAGAGACCACTCTCATCTTTTCCATTGGAGCAAGTCTTGCGTACATGTTTACTTTTTCAACGGTTTGCACTAACTGTTTGTCATCCATCTTTTCTATATCAGTACCAGTTAAAACCGTATCACTTTTTATGCCTACTTCATTGCATATATGCTTAACTACAGCCGGGGCATCGCCACTCAATACCTTTACGGATACACCTGCTTTATGAAGGCCTTTTACAGCCTCAGCAACATCAGGTTTTGGCGGATCCAGGAATGCGACAAGACCAATCAGGGTCATGCCGGTTTCATCATCCTTACTGAATTCTCCCGGTTTGAGATTTGTCTTTTTGGCGGCTACACCAATGACATGTAAGCCATCCTGATTTAATGCATCTGCCTGCTTTAAGACAGCTTCTGTATTCACATCACTGATCTTACGATGACGCTTGTTATCCAATACTTCTGAACAGCAGTCGATAATGCTTTCTAAGGCACCTTTAGTTATCAGCCATTGCTGTCCCTTTGTGCCAGTGATGATGATGGACATCCTTCTTCTTTCAAAGTCATAAGGGATTTCATCAATCTTCTGATAATGGTCAAGTTCTTGTGAAACATGATGCTTGTCACCATAGGAAAGTATTGCTTTATCTATGGCATTTTTGACACCTGTAGAATAAGCAGCATTCAGATAAGCATAATTCAAAGTAATCTTGGACTTTTCTCCATTTACATCAAGATATCTTTGTAAAACGATTTGATCCATTGTTAATGTACCGGTTTTATCCGTACATAAAACATCCATAGAACCAAGATTCTGAATACTGGATGTTTTCTTGACTATGGTTTCCTTTTTGGCAAGAAATTGTGCTCCTACAGCTAATGTACTGTTAACAATCATCGGTAACATACCCGGCGTAATACCTACCGCTACAGAAACAGAAAACATGAAAGCTTCCATCCAGTTTCCCTTTACAAAGCCATTGATTAACAGCACAAATATGACTACTACAATCATGTAGCGCATCAATAGTTTTGTAATCTTATGAATTCCTTTATCAAAACTGCTTTCGGTTTCCTGATTATCGGAAATGGTAGAAATATGACCAAGATAAGAATTCTTTCCAGTTCTGACGACAATACCCTTCGCACTGCCAGATATGACGGTACAGCCGCCAAATACAAGATTGTTTAAATCGATACTGGAGACATTTCTTGTATCCGCACCAGCCGTCTTTTCTACCGGTCTTGATTCACCAGTGAATTGAGATTCAGATATAAAGAAGTCCTTTGTCTCGGTTAAGATGACATCACCATTTACAATGTCACCACCACCTAATACCTGAATATCACCCGGCACAACTTCTTCTACCGGGATTTCCTTTATCTGATTATCAGACATCTCTGCGGCAGTTTCATGAATCATGCCATGTAATCTGCGGGATGCTTTATAAGAACGATAATTCTGAATAAACTGCAAGATACCTGAAAGAGATGCCAGGATGATAATGATAGTACCACCGGCAATATCATCCATGACAAAAGAGATAATGCCTAAAACAATTAATACAATGATGAATTCATCTTTAAAGGCATCCAGTAAAAACCAGATCCAGCTTTTGGGCTTATCTGAAGATAAAACATTTCTGCCATACTGGTCTAATCTTTTTTCTCTTTCCTCATCGGAAATGCCGTTATCACTGACTTTATATTTCTGATACAGTTCTTCTTTTGTTAAAGAAGCATCTTGTCTGTATAGTTCTTCATCTTTATCTTCACTCATAAGCAAAACACTCCAGTTACCTATTATAGTTTCTTTACTGAAATAAGTATCATAGTGTATCAAAAAAAGCCAGTGGATAACCACTGACCTCTATTGGATATCACAGAAGTTTTTTGATGACAGATCCATCCGGTCCCATTATTTCGGCGGTTGCATCCTCCAGATGGAACATGCCTAATTTCTAACCTGTTTCTTCATTGTAGACTTTCTTTAAGAAAGGATTCTTTTTCATTTATAGGTGTTCCCTTTCTGAGGTAAACATTATATGCATAAATGACTATAAGTCACTTAAAAAGTCCGATTTTTCAACCGGACATACATTCGTGGAGGTTAGGGGGTTTGAACCCATGACCCTTCGCACGTGAAGCGAATGCTCTCCCGCTGAGCTAAACCTCCATATATAACTGCAGGTGTAATTATACTGCAGTTTTATTTATTGGGCAATTGAGCAGCCGGTATAAATACCCTTCGTATTCTTTGTACAGTTTAAAGAAGTACCGGATACATCCAGTTCATCTATCTTTGATTTTTCAGGAAGTGTTAACACGGTTAAAGGTGTATTGACTGCCTCTACTGCTTTCAGTTTTGTATTTTCTCTTAGATCAAGAGATTGTATCTGGGTATTGGATACATCCAGATAGCTCAACTTTGTATTCTGACTCAGATCCAGAGAAGAGATACCTGTATTACTGATAATCAAAGACTGCAGGTTATGAAAGTATGCAATGCCGGTTAAGTCTGTTACAGCCTCATCCTGAGGCATCGTAATAATAATCACGGCATCAGTTTCATCTGAAGATAAAGAACCATCCCCGTTTGTGTCTATATTCTCTCTGATATATCTTTGAAATGTAGAATCAGGAAAACTGGCATCATTGATAGCAGTCAATTCCGTATCAGAAGAGGCAGATGCCTGATTCTTTGATACTTCTTCTCTTCTTTTCATTTCTTCTTCTGAACGATGACGGTTCAGATATAAACCTGCTCCACTGACAATGACACCAACAGCTAATAATGCTTCAATGAAATGAAATACTTTCTTTCTCTTTTTATCATGTTTCTTCTGAAGCCTGACGACATGCATAGCCTGTGTTTCTGCAGGCATATCCCTGTCTACATGGATAACACCTGTATTTTCAAAGATGTCTCTGTCTGTATCATCCATCTTCTCCATTGCTTTGGTGAATTCTTCTTCACCAGGTGGATCATAATGGACTTGTTCTTCAGAATCATTTAGTTGTTTATTCTTCTCTTCTTCCATAATTCATTAGAGATTCTAACAAAAACAGAGACTGTTTTACAGTCTCTGTTTACCATGTTACCGCAACATCAATCTGATTAGGATTGGATAATGCAAATGTACCTGTATCCACCACAATGCCAGTTCCAAGACTGGTTTCCACTATAGAACCTAAGGGTCTTGTCGCAAAGTCAGCTGCGACCATGACATAGTTGCCTAACATCTTGACGCCATCTGCACGTACATAATATGGATCATTATTGCCTAGTGCACGCATATTGGCAATGCATCCGGACATATTCAGATTGTAATACGTCTCTCTTCCGCTAGGTCCCTGTATGGTTCCTGCCATTGGGTTTAATACGGCTCCATTATAAGCTGCAGCTACGGAAGTATTGGATACTGCTGTAGAAGATGTGTGCTGTACAGACTGGACTGCAGCAGTACTTTGATAAGTGTTGGAAACAGTATTGTTTACAGTCTTTACTGGTGCAGTTATGGAAGCTGTATTTGTATCTGTAGAAGTATCCGATGTATCTTCCACAGCTGGTGTACCATCTGTTTTTACAAGATAACTCTGATCTACGTAATATGTATTTCCGTTATCTTCAATTCTGACAAAGGCAAAGTTGTTTCTGCCTGTTACATGAACAGGATGATAGGCATTCCATACATCTACGGTTGTAGAGTCACTGTAAGGAAGCTTTTTGATATCTGTATCCAGATAGGTATACATAAGTTCATCCGTATCATTGAAGATTTCTTCCTGTCTTTCGGTTAACTTCTTAACCGGAACATATCCTGCATTACCATTGGATGTCAGTATCTCTGCATCAGTTCCATCAATACTGATGATATGTACAAGTGATCCCTTCGGATCTGTTTCGACAATACCTGATACACTTGTTGTATTTTCCATGACATTTGTATCTTCCATCAGATACATTGTCTGTTTGCTTTCATCTGCAGTTCGGGCAAATATATTTCCACCTGAAGTATTGGAGAGAGTATTTGCCGTACTAGTTGTCCCGAATGCATTCAGCTGCTGTCCATTCAGTATTACTACAGCTGTTACAACAGGAACTAACTTTACCCATTTTCTAAGCTTCTTCAATGAACATCTCTCCTTCCTGATCTAAAAAACTATCTGTCTAGTATCGTAACAGAAAATATCCTATTTGCCAAATTTATCGTCAAAGTTCTCCGTAATGATAAAATCCAGTGTTACATCCCAGGGATCTGTTTCAATCTTTTCTACCTGCTGGCATGAATATCCAAGGCCAATTTTAGACATGCTGTCTAGAAGAATATGATCGTAATAGCCTTTGCCATAACCCGTTCTGTTTAAGGAAGAATCAAAGGAAGATAATGGTACCAGCATGATATCTATATCAGTAAGATCAATCTCTTCTGTCTGCCATGGTTCCTGTACGCCAAATACACCCGGTTTCAGATCATTCAGGGAATGAATGAAATAGAAATGCAGTCCATCCTTTTCTGTCTTTGGAACAGCCAATGGTATCTGCATGGTAAAGCAATGATGCACGATTTCATCAGTCATTACTTCATCACGCATGGAGATATAACAGCCAACTATATTTGCCTTATGCAGATAAGGAATTGTCTGTAAAAAGATTTGATGACTGTATTGAGACCTCTGTTGTCCGGTAAGCAGAGATCTTTGTTTTAATCCTGTTGTTCTTGCGTCATTCTTATTCATAATCAAAGAAAGGCTGTATTAACAGCCTTATGTTTAACCAATAGAATTGGTCATATCAATTTTCAGCAGCTGGTTCAGTTCAACTGCATATTCCATTGGAAGCTCTCTTGTAAATGGCTCTAAGAAGCCCATGATAATCATTTCAGTAGCCTGCTGTTCAGTTAATCCTCTGCTCATCAGATAGAACAGTTCATCTTCTGAAATCTTGGATACCTTGGCTTCATGTTCAATGGTAGAAGTTGAAGAGTCATTGATATTTAACGGGATTGTATCAGATCTTGATTTTTCATCAAGTATCAATGTATCGCATTCAATCTTGGTCTTGGAATAGTCTGCATTCTTGGAGAATCTGATCCAGTCACGGAAGTTCGTAACGCCGCCATTACGGGATACAGACTTGGATACTATAGAAGAAGATGTATGTGGTGCAAGATGAATCATCTTGGCACCAGTATCCTGATACTGTCCCTTGGAACCAACGGCAATAGAGATGCATAAGCCATGCGCATATTCACCACTTAATATGCATGCCGGATACTTCATGGAAATACGGGATCCGATATTACCATCAATCCATTCCATTGTGCCATGTGCTTCCACCTTGGCACGCTTTGTGACAAGGTTCAGAATGTTTCCAGACCAGTTCTGTACTGAGGAATATCTGCACTTGGCTCCTTTGCCTACAAATACTTCAACAACAGCCGCATGCATGGAATCCTTGGAATATTGCGGTGCGGTGCATCCTTCTACATAGGAGCATTCTGCCCCATCATCCACAATGATGATAGAACGTTCAAACTGTCCCATGGATTCAGAGTTAATACGGAAGTAAGACTGTAATGGCTTATCTACCTTGACACCCTTTGGTACATAGATGAAGGAACCACCAGACCATACTGCTGAATTCAAAGCAGCCAGCTTGTTATCAGATGGTGGAACAATTGTTGCAAAGTACTTGCGGAATAATTCCGGATATTCCTTTAATGCAGAGTCAATATCCAGGAAGATGACACCTTTGCTGGTTAATTCAGAAAGCATGTTATGATAGACAGCTTCTGATTCATACTGGGTTGTAACACCAGCCAGATACTTTCTTTCAGCTTCAGGAATACCTAACTTTTCAAATGTATTTTTGACTTCCTCCGGTACATCATTCCATGATTTTTCAGCTTCTTTGGATACCTTCTTATAGTATGTAAAGTCCTGGAAATCAATCTCAGAAAGATCCGGTCCCCACTTTGGCATAGGCATCTTTTCAAACTGATGGAATGCATTCACTCTGAATTCTGTCATCCATTCCGGTTCCTGCTTGAAACGGGATATTTCACGTACAATCTCTTCATTCAGACCTTTACCGGTATCCAGAATAGCCGTTACATTATCATCATGAAATCCATATTTATAATCATCCTGTGAGGAGATAACATCATTTGTTTCATTTACATTCTTTTCATTCATTTTGTTTCCTCACTTTTCTGTATCATTTCTTCCATAGCCTTCCAGCCGATGGTTGCACACTTGATGCGGTTAGCCTGCTTATGAACATTCTTCATAGCTACAGCTTCTTCCAGAACATCCGGGTCATATTCCTTCTCATTAATCATATTGAAGTAATTCTCTATGATCTTCCTGGCTTCAGGAATTGTCTTGCCTTTTAAAAGATCAGTCATCATAGATGTAGAAGCTGTAGAGATCGTACAGGCAACACCATCAAAACGGATGTCATCAATCTTTCCGTCCTTGATTTTTGACTGAACAGTAATGTCATCAATACAGGAATCTGATGCCATATGTACACTCTGATAATCTGAATCATCTGTCAGACCATGATTATGCGGATACTGATAATGATCCATAATCAGTTCACGCAATACCTCAGGATCCTGCAGTAATGTTTTTTCATCTTCCATAAAAATTTCTCCTCAGAAGAAAATACCAACAGCATTCTCAAGACTGATCTCCTTGGCAGCCTCAACAAAACGGTCTACTTCTTCTTTTGAATTATAGAAATATAAGGATGCACGAATACTCTGATCCGTACCGATAATCTCATGCAGAATCTTTGCACAGTGATTACCGCTTCTTACGGCAATATTCCTGGAGGCTAAGAAACCTGCCGCATCCTGGGCAAAGACACCCTTTGCATTAAAGTCAACCGGGCCATAAGCATTGTCTGGATTCAGCACTTCGATGTTATCTAACTCCATCATCTTGTTAACAAAATAGGAACGAAGTTCTTTTTCATATTCATGGATATTATCCATACCAATGCTTTCAAGATACTTAACAGCAGCACCTGTACCGATTACACCTTCAATATTCGGTGTACCTGCTTCAAATTTAACTGGTGCATCTTTCAGAATAACTTCACCATCTTTATTAAAGCGGGCATTCATATCGCCACCCATAAAGACCGGTTCCATCTGCTTTAATAAGTCATACTTGCCATAGAGAATTCCCACGCCGCCTGGACCGCACATCTTATGCGCACTGAAGCCCAGGAAATCAACATCCATGTCTTTGACATCTGTCTTCATATGTGGAACAGACTGTGCTCCATCGACAATCATCAAAGCACCATGTTCATGGGCTATCTTAGTCATTTCCTTAATTGGCTGAATAGATCCCAGAACATTGGTTGTCTCTGCTAACATGACAGCTTTGACACCATCATGCATTGCCTTCTTAAAGTCTTCAATATGAATATTGGCTTCCTTATCTGTAGGAATATATTCCACATGAATGCCATACTCTTTTTCCAGGCGGAATAAAGGCAGGATAACAGAAGCATGTTCTGCCATTGTTGTTAAGACGGTATCACCCTTCTTTAAAAAGTTTTTTGCAAGGCCATAAGCAACCTGGTTTAAAGATTGAGAAACATTATGAGTATATACAATCTCATTAGGTTCACAATTGATAAAATCCGCAATGATCTTTCTGGTACCATCATACAATCTGTCATTTTCAGCAGCAATTGTATAATCACCACGATGTACGTTGGATGTATGTTTTGTATAGAAATCAACGACGGCATCAACGACACATTGTGGCTTTAATGAAGTTGCGGCCGAATCAAAATAAATCAGTTCCGGGTTATTCTGAATCATAGGAAAGTCTTTTCTGATCTTATTGACATCTAGCATAATTCTGCTATCTTCCTTTCCATTTCTTCCTTCAGCTTTGCCTTTAATTCATCATTATCAAGTGTTTCTGTGATTGGCAAGAGATAACCTGTAGAAATCAAAGAAGTGCATTGCTGGTCGGATAAACCACGGGACTGCATATAGTACAGCTGATCTTCATCTACACGTCCCATACTCATGGCATGAGATGCCTGAACATCATCTTCATCGATCAACAGTTCTGGTAATATTTCGGCATGCTGACCAGCTTCAAATGATAAGGCACGGGAAGTCTGATGAGATTCTGACTTATGTGCACCCTTGACAATCTTGCCTACGGCATCAATCAGAAGTCTGCCATTCTTTAAGACAACCGCATAGTTTTTGATATCACCATAGGTATGAGGCGCAAAGTTAACGACATTCATCTGATAATCCTTATGACAATCTACTAAGGAAGCAGATGATAATAAGGCTCTTGCGCCTGGTTCTCTAAGGGCGGCGTATGTATGACGCTTTGTATCAGCACCATTGCATTCACCATAGGCAACCGTTACATCTGCATTACCCATGACTTCATGACTTTCATCAATGTCCATGGGTTCTTTGGAATTATTCCAGAACAAATAGGAGATATGTGAATCTTTCCCGGCAAAGGTTCTGATTCTGATGTGTCCTGCTCTTTTAATCTGAATGAAGGCATCACATCTGCCGCTTCCTCTGAAGGTAAGATTCAGATCCCTGTCTGTATCTATTTCATATTCACTGTATCCTTCCTTGAGAAGGATATCCATATCTACATGAATCGGATACATGGTTACTTTCCTGCTTTCTCACCTGCCACTGCGGCAGTTCTAACAGCACATGCACCAATCATGCTGGCAGGCTGACTCTTGTTCTCTTTAGCTTCGGCAGCCGGTTCAACATGATACTCGCTGTAGATCCAGTCATAGCCTTCCCTGTCGATTCTCTCCGCAAGTTCAGCATCACCTTCTACAACAATCTTTCCATTTACCAGTACATGCGTATACTCAGGCTTGATTAGCTGATAGAAACGTTCATAGTGAGAGACAACAATCATTGCCATATGTGTTTCATCTCTGAGCTTGTTTAAAGCATCTGCGACAATATGCAGAGCATCTACATCCAGACCAGAGTCAATTTCATCTAACATTGCTAAAGACGGTTTGAGCATTTCCATCTGTACGATTTCATTTCTCTTCTTTTCACCACCAGAGAATCCTTCATTCAGGAAACGATGGGCAAGGTCTTCCTTCATCTGCAGATCATCAATGGTTTTCTCCATTTCCTTGATGAACCTGAATAAAGAGATAGGCTGTTCTCTTCTGGCATTCATGGCAGCTCTTAAGAAGTCACTGTTTGTAACACCAGGTACTTCCTGAGGATACTGCATAGCCAAAAATAATCCGGCAATGGATCTTTCATTAACAGGCATATCCAGCAGATTCTTGCCATCATATGTAATAGAACCCTGTGTAACTTTATATTTCGGGTTACCCATGATTGCGGCTAACAGAGTGGACTTACCATTACCATTTGGTCCCATCAGGGCATGGGTCTCATTTTCATTAACAGTAAGATTAATTCCGCGTAATATTTCTTTGTCTTCAACCTCTACATGCAGGTCTTTTATTTCAAGTGTCTTCATATTTTCACCCTCATTCCGCGAGAAATTATAGCATTTCTGTATGTTAATGTCTCGGATGACGATTTCACCTCTATCAGACACATCGACATATCCGTCAGTCTGTATAATACATGCACATCACACAAAGTTCACGTTCATCAAATTGATTTCAGATATTAAACATCCTATAATTATTAAGCGTTTTTTACATACAGGAGGCTTTATGGGCAAATTCTTAAGAAAGAACTGGTTCGTAGTGCTGATCGCCGTTGTATTCATCGGCTTTGTCAGCTATTACATCTACGATACAAACAAAGGTAAGTTAAAAGGCAAACAAAGTAATGGTGAAGATGTTGTATTTGAAGTAGATGGAAAAGATACAACTGCATCATCTTTCTATGATGAACTGTATAAGAGCAATGGTTCCAATGCCTTGACAACATTATTCAAGAAAGCAGTTGCGGATGCATCTGTAAAGACAACAAGTGATATCAAGGATACAGCCAAGAAACAGGCTGAATCCATCCGTTCCAATTATCAGTCACAGTATGGTGACAGCTATGAGACATATCTCAAGAGCAATCTGGAATCTACCGGATATACAGATCTTGAGGAATATCTGATTGAACAGCAGAAAATCAATCAGGTTACAGCAGATTATGCCAAGAAGAATTTCAAGGATCTGCAGATTCGTCAGATTTCCTACATACTTGTAAAGTTTGAAAATTCCGACAGTCCTGCCGCTGAAGCTACAGATGATGAAAAGAGCAGGATGCAGGCAGTTGATGATGAACTGGCAAAGGGTACTGATTTTGCCAAGGTCGCAACCGATCATTCTGAAGATACTTCTACTGCTTCCAAGGGTGGAAATCTTGGTGTCATTGATAAGAATGCTTCTACATTGGATTCTACATTCCTGTCTACTGCCCTTTCCTTAAAGGAAGGTGAAGTATCTGACTGGGTAAGATCTGATCAGTTCGGTTACTTCAAGATCAAGTGCACAGCTGCTTCAGCAAAGACTCTGGAAAATAATTACGCAGATTCTGATGAAGATCCATATGTATCCCTGATTGAAAACTATGATTCTACATTAGAGAATACAGCAATCTGGCAAAAGGCTGATGAACTTGGCATCAAGTTTGATGACAAGGATGTTGAAAAGAAGATCAAGAAGGCATTCAATCAGAATACTTCTGATAAAGCTAAAGCTACCGCTTCTCCAGAAGCTTCTGCTTCACCTGCAGCTACATCTGCACCAGCTCCAACGGCATCTGCCGCAGCTCAATAAGGAGGTATGAAATAATGAAACGTAATCATCTGATACTGGCATCCCTTCTGTTGATCGCTCCGCTTGCCGGATGCTCTGATGCCCAGGCTAAGTTAAATGATTCAAAGACAGTATTGTTCTCAGTTGGCAAGGAAAGTGTTACCAAAGGTCAGTTATATTCTTTAATGAATGCAACGGTTGGTGCTTCTACTGCTATTGCGGATGCTAATAAAGCTATCTGTGCAAAGGAAATAAAAGTTACGGATGATATGAAGACAAGTTCCCAGAGCACATTGGATAACTACAAGACAATGTATGGTGACTCCTTTACAGAGTATCTGGATTCTGCAGGTATGAATGAAGAAGATTACATGAATGATCAGTTAATCCCTTCCCTGCAGGCAGAAAAGTTAACTTCCAAGTACATCGAGGAAAACTGGAAGAGTGTCAAGAAACTGTATAAGCCAGTCAAGGCAACCATCCTGGAATTCAGTTCTGATGATGATGCCAAGGCAGCGTTAAGTGAGCTGAATGATGGTTCTGCAAGTGCAACTGATGCGGCAGCCAATCACAATTCTTCTTCATCCGGATCATCTGAGATCTATACCATTGAATCTTCTGATGTTGATTCCATGGTCAGAACTGTATTAACTTCCATGAAGCCGGATGATGGCTGGAAAGAAGTGCCGGCAAGCTCCGGTGGTAATTATTACCTTGTTCATGTAGATGACAATGATGCGGATAACTTCAAGGATGAAGCTACAGATACCCTTTCTTCCATAGATCAGGTATCCAAGGATTCCACAACATATTTCTTCAAGAAATATAACTTCCATGTTTATGATAAGACAATCTATGATGCATTAGCTTCTGATTATCCGGATTATCTTGTACAGGATATGAATGCCAGTGCTTCTCCATCCGCAAGTGCTGATTCTTCCAATTAAGTTATGAGACCGTTTCTAAACGGTCTTTTTTCATATACAGATGCTATAATCTTAATAAGGAGGTTTCGATCTATGTGTGTATTCTGCGATATTATCAATCATAAAATTCCATCAAAAGTAGTCTATGAAGATGACGATGTACTGGCCATTCTTGATATCAGTCAGGTAACATATGGTCATACACTGGTTATGCCTAAGAAACATGTAAAAAACATTCTGGAGGCAGATCCTGAAACTGTCAGCAAGTGTGCGGTTGTTGCCCAGAAGTTAGCAAAGCAGATTGTAAAGAATACTGGTGCTGTTGGCTGCAATATTCTGAATAACTGTGGTGAAGTAGCAGGTCAGTCTGTAGATCATCTGCATTTCCATATCATTCCTCGTTATGGCAAGGATGATGCGGTAAACTTCACATTTGGAAGTACAGAACAGAATCTGGATGAGGTATTAGCAAAGGTCAAGGGTGAATAAAGATGCCTGCCGCACTTTATTACATTCATGATCCATTTGCGCCTAAGCCTAACCGCCCTTCCCGTTTTGGCAGTGCAGTAGTTATCAATGCACAGGGAAGAATTCTTTTAGAGCATCGCAAGGACAGTTTCCGCTGGGGTATTGTATCTGGTGATATCAGAGATACGGAGACGTTCCAGACGTGTGCATTGCGGAGAACCATTGAAGAAACAGGCATTCATCTGAAATATGATGATCTGCATTTGTTAAAACTGTTTGATGATCCTTCCCGCATTGTTTCTTTCCATGAAGGAAATATCTACCGTATTGTCCATCTTGCCTATTATGCAGAGTTAAAGGAAATACCTGAAACAGTATGTGGAGATACTTCTATTGAACTACAGTGGGTAGATCCGGGTGATTTAAAAGATTATGAAATCATTGTGACGCATCAGGATATTCTGGAAACATATTTTAAAGAAAGACATATCTGTTATGCGATGAACAAGACATTCAGAGAAAATTAAAAGGCTGAGGAATCAGCCTTTTTACGTATCATAAACAATGCATTCTTCTTAACATGACTTCCTGGGCTTTCATTTCCAGACTGTCATCCAATGGCTTTAACTCTACCCTGCCATATCTTTTACGTAATGCTCTTTTCAGAATAGCATCTGCGATCTTAGGATTCTTAGGTAACAATGGTCCATGCATATAGGTAGCTAGTACCTGATCATTCATAAAGCCTTCATATTGAGACTCATGCATGTTTCCATGTCCCTTCAACACTTTTGCGAATGGTGTGGAAACATTCTTTGTCTGACCACCATGATTTTCAAAACCAACTGCTTTAAAGGTTTCCCCATCCATGGTTGTTTCTACAGCGATGTTGCCTATGCATCTGTGACCACGGTCACTGGCTTCGGTATAGTAATCAAATAAGCCAAGGCCTTCTACAATAGAACCATCCTGATCCTTGTAGTACTTGCCGAACAACTGATAACCTCCGCATATCAGAAGGAAAGCAGTATTCTGATCCATTGCTTCAACAATCTGCTGTTTACGGGACAATAAATCTTCATGAATCAGTTCCTGCTCACGATCGGCACCACCGCCAAGGAAGAACAGATCATAGTCACGGATATCTCTTGTTTCACCAATCGTACATGTATCTAATGTTACCTGTATGTTACGCTTCTGCGCTCTGACTCTGAGCACTTCCGCATTTCCCTTATCACCATACAGATCCATCAGATCATGGTACATCCATAATATTTTCAGATCAGTCATGACGTGCTGCCACCTTTCTGAGGATAGCTCTGGTTGGATGCAGAGCTGTATATGTCGCAATGACATAACTTTCCATGTCTGCTTCATCCAGCCATTCTATGGCCTTCTCGCTGTCTTCTATAACCGTAATACGTTCTTCTAATCCTTCATACTTCAACCGTAAAGCCATGTCATATGCCCTTAATCCTGAACAGATAATATGCTTGACTTCCGGTACATTCAGACGTTCGAAATGGGCATCCCATATCCATGAAACATCATGACCATCCTGATCATTGTCATTCAAGAATATACAGATATTCTTATCTCCAGGCTGATGAAGAATATACTTTAATACTTCATTGGCACCAGTTGGATTTTTGACAAGATTAATCGTACAGTCTTTGGAAAGATGGAATACTTCATTTCTTCCTTCTTTCATTACAAAGTTCTTAAATACATAATTAGCAGCATCAGGATCCAGATGCAGTACCTTCATAACAGTTAGTACAGAAGCACAGTTATAGACTGCATAGATAGAATTCAGGAAGTTATGATACTTCTTTCCTTCTACGGTAAATGTCTCATTACGGTAATCTATGTCAGTGACATAGATATCCGGATGGATTTCACCAAAGCCATCATAATCGCAATGGAATCTGCCGATATGAGAATACTGGTAGTATTCATACTTCAAAGGTCTGCCACATCTTGGACAGAACTTTCCTTCAGAAGCTTCATCCGTATGTGTACAGGACACATCATTTGGGGCAACAGAAAAGGTATGGATAACTGCTTCTTTAGCAGTATCCGCAATTCTTAACGTATTCGGATCATCCCCATTTAAAATAATGTCCCCCTTGAAATCAGCTGTTACATCCTGAATCTTGCGGATGATCGTTTCCATCTCTCCTGCCCGATCTAACTGATCACGGAAAAAATTCGTTACGACAAGATGGGTTGGATGCAGATGCCTGAATTGACGGTAAAGGGTTAACTCATCGACTTCAATAACTGCCGCATCTGCATCGATGTTATAGTGACTGTCTGAACTTGCGGCTAATAATGTCGCAATACCGACATTCAGATTATCACCACGTCTGTTATTGATAACCTTTAATCCTGCCTTACGGAGAGATTCCGCAATCAGATTAGACGTTGTTGTCTTGCCATTGGTTCCGGTAACGAGGATAACAATCTTAGGCATATGGAATCTTTCAATGAAATGAGGATCCATCTTTAAAGCCATGATGCCCGGGAAACTGCCTCCCCTGCCTGCCTTCTGGAGAATTTTATGAGTTGTCTGTACAAGTCTTAACCGTATACTCATTTGTTATGTTCCTTTTTAGGCTTATAGAACTGTCTGCCTTCTAATGCAAACAGCTTGCTTGTCCATTTACCAGGTTTAACACCTTCTAATGCCTGTTTCAATGTATTCATTCTCGCATCAAGATTATCAATCAGAGATAACGCTTCTGCCTCCGGTAACATCGGTAAAACCGGTGAGCCGAATTCATAGTGACCATGATGAGAAAGAATCATATGATGCATGAGAATGCACTCTTCCGTATCTTCAAGGCCAAGTTTTTCACTGACTTCTGTAAGCCAGCCATTGGCTAAAGAAATATGTCCTTCTAACTTTCCTTCCAATGTATATTCCGTAGTGACAGGGCCACTCATCTCTGCGGTTTTGCCAACATCATGAATCAAAGCAGCACCTACTAAGAGATCACGGTCAAGCTGAGGATAATGTCTGCACACATCTTCCGCCATCAAAGCCATGGAAAGAGAATGCTCGCTTAATCCACCCATGAAGTTATGATGAATACGGGAAGCGGCCGGGAATGTGTAGTACTTGTCTCCTACATATTCCAGCATACCGATAACCAGTTTTCTGTATACTTCATTCTGAATGGAATCTACTAATCTCTTTACTTCATCACGACGGTCATTTTCACTGATTCCGGACTCAATCGTAAACTCTCTTAAATCTACCGTGCCTTCTGATACAGGTTCACAATGATTGATCCTTAACTGCAGATTATCCTTGTAATTCAATACTTCAAATGAGAAATTACAGATTCTGCCTGTCTGACATATCTCCTGATCTTCTGGGGTTACATCCCAGAACTTGGCATCCATGGTTCCGGTATTATCCTGTAATACCATAGATAAGTATGGAGCACCCTTGGAGGTTGTTCCATTTTTAACTTCTTTTATTAAAAGAGGTTCTTTTATTCGCATTTTTTCCTGCAGATCTTTTATTTTCGTCATTGATCCTCCCAGTTCATTTCATCTAATACAGCATAAACATCGGAACTATTATAACCCTGTGCACAACAATAGCGGTAAATTCTGTTGCGTAAGTCATAACTGCTGTATTTCTTCTCATAACGCTTTCTTGCCTTCAATGCACAGCGTTTCAGATTCTCTGTTTCATGTGTCTCCTGTCTGGTGAAATCAAGATGAGAGATGGCATTCTCAGCTGCTTCCCGGGAATATCCCTGGACAAGCATCTTCTGCATGATGAAACTCTTAGTCTTATTAACAGAATCATTCTTTCTGCTATGCTGTACCTTTAAAGCGTAAAGATAGGCATTATCCTTTTCATCATCTTTGCCTTCTGCCAGTTTTCTTTCAATCATTTCAACAGGCAGACCGCGTTTCTTGAGAACCCGGACTATTTTATCATGACCAGCTAACTGTGCTTTCAGAATACGGATATTCTCTTCACAATACCTCTCATCATTGATATATCCCTTATCTTCCAGTTTCTCTACAATCTGATTGATTGTTGCTATATCACACTCAGTATTCTGACTCAGCCAGTCATAGATTTCCTTACGGGTTCTGTCTTTGGCATTTAATTTACGCAGACATCTCTGATAAGCTGCAGCACCATTCTGACGGTATTGCAGATCTTCTACTTCTCCTTGCGTCAATACCTGATCCTTGCGTAAACCAAGACTGTAATAATCATCTAAGGAAACAAGCAGACGCATTTCTTCTTTCTGATTGGAAATCAGATAAAGCTGAATATTGGTATCTTTTACAGTCACATCAGCGATGACATACTGATGAGCATAATTGGCAATAATACGCTCATATACTTTAATAACTCTTTCATAGAATACTTCTGAAGACCATGGTTCTGCCTGACGTCTGGCATTTACCTTCATCTGATTCAGATCTTCTTCCTTCATGTCCAGGAAAACCTTAAGCTTCTGGGCCAGATCTTCTTCATCATTAAAAAACCATCCGGTTCTTTGCGGAACAAGCAGATTATTCAATACTTCATCATGGCGGCAGAATAAAGGAAGACCGCTGGCTAATGCTTCCAAGAATGTCATGCCCTGGGTTTCGGAAGTAGAGGCTGAGACAAAGGCATCCGCACACCGGTACATATCCGGTATTTCCTCCTTTGGTTTAGGACCGATCAGTTTTACATGATCACCAAGTTTTAAGTCTTCTGTTAATTGTCTGAGACTTTCTAACTCAGGCCCATTTCCTACAACAAGCAGATTAACAATAGTACCTTCATCTCTTGCCTTGGCAAAACCTTTTAATACAATATCAAAGGATTTCTCTTCAGCTAATCTTCCTACATAGATAATGAGTCTTTCATCATCCGGAAATCCATACTGACTGCGTATTTCATGTCTCTTTTCTGCACTTCCTTTGGATGGATCAAATTCATCTAAAGGAAGACCAGTAGGAATGACATTGATATTTCTGCGGATATGATAGCCTAACAGCATTTCCTTTGTCTTTTCACTTGGCGCAATGACTTCCATGGAAGAATCTCCATAGAGACGTGAAACCTTCGCTACACCGATCTTGGCATACCTGTCTACCCGGTCAGAATGGATGAAGTTAACATAATGCGTATAGTCTTCATAGGTTGTATGATATGTAGAGACAAGCGGGATCTTTAATGCCTTGGCAACTAAACGTGCAAATATGCCAATGCCGAATTCGGTCTGGGCATGGATGACATCGAGATTCAGACGACTGATTTCTTCGGTAGCGTGATGGTGAAATGGTGTCGTTGCGACATAGCCATAAAGAAACTTTAACTCAACTCCTGCTAAACGTAATACGGTACCGTCTTCATCCCATTTGGCATATCCCGCCCCGGCATACGTTGTGATGACATAGACGGTATGACCATGTTTCATTAGTTCCTGCTGGAGAATATAGGTACTATTGGCGACGCCATTGATATCAGGCGGATATGTATCTGTAAACAAACCGATTCTCATCAGTGTTCCTCTTCTTTCTTTTCCTCATTTAAATCTAACGGTACATCTTTCTGTACTTTGGCCCACGCAAAGACAAGTGAGCCGATCACCAGTACCTGATAGAAAGTAGTAATACGCCATAGAATCATTATACTGGTCGCATGGACCTTTGAGAATATGGTTGAAAACATCAGAATAAAGGTAGCTTCTGTCCCTCCAGCACTGCCAGGCATAGGCAAAAAAGCATTCACCATTGCGACAAATGAAGATAAAGCAACAGAATTAATGTAATCCATCCAGGTAACGTGTATATGCAAAGCTACAGCACAAAGGAATGGAACACTGTAATACAATAGCAGTCTCAGAAAGTCTTCTAAACTTAATAAGAGAATCATCTTCTTATGATGTTTTAATACTTCTATTTCTTTTGAAAACTGATCCAGCTGGGTATTCAAAGATGCTAATGTCTTCTGTTTATCTTTAACAATATGAAGCTTTACACCAATATCAATTCCCTTTGTTGTAAGCCATCTGTAAAAGCGCGGTGAAGATGCGAGCAGCCATAAAAGAACGATAATGCCTGCCGCTATCAGAAAGCCGAATATAACAATCAGAAAGAATTGTGAATAGTTGGCATAGAAATACGGGAAACGCAGAAAAATCAGTATCAGCACAAACAGACACATCGTTGTCTGGTAGACAATGAAATCAAGCCATAATACCCCGATACTGTTGGAAACAGGTATACCCTGTTTACGGAAAATATATGTCTGGGCAATCTGACCGCCAGAGGCTCCCGGGGTTATGTCATTGAATAAACCAGCCACATAGGAATTCACAAAACCTTGTCCGACTGTATACTTCGGATGTGTTAACCTGCACTCATATGCTAATCCCCATCCAAGCATGGCTCTTTCAAATATCAGTAACAGTAATATCAGTAAGAGTACTCTTACATCTACTTTCTTTAATGTATCTATGACTGCTGGTCCGTCATCCTTTAAGGTTAACCATAATACAAGTACCGCTAAGGCAAATATCAAACCAATATTAAACGGAGTGCTGCTTACAATCTCCTTTATTCTCTTCTTCATAGTAAGTAAACATTATAATAAAGCTCTCTGTCTTTCTCAATCGAGACGTGGTCTGCTTAACACTTCTTCATACGCCTGTTTCAATTGCTGGCCAACAGATTCAATAGATCTCTTTTCAGCTGTCTCATAACCGGCTTCAGTTGTATCCGGAAGATCACCTTCCACTACTCTTCTGATCATTTCTGAAAATTCCTTATTATTATGCCCCTTATAACAGTTAATGCCGTTTTCCAGCCATGGATCAAATGCCCCGATATCTCTTACAACAACCGGGCATCTGGAAGCTAAAGCTTCCAGGACAACAATCCCTTCTGTTTCTTCATAGGAAGGAAAGAAGAAACAATCCGCATCACTGTAAGCTCCTTCAATAATAGGACCCTTGACGTATCCCGGGAAGATGACATTCTCTGGCGGATTCTCAACGATATCCGATATCTCCTTAGGAATGATCAGTTTTGATGTTTCTCCAAACCATATAAACTTATATTCCGGTAACATCCTTGCGACTTCCACAAAGTCCGGTAATCCTTTTCTCTGGAAAAAAAGACCTACACCTATGACAACCTTATCGCCTGGCTGTAAGCTGAAATATTTCCTGTATGCCTCTACCTTTTCCGGATCTCTATGATAGCGCATTAAGTCAATGCCATTGGAAATGGCATAGATAGGTAATTTGATGCCATAGCCTTCCAGTATCTTCTTTGAGTATGGTGTAGGTGTAATTAAGGCATCTGCCTGGGTATATAAATGCATCAGCCACTTGCGTACACCAGGAGCCATGATATTGGAGAACTTAAAGCTGTTGCGGAAGTCTTCTTCCGTACTATGAGCATGATAGATAACATGCTTGCCTGCTTTTCTTGCATGGTGTACAATCGCATCCGAATTCATATAGTATGTATTGATATGCAGGATATCATAACTGTCATCCCATGGATCTGTTGTACATTCAATACCTGCAGACTGTAATGCTCTCTGCTGGTGATCAAATGCACGGCCAATACCGGATTTTGATATAACATTTTCACCTTCAAAATAAAGTAATATTTTCATGAATTACCTCTGAAACTTTCTATTATTTTATCGTATTCAGAGAGTGAATGCATCTGTAATGAAAAGTTAAACAAAGAATATACATTATTCAGATTTTGTAATGACCAATGGTCATTTTTTTATTGAATATCAGACCGGTTTGTTTTAAAACAGTTGTATAGAGGTGATATTCAATTATGGAAAAGAGTTTTACAGAATCAGTAAAGGCCTATGGAGTTAAAAAAGTACTCGGCTACCTGAAAAAAGATCCTGAGAAAAATTTGCCGAAGATTTTGGATTGGCTGGATAAAGCCGGTTCTATGAGTTCCATGCCGCAGCAGTTTGCTTTCGTAAAGAAAGTATTAAGTGACCCTGAAAACAAGTGGTATCAGTATGCAATGGATGTTCTGCATAATACAAATCCGAATTGCCTGGACCGTTTTTTAGATGACTTTGTCATCAATGGATCCCTTCTTGGTCTGCCTCGTCAGCATAAAGTAGAAAAAGAGAATGACTGCAATATTCCATGGTGCATTCTGTTTGATCCAACCAGTGCATGTAATATGCATTGTACAGGTTGCTGGGCTGCCGAATATGGTCACCAGCAGAATCTGACTTATGAAGATATGGATAAGATAGTAACCCAGGGTGAAGAGCTTGGTGTATTTGTCTATCTGATGACTGGTGGTGAACCATTAACAAGAAAACAGGATATCCTGAAGCTTGCCAAGGCTCATCCGGATTCTTACTTCCACATCTTTACAAATACAACATTAATTGATGAACAGTTCTGCAAAGATGTCGTTGAATGCGGTAATATTTCCTTTGCGCCATCTATTGAAGGCAATCGTGAAACAACCGATGCCAGAAGAGGTACAGGCTGCTATGACAAGGTTATGCATGCCCTTGATCTTCTGAAGCAGTATGGCATTCCGTTTGCGGCATCTGTATGCTATACGCATGCTAACTACAAGGCTGTTACATCGGATGAATTCATTGATCTGCTGGAAAAGAAAGGTGCCAAGATTGTCTGGTACTTCCACTATATGCCGGTTGGCAATGACGCAACACCTGATCTTCTGTTAACACCAGATGAAAGAGAATATGTTTACAGAAGAGTACGTGAGATTCGTTCCATGAAATCTCCGCATAAGATCTTCTCTATTGACTTCCAGAATGATGGTGAATTCGTTGGCGGATGCATTGCCGGTGGTGCTGAATACTGTCATATCAACAGTCATGGTGATGTAGAACCATGTGTATTCATCCACTATTCTTCTGCCAATATCAAGGAACAGGATCTGCTGGATTGTCTGAAACAGCCATTGTTCTTAGCTTACAGAAAGCATCAGCCGTTTAATGAGAATATGCTGATGCCTTGTCCGATGCTGGAGAACTCTGGTGAATTAACAAAGCTTGTTAAGGAATCTGGTGCTCATAGTACCGATATGGTTTCTCCTGAATCTGCCGAATCACTTTGTGATAAGACAAAAGAGTATGCCAGGGAATGGGCTCCACGAGCACAACAGTTATGGCAGGCTGAAAAAGATGCCGGTATTGCAAGAGCTCCAAAGAACAGAAACTTTTAAATTATTATAAAAAGATGCTCCGGTACATTACGTACAGGAGTATTTTTTATCGCATATGCTTTTCGTTATGAATCAATACAGATGGATCAAAGGAAGATAAATCTTTAACTGAAGTATACCCCATCATTTCCTTTAATTCTGCATTCATCTTCTTTATGACCTTTTCTACGCCAGGTGCGCCTTCTTTTAATAAACCTGGAAGAATAACGCGGCCGGCTGATACGGCATCTGCCCCTAAGGCTAATGCTTTATAAGCATCCTGACCACTATCGATGTGGCAGTCCACAAAGATCTTAATATCGGTATCTTTTAGGGAAGGTGCGATTTCCTGTAATGCCATCACAGGCGGTACAGCATACTTCATACGGCCATGATGGTGAGAGATAACAATACCTTTGACGCCTGCTTCTTTGCATATCAGGGCATCTCTTAAAGACAATACACCCTTAGCTATAAACGGAAGATCTGTACTGTTAACAAACTCTCTCAGGTCATCTAATGTAATTGGGCCTAAAGGCTGTCCATCAACTACATCATAACTTCCATTTGTACCAATGGAATGATCAATATCAATACCTACTGCAAAAGCACCATTCTCTTGTGCAAAGTGAATCTGATCAAGAATCATCTGATGATCTTTAAATGGTTTGATGATGCGGATTGTAGAAGCACCTGTATTCAGTATTTCTTTGAATTCTTCATCAGATTCCATGCCAACCCAGTTAACAAGGTTCAGATTCTTAGCCGCAATGGCATATTCTTCCATTGATTTCCTGTCTTTTAATGCTTTATTCAGATGTGAGAAAGCAGGTGTCATGATTGGAGAAGAGAATGTCTTTCCCCATAAATGAAATGTCGTATCTGCCTCAGTTGTACCTAAGATTCTCATTTCCACCAGGATACTATCCAGATATCTTCTTGCGATGATATTGGAATCTCCTGCACTTCCATCTGTAACAGGAATTAATCCTTCTTCTCCAGGCCAGGCATGTTTCATGCCTGGTTCCATTTTTTCAGCCATTCTTTTTACTCTCCTTCTGCATATACAATTCTGACAGGATGATCATATCCCAGTTTCTTGATAAAAGCTGTATACTCCGTATTTAACGGATGTACAGATATCACTATACGGCTCTCTGCGGCTTTTGAGGCATGCTGAAGCAGGAAAGTTCCTGCCTTCTGTCTGCGCTTGTCTTTGACAACATACATATCTCTGATTTCACTCTGTCCATATTCTTCCGCAATACTGATATAGCCGATAAATCTGCCGGATTGTGATACGGCATACAGTTTCATGCCATTACCAAGTTCTTCTTCCAGCTCTTCCTGGGCATCATCTTCGGTGTAACGTACTTTATTGCCTTCTTCTACAGCGATTAGATTCATGACATCTTTCTTCATGAATAAAAGACGCATGTAATTCTCATTTGTAACAGGCACAAAACGATATTCTGTTATGACAGCATCTTCCTTTGGAGTTTCTTCCAGCTTACTGTAATCATCACCATGCATGAAGGCATCTTCATCAAAGAAATCATCTTCTTCTTTGTTTTCATTATGAAGTGTATAGGTAAGACCATGATCTTCACACCATTCCATAGCAATTTCTTCATGTGTCTTATCCAAAAAATCATACCAGTCATTCTCCATCTTGAATCTTTCAAGTGTAGAGCGGAAACGACGGAACGCACCCTTTCCACGAATGGCATTTTCAAACCAGATCTTTTTACCTGGATCATCGATACGTTCTATAAAACGTTTCATCGTACCGTAATCATCTATTTCATCATGAGTTGGCAGCATGATCCATCCGTCTTCAGGCTCATCAGCATCATAGATGATCTTTCCAGTTGCAGGATCATAGTAAAACTGGTCTTCTTCACCATTGACTTCATCAATGGCATCAATGATATCATTCAGATTTACTTCCATAAAACACCTCTGTATGTATGCTAACACATTCAGAATGATCATTGTATGCAGGTGCATATAAAAAGATGTGAATCAGATAACTGACTCACATCTTTTATGAATTGTGACAATAATTACTGTTCGTTCTGAATCTTAAGCTTTGTGACAAGCTTGTTGTAACGAACCTGTGCATCCTTTAATGTCTTATCGAACATCTGATCAGCTACTTCCTGACCCTTTAATCTAGGCAGGTTGAAGTAACGGGCTTCCTTCATCAGATAATCCTTAAACTTAGTCCAATCTGGTTCCTTGGAATCGATTGTTAATGGCTTTTCATTTCTTGGATCATATCTGTAAAGAACTGTATAGCCACAAGCTACAGCATCCTTCTCACGTGTCGGAGAATTGATCAGACCACCCTTGATACCATGTTCCTGGCATGGGGAGTATGCGATAACAATAGAAGGTCCATTGTAGGATTCAGCTTCCTTGAGAGCCTTGATTGTCTGCATCTGGTTAGCACCCATAGATACGGAAGCTACATAAACTGTACCGTATTCCATGAAGATCTGACCAATATCCTTCTTGGCTGTTGGCTTACCACCTGCAGCGAACTTAGCGATTGCAGAAGCCTGTGTAGACTTGGAAGCCTGACCACCTGTGTTGGAGTATGTCTCTGTATCAAGTACGAGTACATTGACGTTCAGGTTGTTAGCCATGACATGGTCAAGTCCACCATAACCGATATCATATGCCCAGCCATCGCCGCCGATGATCCAGCAGGACTTGGAAACGAGATCTCTCTCCATCTCCAGTAATGGCTTGACTTCCTCAACCTTGGAAGCCTTCAGATCAGCAACGAGCTTATCCTTGATAGCTCTCTGCTTGTCACGGTCATCATTAGCAGCCTTGTAGTCTTCGAAATCCTTCTTCAGTTCAGGTTCAACCTTGTCCATGTTTTCTTCCATGATACGAAGGATTCTTGCTTCCTTCTGAGTCTGAGCGATAGCCATACCAAATCCGTATTCAGCATTATCCTCAAACAGAGAGTTAGCCCATGCAACACCTTCACCATCATTGTTTGTAGCAAATGGTGTAGAAGGAACTGCGGAGCAGTAGATCATGGAGCAGCCTGTAGCATTGGCAACAAGCATATCTCTTCCAAACATCTGTGAAACAAGTCTGTAGTATGGAGCTTCACCGCATCCTGGGCAGCATCCGGAAACTTCGAAGTATGGACGGTCAAGACCGATACCAGCTACTGTGTTCTGGTTGCCATACTGTGGCTTCTCAGGTGTTTCCTTGTACAGGTAATCAGCAACTGGTTCCTGCTTTGTCTGTGTAGCAATTGGCTTAGCAACAAGAGCCTTAGGGTTTTCCTTAGTGCCATCACCAACCGGGCAGACTGTGATACATACGCCGCATCCTACGCAGTTCTCTGTAGCAAGCTGGATTCTGAACTTCAGACCATCTTCCTTAGCCTTGCCATAGAGTGGTGATGGATCCTTGTATGTTAATTCAAAGCCGTTCTCCTGAGCAATCTCAGAAGCCTTCTTTGTCTCTTCTTCTGTCATTAAGAATGGACGGATTGTTGCATGTGGACATGCAAATGCACACTGACCACACTCAATGCACTTGTCAGCATTCCATTCAGGAACATAAGAAGCGATGTTTCTCTTCTCTCTGAAGGCGATATCTTCTGGTAAGGAACCATCAAGGTTTCCATCCTTGACGAAGTCAGAAACCTTCATATCATAACCACCCAGAGCATTGATTCTCTGAACGAAGTTATCATAATGATCATCACCAGTTAACTCATATAACTGAGGCTTAACTGTCAGGTTAGACCATTCTGGCTTAACAGGAACTTCAACGAGTCCGGCAGCACCTTCATTGATAGCAGCGATGTTGTTATCAACGACATCCTGACCCTTACGGGCATATGTTGTACGGGCAGAATCCTGCATCAGCTTCAGAGACTTGTCATAAGGCATGATCTGTTCATTCAGCTTAAAGAATGCAGACTGCAGGATTGTATTTGTATGTGTACCCATATGAGTAGCACGGGCAATCTTGTTTGCATCAATGATGTAGAACTTTGCATGCTTGTCAGCTAAGCCCTTCAGCATTCTGTTAGGCAGTCTGTCTTCGATCTGATCAGCAGGAATAGTTGTATTCAGTAAGAATGTTCCGCCTTCCTTCAGATCTCTGACCATATCAAACTTAAATGCATAAGATTCCTGAGAAGAAGAAATGAAGTCAGCCTTATCAATGTAATAAGGAGAATGAATTGGTGTAGGACCAAATCTCAGGTGAGATCTTGTTGTTCCACCAGCCTTCTTGGAGTCATAAGCGAAGTAAGCCTGAGAATACAGATCTGTGTTGTTACCAATGATCTTAACAGTAGACTTGTTGGCACCAACAGTACCATCAGAACCTAATCCATAGAACAGACATGATGTGTAATCTGCATCAACATGGATATCAACCGGATCCAGAGACAGATCAGTTACATCATCTTCAATACCGATTGTGAACTCTTCCTTAGGATCATCCTTCTTGAGCTCTTCAAATACTGCATTGATATCAGATGGGTTTGTATCCTTTGAAGACAGACCATAACGACCACCAATGAACTTGATGTCCTTATGATTTCTTAATGCATAGCATACATCCAGGAACAGAGGTTCTCTTGTACCAACTTCCTTGGCACGATCGAGAACTGCAATTCTCTTAACTGTAGAAGGAAGAACTGCTTCCAGATACTTCTGGGAGAATGGTCTGAACAGATAAACCTTGATTAAGCCTACCTTTTCACCACGCTTTACAAGAGTGTTGATTGTTTCTGTAATTGTATCTGTTACAGAACCCATAGCAACGATAACTCTTTCAGCATCCGGTGCACCAACATATACGAATGGAGCATAGTTACGGCCTGTATAGTCGGAAACCTTCTTCATGTACTTGGCAGCGATATCCGGAATAGCATCATAATGCTTGTTCTGAGCTTCTTCTAACTGGAAGAAGATATCATCGTTCTGGTTAGTACCACGGACAACCGGGTTTGTATGTGGGTTCAGAGCATGTGCCTTGAATGCCTCAACCTTGTCCATTGGTAACAGACTCTTTAAGAAGTCATAATCCATAACTTCGATCTTGTCGTACTCATGAGATGTACGGAAACCATCGAAGAAATGCATAACCGGAACACTTCCGTCAATAGCAATCAGATGTGCAACACCAGCAAGATCCATACAATCCTGTACGGAATGAGAGCACATCATTACGATACCCGTCTGACGGCATGCATAAACATCAGAGTGATCACCGAAGATAGACAGTGTGTGAGTTGCGACTGTACGTGCTGCAACGTGAATAACACCTGGCAGCATTTCACCCTTCAGCTTGTAAATATTCGGGATCATTAATAACAGACCCTGTGATGCAGTGAATGTGGCTGCTAAGGAACCACCCTGCAGGGCACCGTGGATAGCACCAGCGGCACCACTTTCAGCCTGCATCTCGACGACCTTGACTCTGTCGCCGAATACATTTGTACGACCAGCTGTTGCCCAGTCGTCAATGTGTTCTGCCATCGGAGACGATGGCGTAATAGGATAGATACCAGCTACTTCTGTGAAAGCATACGCAGAATGAGCAGTAGCCTGGTTACCATCCATGGCTTCGAAAACCTTTTTGTTTTCAGTACTCATATGTCCTCCTGTTTTCGCCTCTATATTATACAACGCAAGATGTTCAAATTACAGTATCTCTGTAACGGTTTGCAAAAGCACTTTACTGACATTTTAAATAATCTGTAGCATGTTCTTTGAACATTGTTAGATAACATAAAAACAAAGGAATCCTAAAGTCAGAATTCCTTATGTCTTTTATTACTTTTTCTTACCGGATGCCTTTTCCTGTGCTCTTTCAGAATCTGTCTTCAAGCCCATGGAATGCATGACATTACGTACTTGTGATTCAGATGGCTTGCGTCCCATCTGCATGAACATGGCACGAATCTGTTTTTCTGTAATAGGCGGATTATCTTCAATCTGTTTCTGGAAGTAGTGTCTGCTCCAGAAGAATACAACAATTCCACCGATTAATACACCTAATAAGGTAAATCCAAGGCTAGCCCAAAAGTTGCTCATAAATAGTTTTTCTCCTGATTCAATATGAATATATTATATGCGATTTTATAATACGGACAACATTATTTCTTTTCGGAAACTTCAATGCCCAATACATCCAGCTGCTGCTGGTCAACATCACCCGGAGCTTCACTCATCAGATCCAGAGAAGAGTTTGTTGTCGGGAAGGCAACAACATCACGGATATTGTCAGTTCCAGCTAAGACCATAGTCAGTCTTTCCAGACCAATACCGACACCTCCATGAGGCGGTGTGCCAAACTTGAATGCATCTAAGAAGAAGCCGAATCTTTCCTTGGCCTTTTCTGGTGAAAGCCCAATTGCTTCAAAGACCTTTTCCTGTAGTGCCTGATCATGAATACGGATAGAACCGGAAAGCAGTTCATAACCATTTAAGACAAGATCGTAAGCACGTGAATAGCAGTGTTCAGGATCAGTCAGAAGTTTATCAACATCTTCATCATTAGGCGCTGTAAATGGATGATGTGCTGCTACCCATCTGTTTTCTTCTTCACTCCACTCAAACATCGGGAAGTCTGTCACCCATAAGAACTTGTAGTTCTGTCCTTGTGGAATCAGATTCTGTTCATGGGCAATTCTGACTCTTAATGCACCAAGAGATGTTTCGGTAATACGGTTATTATCCGCAATCATTAATACAAGATCGCCATCCCTGATGTCTAATCTTTCAATTAAGGCATTCTTCTCTTCTTCTGATAATGGCTTTACAACAGAGCCGGAAAGCTTTCCATCAGCCATCTTCAGATATGCAAGAGCCTTGGCCTTGAAGCCGTTCTTTACAAATTCCTGTAATTTATCAAGACCCTTGCGGGAATACTTATCCTGCATGTTTTCAAACTTCAGAGCACCAATCATTCCCTTAGGATCATCTGCGACTTTTCTGAATACCTGGAATTCGGTGTTCTTGAAAAGATCTGTTACATCCTGAATTTCATTACCAAAGCGCATATCCGGTTTATCAGAGCCAAATCTTCTCATGCACTCTTCCCAAGGAATACGGATGAAATGATCTTCCAGTTCGTAGTTAACTGTACCTTTGAAGATCTGTTTCATCAGATTTTCAACGATACCGAAGATTGTATCTTCATCGCCAAAACTCATTTCAATATCAATCTGGGTGAACTCAGGCTGACGGTCTGCACGCAGGTCTTCATCACGGAAGCATCTTGCGATCTGAAAGTACTTCTCCATACCGGCAATCATAAGCAGCTGCTTGTAGATCTGTGGAGATTGCGGCAATGCCCAGAACTTGCCATTGTAAATACGGGAAGGAACCAGATAGTCACGTGCTCCCTCCGGTGTACTCTTGGCAAGAATAGGTGTTTCTACTTCGACAAATCCTTCTTTATCAAGAGTTTCACGGGCAATCATGCAGATTCTGTGTCTTAACATCAGATTCTTCTGTAATGTTGGTCTGCGTAAGTCCAGATATCTGTACTTCAGTCTTGTGTCTTCTGAGGATGTTGTGTTATCTGAAAGATCAATCGGCAGTGTATCGGATGTATTTACAATAACAACCTTTTCTGCATGTACTTCTACTTCACCAGTAGCCATCTTAGGATTGGCATCCTTACGTAACTGTACAGTTCCCCATACCTGAAGGATGTATTCATTTCTGACATCCCTGACCTGGTCAGCCATGGTTTCATCAAATGTAACCTGGACAATACCGGATCTGTCACGCAAGTCAATAAAGACGAGTGATCCAAGATTTCTGCGCTTGGCAACCCAGCCGATCAGAGTGACGGATTTGCCAGCATCTGAGGCACGCAATGTACCGTTTTCATGTGTTCTTTCCATATCTGTTACCTTCTCTCATTCATAAAGGAAATCAGTTCATCTGCCTTAAGACTCTGCTGTTCCTTTTCTCCGGATTTCTTGATATTCAATGTTCCGTTCTTAACTTCATCTTCACCAATGATGATAATATATTCTGCTTTCTTACGATCGGCAGATTTAAACTGTGCCTTCAGGCTTCTCTTTACAAAGTTGCCTTCTGCTGTAAAACCGGCATGACGCAGATCTTCAACAATCTTCAATACCGCATCGCTCACATTACCTAAACCAATGACATAGGCATCTAATGGGGATTCATCCTTAAAGACATGCCCTTCTTCTTTTGCAAGAGAGATCAGTCTTTCCAGACCAATCGCAAAGCCGATACCGCTCATTTCAGGACCACCATAATATTCTACAAAGTGATCATAACGACCTCCCGCAAATACCGTTGCCTGGGCGCCACTTTCCGGTCTGGTGGATACGACTTCAAATACAGTATGTGTATAGTAGTCAAGACCTCTTACAAGACGATCATCTACTTCATATGGAATATGCAGAGCATCCAATGCCTTCAATACTCTTTCAAAATATTCTTTTGATTCGTCATTCAGATAATCTTCCAGCTTAGGTGCACTCTTCATGCAGTCTTTATCATGGTCTACCTTGCAATCGAGAATACGTAACGGATTCTGTTCATAGCGGCGGTGACAGTCACTGCATAATTCATCAAGATGAGGTGCGAAGTGCTCTTTTAATGCCTTACGATAGGCAGCTCTAGAGGCATCGTCACCTAATGTATTAATGCATACCCTGATACTGGAAATACCCATCTTTTTGACAATGTCATACCCAAGAGCAATCGTCTCGGCATCCAGTTCAGGTGAACGGGCACCGATATTCTCTACACCAAACTGGGTAAACTGACGCTGTCTGCCCTTCTGGGGACGTTCATGACGGAACATGGCACCCATGTAATAGAACCTTGTCGGTAATTCCATGGATCCATACAGTTTATGCTGATCAAAGGCACGTATAACACCTGCTGTTCCTTCCGGACGCAAGGTATAGGATTCATTACCCATGGAGAATGTATACATTTCTTTATTCACCATATCAGATGAATCATTTTCTCTTGCGAAAACATTCGTATTTTCAAAATATGGCGTACGAATTTCCTGATACCGGTAAAGTTTTGTCTCTTCACGGATCAGATCTTCCACTTCATGCCAGGCTGCCATGTCTTCTGGCAGAATGTCATATGTTCCACGCGGGGTCTGATAACTAGTCATAATAGCCTCCTTTATAAATAAAAAAGCGCCCTTTGTTCTAAGGACGCCTGTATGCGCGGTACCACCTCAGTTCATATCTTTTAAAGATATGCGCTTATTCCTTAACGCGGTTATACGTTTATCCCTACTGTTATTTCAGGATAAATCCTCAGGAGTGTCTGACTGATGCTTTATGGCAGATGCTTTCAGCATACGCATCCTCTCTTTTTGCCATATAAACAGTAGTTTTTCTCCTTCAGTGGATCTCTTTTGTTACGGTTAGGATTATAAACTTTTTTATGTTTTGATACAAGCTTTATTAATGGGTTTCTCTTTCTACCGAGATAACCGATTCTACTTTACGTAAGTTTGCCATAACATTGTTCAGATGGGTCAGATCATGAACTCTTAATGTCATCTTCATGGTGGATGTCAGGGTTTCATGGTTCACGGTTGCACTGACTTTTTCCATCGGTGCTTTATATTGAGAAACAACGGTCACAAGATCGGTAAGCAGGAAGCTGCGGTCATGGGCAATAATCCGGATATCTGATTCATACGTTCTTTCCGGATCCCCTTCATCCCATTCGACATCAATTAATCTTGCATCAGGAGTCTGGATATTCGGACAATCGGCACGATGTACCTTGATGCCTTCCCCTTTGGTAATAAAGCCCTTGATTCTGTCTCCATAAACCGGTAAACAGCATTGGGCAATAGACATTTTCATATTGTCTATGCCCGGTACAACAAGACCGGTCTTTGTATTTCTGCTTTTTGGGACATCTCTTTCCATCAGACGATGGGCAATGATTTCATCACTCATCCTTGCTTTCTGACGGGTCAGCTTTTCACAGACAACGGTAGGATTGATAGAACGAACAGCAATGCCATACATGAAATCAATGTAAGTACCTACCTGGAAATCATGATAAATGTTTTCCAGTTTCTTTTTATCCATGTATTCCTTGGCGTCAAAGCCGCGTTTGGTTAATTCATCTCGCAGCATCTTTTCGCCCTGATCAATCATCTCGGAACGTTTCTCAGTTTCCTTTTTCTGCAGGTAACTGCGGATCTTGTTACGGGCCTGGTTGGTCTTGACAAAGGACAGCCAGTCTTCAGAAGGTCCGCTTCCTTTACGGGTTTTGATTTCTACTACATCCCCTGTCTGCAATTCTGTATTTAAAGGAACCATGATGCCATTGACGATGGCACCAACACATGTATGTCCGACATCGGTATGGACACGATAGGCAAAGTCAATCGGAGTTGCACCATTAGGAAGGTCAATGACTCTTCCCTTAGGTGTCATGACATAAACGTTAGCTTCAAATACATCATGCTGAAGGGTTGCCATATATTCTGAAGCGGATTCATTGGAACTTTCTTCTTCAGAATATGTCGCAAAATTCTTGAACCAGGAAAGCTTGTCTTCAATTTCCTTCTGTTCTTCTCTGGCATTGTATTTGGTACCTTCTTTGTAGCGCCAGTGTGCCGCAACACCTCTTTCAGCGACAGCATCCATTTCTTCTGTACGGATCTGTACTTCAAATATCTTCCCGTTATCGCCAATGATGGTTGTATGCAGGGACTGGTACATATTAGTTTTCGGTACGGCAATATAATCTTTCAAACGACCCGGAATAGGCTTGTATTTGTTATGAATGTAACCAAGTATTTCATAACAGTGTAATTCTGTATCTGTCACAATACGGATAGCCAATAAATCCAGAATCTGATCAAAGCGCTTATGTTTCTTGACCATCTTGTTATAGATGGAATACAGATGCTTTGAACGGCCGAAGATACGGAACTGTAAACCTTCTGCCTTCAGCATGTCCGATATTTCCTGAATCATCTTGTTTACAGCCGCATCACGTTCTGTCTTCTTGGCTTCTACAAGACGGGCTATTTCATGATATTCCTCATGATTCAGGTAATAAAAACTTAAGTCTTCCAGTTCATTCTTGATGGAACTGATACCTAAACGATGGGCAATTGGTGCATATACATCCAATGTTTCTGCCGCTATACGCTTTTGGGAAGCTTCTGGCTGATATTGTAATGTACGCATATTATGCAGACGGTCACACAGCTTGATCAGAATGACGCGGATATCCTTGGCCATGGCAATGAAGATCTTGCGATGGTTGGCAGCCTGATATTCCGGATCGTCCTTTCCTCTGTACTGCAAGGTTCCTACTTTGGTGACTGCTTCAACAAGATCTGCAATTTCATCATCAAAGTCAGCGGCTAACTGATCATGACTGACACCGCAGTCTTCAATAACATCATGCAGAAAACCTGCCGCAATTGTTTTCGGACCTACTTTGAGTGTTGTTAACAGATAGGCAACATTTACCAGATGAACAAAGTATGGCTCTCCTGATCTTCTGAATTGTCCCGCATGCTTTTCAGCCGCATAATTGACAGCCTTTTTGATGAGAGCAATACTGTCAGGATTATGGATGTATGTTTCTGCTTCATTGATTACATCTTCTACACCCGGATTTTTCTTTTCACGCATATACTCTCACCCCTTTTCTGTTGTCTACAGTATACCGCAACTTTTCAATGGTTGCTTTCTATAACAGTTAATAATGAAAAAGGCACGCTTCAATCTGAAATTGAATTCCATGCCTTATGTTCAGCGCTTATGAATCTATGCTCAGTTATCTGACATCTTCAGAAGTGAGCATACTTCATACTTGCCAAGCTTTTCTCTTCCTGCCATGCCATTGCCATACAGTTCAATGACAAATGCACATCCGGCAACAACACCGCCAAGTTCTTCAATCATCTTGGCACTGGCTTCTGCTGTACCGCCTGTCGCAAGCAGATCATCTACAATAAGTACTCTCTGGCCAGGCTTTACTGCATCCTTATGCATGCATACTTCATTAGAGCCATACTCCAGATCATATTTGCAGGAAATAGCTTCACGTGGAAGCTTGCCAGGTTTTCTGACTGGCGCAAAGCCGACACCCATTTCAAGAGCAACCGGGCATCCGAAGATAAATCCTCTTGCCTCTGGTCCTACAACCAGGTCTGCATTTACCTTTTTACCAAATTCAGCAAGCTGATGTACTGATTCCTTAAAAGCCTCAGGGTCCTGGACCATTGGTGTAACATCTCTGAAGAGAATTCCCTTTGCCGGGAAATCCTGAATAGAAGCGACATAGTCCGCAAGATTCAAAGCCATAGTTCTGTATTCCTCCGTTATTAAAATACGCAAATATTATACATCGTTTAGGACATTTTTACTGTATATCTTCCACGATCAGCTGTAATGTGATGTGTCCACGAAAACGATTGATGCCAGGTGTCCCGATAAAGCAGGAAGGATGCTTGGGTTCAGCTAATCCCTTACGCTTATATAAGAGTGCTTCATACTGGCCTTTATCACCATGCATTTCATACTTGATTGTTTTGGCAGTTTCACGACGGTTCTCAATTGTTCCGCCATATACCGCAAAGTATGGTTTAATAAGTTCCTTTGGATAAGGAGAAAGACGCTTTAAGTCCATGATGTTATCAAAGGTCATATCATCCGCATGAATCGCAACAGCCTTCTCTTCTTCATCCTGAAAAACAAAGTTTTCCTGTTTTATCTTTTCTTCAATATGCTGTTGAAAAAGAGGATAGTCTTTTTTATAAACAGAAATACCGACAGCCATCTCATGACCACCGAAAGATACAGTTTCTTCAAAAGAAGAGAAGAATGCAAACATATTGAAGCCTGGTACACTGCGCCCGCTTCCTTTAATAAGATCATCATGATCTGTCATAACAAGTACCGGCTTATGTACTTTATTGGCAATTCTGCCTGCCACTAAGCCGCATATACCTTCATGGAAATCAGGCTGATAGATTAATTGGAAATCTTTCTCATCAAGACTGTTTTCCGCAATTCTGCTTTCTGATTCGGATAAGGATTTACGGACATCATTGATATGATTCAATTGTCTTGCATAATTGGCAGAAGCTTCTTTGTCTTTAGTGATCAGATATAAAGGTACTGTATTCACATTACCTAAATCACTCATTCTCCCTACACTGTTCAGCTTTGGAACAATATTGAAAGCTACCGCTGTCTCATCTACTTCTGCACCAGGATACAATAGTTGAGCTAACGAGAATGGTATGCCCTGTTTTAATAAGGCCAGTCCACGCTTAACGATACGTCTGGTCTCACGCCATAATGGCATCACATCGCCAATAGAGGCAACCGCTGCAAGAGCGATCAGATTATCATGATTCATTCCAATCAGATTAAAAGACAGTTCTAATGCGACACCAGAACCACATAAATAGGCAAAATCATCTTCCATATAATCCGGATGTACAACAATATCAGCCTCGATATCTTCTTCAATGACATGATGGTCTGTCACAATCACATCTATGCCTAGTTCTTTTGCTTTCTGTAAAGCTTCATGTGCCTTGACTCCATTATCAACAGTAATGATCAGGGAATATCCTTTGTCACAGGCCATCTGAACCGTCTCAGCATGCAGACCATAGCCTTCTTTAAAACGGTCAGGGATATAATAGCCGTTTTCTATACCAAGGGTATTCAGGGTTTCCTTCATGATGGCAGTAGCACATACACCATCACAATCATAATCCCCGCCAACAAATACCTTTTCATGGTTATCTCTAGCCTGAAGAATACGCTGGCATGCTCTTTGTACACAATCTGACTCTGATAATTTCAGATGATCATCCCCACGCAATAATTCCGCAATCTGTTCATCAGAAAGATCTGAAGCAGCCAGGAGTCTGGATGTCAGTTTTCCGGTTCCCCACTTTTGGGAAAATCTACTTTCATCTATATGAAGAATATTCCACTTCATGACTGCTCCGCTAATTTCTTAAAGACATCACCACGTTCTTCAAAATTCTTGAAATGATCATAAGAAGAAGCCGCTGGTGATAAGAGAATCGTATGTCCTTTATGACATATATTCTTGGCAAGAGACATGGCTTCATAAAGATCATTCACCTGATAGAAGCCTTCTCTGTTCCACCCTTTATCCTTCATTTCCTGTAAGATTCTGTGTCCTGATGCATACATGAATACAGCTTTGATATCTGTATGTTCATGAAGATAGTTTTCTAATTCATGATACTCAATGCCTCTGTCCATACCACCGATTAATACAACATCTGTATCGGATACTGATTTTAATGCCTGTATGCATGCCTGGCCGATGGTAGATATGGAATCATTGACATACTGAATACCATCATAGGTACCGATGTATTCAAGACGGTGATGAAGCGGTTTGAAAGAAGCAGCCGCCTTAAGGAATTCATCATCAGAAATACCATAAATATTCCCGATTGCATACGCAACTGCAAGATTCTGATAGTTATGTTCTCCAATCAGATGACAGTCCTTTACTTCAAGAGTGTGACCTGGTATAAGGAGGGTATGATCTTTGGCATAAATATCCTTACCTATCAGCACTGGCTTTACAGGAGATCTGTCCAGATAACCATATTGGCCTAACATTTCATGCATGATGGCATAATCACCCTGTTTCTGATGCAGGATGTTGTTAAACTTGGCATCACCATACTTCTTTAAGGTGCCATAGTGATCCAGATGTTCTTCATAGAGATTCAGATACACCGCAACATGAGGAGAATAAGGACAGAATTCAAGCTGATGACAGGATATTTCAAAAGCCGCAAGAGCCCCATTTTCCATCTCATCAATACAGTCAAAGCATGCTTTGCCGATATTACCGACTAATACGGTCTTGTATTTCTGACTTAAGACAGCTGCTGTTAATGATGTTGTCGTAGACTTGCCCTTTGTGCCGGTAATACCGATGGTACGATTACGGTAATGTTTTAAAAACAATTGTGTTTCCCCACTGATCTGGGTGGTATCCATTCCTTCCGGTACGACAATACCGGGAGCTTTCATAATCAGATCATATTTGCTGAAATCCAGATCCTTATCCGTTACACAGATCGTATGTTCTGTTTCATCCTTTGCTTTATCTAATCCTTTACCGCCATCCGCAATGGTAATAACCTGTTCTGGCAGTAAAGAACGAATAAACCTGTAAGTAGATCTTCCTTCCATGCCATATCCCCAGATCAGGGTATTTTTATTGATAAATTCTTCACGCCATGAAGCTTCACTCATGATTGATTTCCTCCAGAAGATCGATGACCTGAGACAGGTCTTTCTTCTCATATTCAAGCACAGACATCATTTCAGAGTCCTTCTTTACGGTATCTTCTATAAAGCAGGAATGCATTCCCGCCGCATGGGCTGCCAGTATTCCATTCTTGGAATCTTCTAATACAAGACATTCTTCTGGTTTTACATGAAGTATCTCTGCACCCTTTAAGAAGATATCCGGGGCAGGCTTACCATGCTTAACTTCATTGCCACCAACTATCGCATCAAAGTGCATAGGTGTAGATACTGTATTTAAAAGGCATTCTACGTATTCATGCGAGCTGGAAGAACAAACCGCATGCAGTATATGATGCTCATGCAGATAGTTTTCTAATTGTACCAGTCCCTTTTTATTCAGTTTATCCGGATAGAATGTTTTCCAGTGATTCAGGTCAAAGCGGCGCTTTGCCATATTATCCTGAATTTCTTTAAAGTGAGGGACGTTTCCATAATACCAGGATACATCTACATCCTTGCGTGCTCCTGTATAGATTACAAAGAAAGATGAAGGTATTGTAACGCCAAACTTATCTGCCTCTTCTTTCCACATTTTCTGTGATTCACGTTCTGTATTAAACATCAGACCGTCACAATCAAATAGTACTGCCTTGATCATATATCCTCCCCGAAATAAATGAAGACAGTGAAAACACACTGTCCTCAATAAACATTACTTAAGCGTTGATTCCCTTGATGGTATATTCATCAAGCTGTTCTTTCTTTGCCTTCTTAACCTTCTTCTTAGCTGGTTTATCCTTTGCCTTATGATGGATACGCATGTACTTCCATACCGTTGGTGCAATGAAGATAGAAGAGAATGTGCCAGCAATCAGACCAACAAACATTGCAAAGTTGAATGTGAAGATAGCACGTGATCCAATAAGCAGAAGGAATATAACCGGGAACAATGTCGTTAATGATCCATAGAATGACATATGAATTGTCGCATCCAAAGCATCGTTAACAACCTTTGTGTAATCCTCCGGTTTCATGGAAGCGTTCTTCTTATCTGCCATGATCTCACGGATTCTGTCAAAGACAATGATTGAGTTATTGATGGAATAACCAATGATTGTCAATAATACGGAAACAAGTTCAGTATTGACTTCAAAGCGGAAGATGACAAAGAATGAAAGAACCATGAATACATCATGGAACAATGCGACCAGGCATCCTAATGCATAATCCCACTGATATCGTAAAGTGATATAGACCAGCATAGCAGCCCAGGCTACTAATGTCAGAATCAATGCATTTCTGACAAGATCCTTACCAACAACTGGTGTAACAACGTTGTCGTTAGCCTCTTCACCAAAGGCATCCTTCAGATATGCCTTCAGCTTTGTCAGATCTTCTGTATCCAGTGACTTTGTAGTAATAGCGTAAACCGTATCATCCCCTGCGGACTGATAGCTGAAATCCTTATAGCCAAGAGATTCCATTTCTTTCTGTACATCATCTGTAGAAATCTCATGATCAGAGTTAACGGTAATCTTGGTACCAGACGCAAAGTCAATGCCAAGATCGACAAAGTCATTGCCTCTTGCTGTATTGAAGATCCCGCAGATTAATGCAATCGCAAATATTGCTAAAGCTGTACGGATGACATATTTAGCCTTACCGGCATAGTCGAAGTGATGTGTATCGGAGTAGAAACGTGTTTCTCCCTTGGATACATCCGGAATCTGATCTTTCTTGACTGCGAACCATCCCGGATGGTTATCCGCAACATGTGAGCTGACAATTAATCTTAATAAGATACGGCTTAAGGCAACGTTAAGTACCATGGTCATGATAACCGTGATGATTAACATCGTCGCAAATCCCTTAACGGAGCCTGTGCCCCAGATATACATGATTAATGCAGTAATTAATGTTGTAAATTGTGAGTCAAAGATAGCAGAGAAGGATTGTGTCTGTCCTTCACGAACAGCATTTTCTACGCTTCTGCCCTTCCATAACTCCTGTCGGATTCTTTCAAAGTCAATGATATTGACATCGACTGTCATACCAACACCAAGTACAAGTGCACCAATACCAGATAAGGTAAAGACAGCTCCCATTAAGGAATAAATGCCAAATACCGCCCAGATATATGCGACCAGCATAACTGCTGAAACAATGCCCGGAACTCTGTATCTGATAATCATAAATAACATGACTAAGGCAATGCCAAGTGCACCAGCAATTGCTGTTTTATGAAGTGCATCATTACCGAATTCAGCTGAAACAACATTAGAAGAAATTTCAGTCATCTTAACTGGTAATGAACCAGAGTTAATCAGATTGGCAAGTTCTCTTGCTTCTTCTTCGGTAAAGTTACCGCTGATCTGACAGTCACCTGTAATCTCACTGTTTACAGATGCCGCAGAGATATAAGCTGGTTCTTCTCCCTGGTTAGCCTTGGCTGCTTCTTCGGTATAGCTTTCACCATCCTGATAATCCAGCCAGATAACCATGATGTTGTTGCCATTGGTCTTTTCTGAGATTTCCTTAGTGATCTCACCGAATTTCTTCTGATCCTTGATTTTCAGGGAAACAACCGGCTGGTTATTCTGATCATAGGCAAGACTTGCGCCGCCTTCCGCAAGGATAGATGAATCCGCAAGTTCATTATCATCCACATCACGGAATGTCAGATTAGCCGTTGTTCCAATCATTTCACGGGCTTCATCCTGATCCTTGATTCCAGCAAGCTGAACTCTGACACGGTTGCCGCCTTCAACAGTGATATTAGGTTCACTGACACCTAATACGTTGACACGTTTGGATATGGAATTTACCACTGCATTCATGTCAACATCACCGCCCTTATTTAACGGTTCTACCTGATACAGGATTTCAAAACCACCCTGCAGGTCCAGGCCCAGGTTCAGATTGTCCTTAATTGTTGTAGCAGTTGTTCCAACAAGAACAGCAATAACTGCAACAATTAAAGCAAGGATAAACAGCCTGCTCTTTTTTACTTTCTTTTTTACTGCCATAAATTAATTTCCTCCTATGACATCAGTGAAATCACTGAGGTTTTCTTTTCTTCCTGCATAAATTGCCTTACGGGAAAGATACCGTACAATATCATCCGCATTGACATGCATTATCTGATCGCATGCCTGATTCAGCGTATGCGGCAGTTCATTCTGCCAGAGATCTCGATCGAGATAATCTTCCAGATTCGCATAGGTAAGACTTGGAAGCTCTTCACGGATCAGCTGCTGCATCTTGATGACCATGATCATCTGTACCGCCGTATTATGAATATCATAAACCTCTAATGAATTTTCTTTCCCCATACAATTGCAATATTATATCAAATAATTGTATATCTGCGGTCATTGTTCCTGAATTTTAAAAAAATCCGTATAAACGGATTTCAATGTAATGCCACAAATAAGCCTAGTGCCGCAAATACAGCTTCCACAATCCAGAACATCAGGACAATATGTGTTTCCTCCATTCCCTTAATACGGAAAGCATAATGAATCGGTGTATAAGGGAATACTCTTTTATGACGGGTACGTACAGATACCTGCTGGATGATGACACATAAGGTTTCAATAACCGGAACACCCGCTATTAATACCAGAGCAAGTTCTTCCTTTAATACCATGGCTAAGGCAGCTAATACACCGCCTAAGGCAAGGGCACCCGTATCTCCCATGAATACTTTTGCAGGTTTTTTGTTATACCATAAATATCCTAGTAAAGCACCAATGAGACATATGATGAATAACTGAATATCTGTTCTTTTCTGAACCATGCTGATGATGAAGAAAGGAATCAGGGCAATGATAGTAACACCAGAGGATAAGCCATCCATACCATCTGTAAGATTTACTGCATTGGAAGAACCGGTAAACATTAACAGAACCAAAATGAAATATCCCCAGCCAAGATGCCATATATGATCCGTAAATGGAATTGTTACAGATAATTCTGCACGGGACCTGTACAGGAAGAAGAAGACAACTGCTAATAAAAGCTGTAAGCCAAACTTCTGCTTTGGTGTTAAACCAACATTGTTCTTCTTTACAGCAATCAGATCATCGTCGATAAAACCAATGAATCCATAACCTACAAAGGCAAGAATAATAATCCAGACATCCAGATCCTTACGGGCTTCAGATGATAAAAGCAATGTCATGACGACTGGTACGATAATAAAGAGGATGCCTCCCATGATCGGAGTTCCTGCTTTTTTCTGATCATCAGCCAGAGCATATTCACTGATACTCTGACGGAAAGAAAGTTTTTTTAAATATTTAATAAACGGCGGCATTAATATCAGTACTGCAATAAGACTGACTAGTAAGCCGATTAACAGATTTAAAGGCATTCTGACCTCCATAACATGCGTTTCGATTATAGTATGCTCAGGTTCCAAAGACAACCTGAATCTCAGTACCCTTATTGACGGTTGTACCTGCCGGTATCGATTGTGAGGTGACTATCCCTTCTCCACTGAATTCAAATCCAAAGCCGGTAACCGCCCATAAGGCTGCTACATCTTTTCTTGTCCAGCCAGTTAAATCCGGCATGGTAAATGAGGCCGCATCTGTTAACAGGAATACTCTCTCACCACCGTTTACTGTAGAACCTGCCTGCGGGAACTGATCGATGACATTGGTACCTGATCCAAGTGTTATAACTTCTGCCCCGCTGTTTGCAAGTTTAGCATTTGCATAATCCAGAGTATGGTTGAGTAAAGAAGGCATCTCTGTTTCAGTATCAGAGACAACTGAAGTTTCATTTGAAGCGGTTGTGTTTTGACCTTTGGCAAAACCATAGCTCTGGGCAACCTTACGGAAGAAGGAAACAACCGGTTCTGTCATATAAGAAGCAGCCTGGGTATATGGTGCTTCAAAAGCATAATAGACAAGCACCTGTGGATTATCAGCCGGCATAGCTGCCATGATGGAACTGATGGTTATACCGGTATCATAGCCTGCGGTTGCAGTAGCGAACTCCGTTGTACCGGTTTTACCAATCAGATCACATTCCGGAATCACATAACCATGGGCTGTACCGTCATTGTCATTGACGACGTGATACATAATGGACTGTACATGTTTGGCTGTATCTGATGAAATCGGATTGCCTACTACGGTAGTATCTGCCTGATAGATGACATTGGAATTATCATATGGATCACGGATTGATTCCACAAAGTATGGTTTTACCATGGTTCCATCTGAGAATATGGCAGAGTAAGCTTGGAATAATTGCAGCATAGTTACAGTGGATCCCTGTCCATAAGATAAAGAAACTTTATCAGATGGATAGGTAAAATTCAGATATCCCGGCTCTTCTGGTAAACCATCCGTATCTACATTCTGGAAGAAACCGAATTTCTTTAAATATTCCAGATGCGTATCTGGTGTAATCAATTCGTTCTGGATAGAAGCGGCTACTGTGTTTAAGGAATAGATCAGGCCATGATCGTAATCTACCTGTCCATACTTACGTCCATGGGCATTATAGATACAGCCATAGGAGTTTGCCTCAGAGGTACGTACCGGATTGTTATGGGAATCTGCGCCATAGCAGTACTCATTACCGTTTGTCTTTGCATTACCATCATATTTGCCTTCATTGATGGCCGCAGCCCAGGTAAATGTTTTTAAAGAAGATCCCGGTTCATAAGGAACCTGCGCACCAGTGTTATTGAAATCAGTTATGTTATCCCGCGTATTCGGGTCAAAGGATGGATACTGTCCCCAGGCAATCACTTTGCCTGTTTTGATTTCCATTGCCCCGCCCCATACACGGCTGGCATCGAACATATCCTTACTTGTTAACATGCTTTCTTCCAATGTTGTCTGAATACCTGCATCCAAAGTGAGATAGACATTATCTCCATTCACAGCAGAGACAACATTTTCTTTCATGCCAGGAAGGACAAATCCGTCTTTATCAACCTGATATGTACGGGAGCCATCTTTACCAGTCAGATAAGAATTTAAATATAATTCAAGTCCCATCCTTCCGGTTGTAGAACCAGAGTCATCAGATTGCGCATATCCGATCAGATTTGACGCAAAGGTATGGTTTGGATAGACACGTTTGATAGAATCCGTAAATTCAATACCCGGAAGATTCAGAGCTTCAATTTCATCTTTCGTACTCTTGGTCAGATTTCTGCCCCCGGTTCCAAGTTCCGTCTGATATTTATCCTGATTCAGGTAATCCAGTATTTTATTCTCATCAATATGAAGAATAGAAGACAGTTTATGAGCTGTATCTTCTTTATCCTTGACATAACTGATCTGACCATCCGCAGATGGTCTGGAAGAAGAGAGAATACATACAATGTTGTATGTTCTGTTATCCTGGGCAATGACATTGCCATTGCGGTCTAGAATATTTCCACGTAAAGCCTGTTCTGTTTCTGTATGGGTATTAGCGGAATCCGCATATACGGATAAATCTGTACCACTGCGTAAATGTACTTTAGCGACAGATACGAAAAAAACATCGGAAGTGATCATAGCAACCGCTGCCAATGCTATTAAAAAAATATTTCTAAAGCTGTGATTGCGTCTTTTTTTTCTCATTTTGCTTATTCTCCATCTGCAGAACCATCAGTAACAGTAACGATACTGTTCTGATTGTGTGACATCCCACTGTTTGCGGCAATCTGATCCACACGATCGGAGGAACTTAATGTCTGAATATCTACTTTCACAGCCTCATTCTGTGTCTCTATTGTGGCGATTTCAGAATTGATGGACTGTGTCTTTGTGCTTAAGGCATTGTTATAAGATCTCAAAAACAGAGAGCTGCCGAGATAAAGTATACCTGAAAATAAGAACAGCAAAGCAGTGAAACGTAAAAAATTGAAATGTTTTTTCTGTTTTTTCTTCTTTACGATTCTTGCCATAAATCTATCCCCTGATTCTTTCTATAACTCTTAACTTTGCACTGTGAGATCTGTGATTCTTTTCTATTTCTTCCGCATCAGCCGTAATCGGCTTCTTTGTTATTAATTGGAAGGAGGCCTGCTCCATTTGTGAAGAAGGAATAGGAATCCTTGGTTCTACAAACGGAGCAGAGGAATAATCTTTAAAAGTATCTTTTACGATACGGTCTTCCAGAGACTGAAATGTAATAACTGCACATCTACCATGAACATCTAACAGGCCGAGTGCTTCTTCCAGTCCTTTCTGCAGAGCGCCTAATTCATCATTTACTGCAATCCGTAAAGCCTGGAAGCTTTTCTTTGCCGGATGGTGTGCCTTGTAAAGTTCTCTTTCAGGTAGTGCCTTTTTGATAACATCCACAAGTTCGAACGTTGTATGAATCGGCTTTTCGTTTCTTGTTTTAACAATTTCATCCGCAATACGTGAGGCATATCTTTCTTCCCCATATTCTTTCAGAATACGGATCAGATCGTTTCTGTCATACGTATTGACAATCTGTTCAGCATCCAGCTTCTGTTCCTGATTCATCCGCATATCTAATCTTGCGTCAAAACGATAGCTGAAGCCACGGGCAGGATCATCAAACTGTGGTGAGGATACACCCAGGTCCATCATGATTCCATTCACTTTGAAGATACCTCTTTGATTCAGTTCTTCTTTCATGGAACGGAAATCATTATGAATCATCGTGATTTTATCCAAATGGTCCTTCAGATTGATTTGGGATTCGCTGATAGCCTGTTCATCTTTATCAAATGCATAGAGATGACCGGTTGTCAGTTTCGAGATCAGTAATCCGGCATGTCCCCCTCTGCCAAGGGTCCCGTCAACATAGATACCATCTGGTTTTACAGATAAAGCATCAACTGTTTCATGCAGGAGTACAGCTGTATGTTTCATTGCAGTAAATCCGTTAATGATTCAGCCATATCCTCGAAGTCTTCTGAAGAATCTTCTTCATAAGCGTCATACTTTTCTTCTGACCAGATCTCGAAATGATCAGATACTCCGATAATGACGCATCCCTTCTGGATACCTGCATCTCTAACCAGAAACTGGGGTAAAAGGATTCTCCCCTGTCCATCAATACCGCACTCATCTGCCTTGCCGGTAATTCTTCTGACATAGGCACGAGCTGCTTTATTGGTCTTAGGCAGGCGGTTCAGCTTTGTAATCATGTCAGTCCACTCATTTTCTGCATAAGCAGCCAGGCATCCATCCATCCACTCTGTTACATAAACAGATGTAGAAAGCTGACCTCTGAACTTGGCCGGTATAATCAGACGGTTCTTTGAATCCAGATTATGTCTGTATTCACCCATGAACATGACCATATCGGTATCTCCCACTTTGCTCCACTTTCTGTCACAATTGTACCACTTCGTAAAAAAACGACAACCTTTTTCTTTAAATCAGGTTCATTAAAGGCATAAGAAAGGCAAAAAAAAGATCCTGTTTTTACAGGATCATCTATCAGATTACTTGTTATCTGCAGGAGCAGCACTTTTATTTGCGCCGCCTACACTACCGCAGTTAGGGCAAGCATGATGTGGAAGCTTCATCTCACCGCATACCGGACACTTAACAAGTGTCGGAGCAGTCAGCTTGTAATGAGTTCTTCTCTTATCTCTTCTTGTCCTGGATACTCTTCTCTGCTGTACAGCCATTGTCTAGCACCTCCTACTGTTCATTCTTGAAATCTCTGAGTTTTGCCAGACGCGGATCCAAATGATCTTTCCGGCTCCTCTCATATGCAGCTTCACTGTATACCTTCCAGCCATCGCCTTCCGGATAATCCTCTTCTGCTGCATGCGTCACCTCTAACGGTACTTCCAGCAGTATGTCATCCACAACTGCCTGAAGAAGATCGATGACTTCATCTGTAACGATGCGTGCACCATCTTCATCTGTTTGTACAAATGAATAGACTTCATCACTTTCGGTTTCAAATGGGACACTGATCTCTTCATTCGTAATGCTGTCCGGGACAAGCATATCACCTGTTACATGCAGTTTTACAAAGAAGCGGTCATTCTCATCATCCAGCCAGCCGCTGCCATCGATATGGACATTCTCTGCACCATTGATCCGTTTGTTTTTGTCAAAAGCAGAACGGTCAATTTCAACATCTTCATCAAATGTTACACTTCCTGAATTTTCCAGGAGTTCAGATCTTTCCCATCTCATGTCAGTTCCACGCTCGCTAACGCTTCATAATTATAGCAAACACTTTTATAAAGTCAACGCATTTAAATGGCTTTCAATTGCTTTGAATCAAAGAAGAATCAGACATTTTTTGTGATCCACTCAGCAGCATATTCCATGACTGCAGGTGCATCATCTTCATGCATTGTCTCATGACGCATATACGGCCATATCTTTGTATCGATCTTATCATAGCCGGCATCTTTCAGGGTCCGGATGGATTTCTTCAACCCCTTCTCACCACCGGTACATGGATCGTCTTCACCCGCAAAGAACAGAATCGGAATATCCGGATTCATGCATCTGTACAGGGATGTATCGTTCATTTTAACCATTAATGTAAAGAGATCATGATATCCCTGAATGGTAAACGGGAAACCGCACCACTCATCCGCAATGTATTTATCTACATTGTCTGTATTATAGGAAAGCCAGTCTAATTCTGTACGTGGGTCTTTGATCCCCTGGTTAAAGGAACCTGTAGCAAGCTTATCCAATAGCTTGGAATGTCCCCTTTTTCCTTTTCTCTTTGCCTCAGCATCCGCAACAGCAAGACCAACACGGCAGCCTGGATTATAATTTGGAGCTCCTGAAAGTATCATGGCATCAATCAGAAGGTCATAATTCTGTAAGAATACCCTGCCAACCATTGTACCCATGGAATGGCCGAAATAAACAACCGGTACATCGGGATATTTTTTTCTGGCTATCAGGGCAATATCAGCAGCAGAGTCTACCAAAGCCTTCCAGCCATTATTTTCACCAAACCAGCCTTTGTTTTCTTCATTACCTGCTGTTTCACCATGACCAGGCAGGTCATAGTTAATACAGGCAATCTGGTGTTTGTTCAGACAACTTGCAAGTGCTTCATAGCGTTCTTTATGTTCCTGCATGCCATGGACTGTAAAAACAACAGCCTTTGGATCAGAAACATCGAAAATACGATAAGAAAGTTTCTGTTCGTTCATAATGATTTACCCCATTCGTGATAATTAACTGTTTTTATTGTATCATTAACCAGCAGAAAGGATCATATAAAACATGCGTACTTGTGGAATAATTGCAGAATATAATCCATTTCATAATGGTCATGCTTATCAGATAGAAGAGACCAGGAAGTTAACTAGCTGTGATACGGTTATTGCTGTTATGAGCGGCAACTGGGTACAGCGTGGTGAGCCGGCTATAGTAGATAAATGGAAGCGGGCAGAAGCTGCCATCAGAAATGGTGCAGATATCGTTATTGAATTACCATGTTTCTATGCCCTGCAGGCTGCTTCTCAATTTGCCTATGGCGGTATTACTCTTTTAAAGAAAGCAGGTATTGACTGCTTATCTTTTGGCAGTGAATGCGGGAATCTGAAAAATCTTCTTGATATTGCAGATACGCCTGTGAATCCTGATCATTTAAGAGCAGCCATGAATACCGGCATATCTTATCCGAAAGCGTATTCTCTTTTAACCAGTACAATGATGCCGAATGACATCCTTGCTGTGTCATATCTCAAAGAGATAAAAAATACATCCATCAAACCAGTTGTCATTCAGAGAACCGGCGGGTATCTGGATGAAAGTCTCAAGGATAATGCTTCAGCTTTAGCGATCCGTAAAGCACTTAAGGAACATAAATCTGTTGAAGGCTATACACCTATGGCAGATGTTCTGGAAAACAGTATGCATGTAACAATTGAACAGTTTTATCCATACTTCCGTACGTATATTTCAATGACTGATACTGAAGATCTTGAAAGGATGTTTCTGATAAAAGAAGGCATTCAGAATCATATGAAGAAATATGCAATGCAGTGTTCTGCATTTGATGCATTTTTAAATAAAGCAGTAACACACAGATATACAGCGGGCAGGATCAGAAGATCCATGGTTCATATGATGCTACAGGTAACTGGTGAAGAAGTGAAGAGTCTTCCTCCTTTAGATACTTTAAGAATACTTGCCTTCAATGATCAGGGAAGAAAGTGGCTTCATAGCAAGCGTGATGATATTAAAACAGCATCCCGTTTTGCGGATATACCAAAGCCATGGCGTGAGCTGGAATACCGCGCTACTCTTCTCTATACAAGCGTACTACCAGAAGAAGAGCGTAAAAGATTACTTGATCTTGAAATCAAAGGAGCACATTACGTAAAAAGAGAGAAGTCATAAGATAATGGCTTCTCTCTTTATTTTTTATGCGTCTGTTTCTTCTTCAGAAGGAATGCGGACATTTGTGTAAACCTTGTTTACATCATCTACTTCATCCAGCATATCCATCAGCTTATGATAAGCTTCAATATCTTCATCAGATGTCAGATCAACATATTCATTTGGCAGCATTGTTGTTTCGCATGTTTCAAATTCTACACCTGGCAGAATCTTTTCAATAGTGTCCTGTGCCTTGCCAAAATCATTGAATGATGTCTTGACTGTCATAATGCCGTCTTCTACAGACAGATCCTGTACATCAACATCTGCTTCAATCAGCTTGTCCAGCATACCCTCTTCATCATCACAAGGGAATACGAACAGACCTACAGAGTTATAGCCGAATGATACAGCACCTGCATTAGCAAGCTTGGCACCATGGCACTTGTTGAATACAGTCTTGACATCAGTATAGGAACGGTTCGTATTATCTGTCAGACAGTCAACGATTAATGTTGAGTTGCCCGGACCGAAGCCTTCATATCTGGCTTCATCATAGTTCTCATCGGAACCACCCTTTGCCTTGTCAATTGCTCTTTTAATTACATCAGCAGGAACCTGGTTCTGCTTTGCCTCGGCAATCTTTCTCTTCAGGCTGAGGTTCATATCAGGATCAGGGACGCCGCTCTTAGCTGCAATATACAGTTCTTTTCCAAATCTGGAATACAGCTTGGATTTCTTGGCTGCCGTTTTTGCCATAGAGGCAGCACGGACTTCATGTGCTCTTCCCATTTTAATTCTCCTTTACTTTGATCAAAATAACGTAGCTATTATAGCAAAACGCTCTATTATTGTGAAGAATTTTTCACTTAGAACTCCTGTCCTACAAATTCTGTCTTCAGTGTTTCTCCACCTAAAGGCTCTATGATTTTCTGTAAATCATGTTCATCCTCCAGATAGTCTTCTATAAAATGTCTGCGTACGGATACCTCGGCAGAGTAATTATTCTTGCAAGAAGGATCAATTTTTTTAATGGTGCGGTATACAACATAGTTTCCTTCCATATAGAAGCCGCTGTTATCAGAACTGAAATATAACTGATTCATCTTTTCTTCCAGTTTCTTCACATCATCTGTCACTACATTTTTATAAACGTAAGCTGTAACCGTTCCGACAAGACCGTCATCTGTCTTTTCTAAAACAAACTTATATGGAAATGAAGCCACTGTCCCTTCTTTCTGATATACAATTTTGTTCATATTTTAACTACCTCCTGTACATGTTCACAATAACTTCATACAAGACACACGTACTGTCCATCTTTATCATTATAGTTAATAATATGACGATAAAGAAATGGATATCTGTCTTATCAGTCTGCATGCTTGCCGGCTGTACCAGCCCTCAGGCTTCTGCACAGGCTGTATCTACTGAATTCGGAAATGTAGTAGGCGCGACATCAGATGGCGTACAGATTCAATTACAGAATACTGATAAGACTGCACCGCTTATTATAAATGATTCTGATGATGTTCTCATCATCAGAGATAATATGACAATTGAAGCCAGTGAATTAAAGATGGGTGAGAGTGTAACGGTAACGCTCCGTGACAATCAGATTACGATGCTGGAAGTAAAAGATCAGAATTCATGATGACCAATACATTTCATATCATGGTAGAATGACGGCATGGCTGTTTATGTAATGAGTGACCTGCATGGGTGTAGGCATGAATTTAATGAAATGTTAAAGACTATTCAGTATTCATCGGAATGTGATGAATTATGGATTGATGGTGATATATGTGATCGTGGGAATGAATCGATACCCCTGATCCAGCAGATTATGCAGGATCCTTCTATGCATATTATCTATGGAAATCATGATGTATGGTTTGCCAAGTACGCGCAGGCTCTGATAGATGCCAAGAAAGATCCCGGCAGTATCGATATGAGTGATGATCTGTTCTGCTGGCTCCATTACAATGGTGGCTACCGTACGGCAGATCAGTTCATGGATCTTGATTATCCTCAATGCTATGACATCAAACTGTATCTGGAAGAAAACAGAATCTTCTACAAATATATGAATGTTCATAACCGTAAGTTCCTATTGGTACATGCAGGATTATCCAAAGAGTACCTGAATCCTTCTACACGGCTTTCGGCAGTACCGGAAGAAGTTCTGGTCTGGTCACATATCGGAATTGATGATAATCCGTTCCCTGACACAACGATGGTTGTTGGTCATATGCCGACATTTCTTTATGGAAAGCAATATGAGAATAAAATAATTCATGGCAAAAATGAAACAATGTTTCATATTGACTGCGGGTGCGTTTTTGGGCGTAAATTAGCTTGTTTGAGACTGGATGACATGAAGGAATTCTATGTGGATTCCACCTGTCCATACCTCGCTGTATAAAAAATATCTGTAACTTTTTGTAAAAAAACACTTGCGTTTCATCACGAATTTCGTAATATAGTCCATGGAGTGAATAATTGCTGGGGTGATTGTTCATCTCCTCTCGGGAGCACACATTGCGTGTGCTTCTTTTTTTCAGTGAACCACTCGGTCATTGAATGGCCGAGCATCTACGTGCTTGACCACAAGCCGATAATTTGAAAATATACCCAATCTTACAGTCCGAAGGCTA
>DXZE01000010.1 GCA_019415435.1 Erysipelotrichaceae bacterium
TAAAGGATACCGATTTGTGAACTTAATTTACAGATGCATACCTATTGACCCTTACCTTTGAACGCTTCCGTGCAAGACTGCTTTACGCTTTGAACAAGAGAGTTACCTACACACTTACTGATAAGCTTTCCACAAGAAAGATTCAGAAGAAAAAGCACGGCACATACAAAAAATCAAATAACAACTAGGACACTTGGATCTCTGAACATATTAAAACCAGCACCTTCTATATGAGATGCTGGTCTTTTCGTGAATCCGCCTGTTTGCAGGACTTAAGTGCTTCTTTTCATCCTTTACAAAGCACACACAAATTTAATGCCGCATTTCAGGAAAACTCACAAGAAGTTAATTTACCCAAAAAACATGAGCCTGGAATCAACCAAACACATGTTTGTTACGAATTAATGATTTATCACTATTCAACCAGTTATTTGGGAAAGCCGTAAGTTTAAACAAATAATTTCTTGTTCTAGTTTAATATTTTCAGCCAGCATTGTTTCAACAGTACTTTTATATAAGTCTACCAAAAGTAAACTCTTAGCTCGTTCTCTGTCATTTTCCGTTAAAGATTGCAAACACTTCTTATATTTTGGGTTATGCAGATCCTCTATACCCATATGGAATAGATCAAATGTAATAGAAGTAGTCCGGCATAAATGCTGATGAATCAAGAATCCACCAATATCGATATCTCCAAAATGGTAATAAGATGCATTTGGGTTAAAATTGAATATTTTCTTTAGCAAGTCAATTTGATAACGATTTGCATAGCCACCCAAATACATCACGCAATACTGTGGATCAGAAAACCTATAGAATGCGGTCTTGTTTTCAACGGTTATCATTTTTCCGGTGTTAAGTCTAATTGACTCAATATGAGGAATATCAGAGGATGTCAGCGAAATGCCATTCGTAAAACTATTTACAGAAAGAAATGTTCCTGAAATAACAACTGTTATATCACCTTTTAGTAGTATTTCCTGGTCGACCGTATGAATGTAATAGTCTTTCAATACTTCATCATTTGTGACGAATTCATCTTTCGGATTATCAGTAGCATTCCTGATCATCGTACAAATTGTGTCATAAAACGGTCGTTCCTCGAAAACTTTGGAAGCTCCAAACACGATCATCGATGCCTCTCTAACATATAGGTCGGCTTTGTTGCTTTGAAGAAAATCAAGCATTGAAAGGATTTTTTCTTCTTTTTCGACATCAACATCATTCAGAGAATGATCCAGCTGGTTGATAAGCTGCTCACAATAGTATTCCGTCAGAGGGCCACGGTCAGTATACTGTTCAATCAATTCCTTGGTTTCCAAGATCATCAAATCTCTTGGTGTAATTCCAAACTCATCTGAAAGGTATTTATTAATCTGATCTCTCAGATTCTGATTAAGTAAAATTGAAGCAATGTCATCACTGAATTTCTTCTTTTTTACAAACACATATCCTTTGTCTTCAAGGAATTGAGCTGCATCATTAAAATCATTTTCAACAAGTGTACTGCCTTTTACTGTTCCATAAGGTTTGTATATTTCTTTAGGTTTAACACTAATAGGACGATTATTTTCTTTATCAGAATGCTGCAGTTCCCTCTTGTTAAGCTTTCGGATTAAGCGAGAAAGAATCTCCTTAATATATTCATTCTTTCCCATAAAACTGCACCTTTCCGATCATCATATTTTCATTCCGAATCTTCACCACCGGAACGATTGTATTGCACTCCGAACCGATGGAATCCATCTTGTTACTTGGAGCACACAAAATAACCTGGAAGTTTTGCTGCTTAAAGAACTCCAGCATTTTCTTGATATTGTCATCGGACATTTTTTCAAATGGCTCATCGATGAATATAAGTCTGGAACAGTTTTCCCTTTGGTTATAAAACATAGATAAAGATGCAGCCAAAATCAGCAAATAAGGAATCTGTGTTGCAGCTCCTGAGTTATAGCCAATTTGTCTTGATAATTTTCCATCCGGAATGTCTTCATTACTGATGGTGATTTCATACTGAAGATAGTTCCGGTAATCAGAGAACCTCAATATTTCTTCATCATTATCTTCTTTTGAAGATACACGATTGATTATTTCGAGTATCTCTGTCTCCAGTTCTTCCATCTCCTCGTCTGTGTATCCGCTTAATTCTCCTAAAACCAGCTGAGAAGAATCTTTTGAAGCTGTTTTTTCTAAGAATTCAGCATATTTGATGACTTTAGCAAAATCTGATCCATCATTTACCATACTGATTTCGAACTGATACTTAGTCGAAAAAGCCAGGTTCCTCAGTTCTCTATTGATATTTTTTGTATCAGATAAAGCATCTTTTGCTGCTTGATATACTTTGGCACAAAAATCACGTTTGAAAATTTGCTCATATTTTCGCGTCTGCGTTTTCATCTTGCTCTGCAACTTATCGAGATCATCAACTTGGATTTTATTCTTTCTTCTCTGATAATCTGCTTCATATTCAATTCCCACCGGTAAGTATTCATCGGGCTTCTTCCGGGCATTCAGCTTATTCTGTTCTGTAGGAATCGTTGTATACTCAAGCTGATTTTTATGTCTCAATTCTCTTGAATGCGTTTCATGTGCACGCTTTGTTGCTCCAATAGTCAGGTAATCATACATTTTACATTCTTGTAATGCTTCTTTAACCTGTACTGGATAATCTGTTCTCAATTCCTCAATCTTATTGTTGTTTTCCAGAACTTCCTTTTTTTCATGTTCTGCATTTTCTTTTAAACGGTTGTTTTCACTATCCAGTTCAATTGATTCTCTATACAGATTTCTAATATGGTCTTCTGTTTCGTCGACTTCATTCTGTATCAAGTTTACCCTCTCAAATAAAGCCATGTATTCTGCATTATTTTCAAGGGCATATCTTAATTCCCTGATTCTGCTTTCACATCTTTGTATCTCAGACAATGTATCAACATATCTATATGACGAACTGTAATCGTATTCTTTAAATGCTTCATCCCGCTCAGCCAGTTTCTGCCTTACATCTCTATCTTCCTGAATTCTCTTTAACAGCTGTTGGCTATATTCTTCTTTTACCCGTAATTCTTGCTTTACAATTTCTCGTGTTTTTTCTATTGCATTTAAGCCCAGATAGTATTCACGTATTTTATTAAAGTCCAAATACGTTACTGCCATATTTCTGCTCAGTTTTCCCTCTTTGGAGAGTGCACTATCAAACTCACTGACCGATTTCAAATCGACAGCATGAATTCTTCCCAGCCAGTATTCAAAATACTTTCGAGCTATATCATTATTTATGGTTAGTTTCTTTACTACAGAATCATCAAGCACCTTGATATCACGTGCTTCTAAAGCTTTTGTTCTAACGAGTTCAATATGTTTAAATCCTGATTTATCTAAAACCTGATTGGCAATATCAAAATATTCCGGTTCCACAATAATCGCATACCTATGGATATTCATAAATGCTTCAATCGCATTCTGCCAGTCATTATCAATATCAGCAACAAACTCGAAAGCCATTTTTGCTTTGGAATCTATTCTAAGTCTTTCAAACTCTCGATTAATTTCGCGTGAAATACTAACTTGATCCTTTACATGATCATAGCTGAACTGGTTTTTGTTTAAAGCATTTAATCGATTATTTAATTCTTCGATTTCCTGATCACTAATGCTTCTCTGATACCGCAACTCGCCAGTTTCATTATCAATGTTTTCAATAGCACCACGGAGTTTACTTCTTAATTTAGCTACAGCAAATTGCTTTTCAGAAACATCAAAACCTCTGCTTTCAAGTGAAGACAGTATATTGGTGTCAATCTCGTCTGCCGCGAACATAGGCATATCTAAAAGACTATTAATTATTTCTTGAAAAGCTGCTAATTGATGACGGCTGATGTCCAATGATTTCAATTGAAATTCCAATTCTTCTTTTTTCTTCTCTTCATCATTAATAGCTTTTTGGCCATCTACTGCATCCAGCCGGTTCTTTGCTTCCTGCAGTTCTGCATTCTTCTTATGTAATTTTTGCTTGAGATCTGGAGTCAGCCGGTTAATACTGTCGATTCTGATACTGTTCTGTCTTTCTTTTGTTTCGTTAACTTCGATTTGGTGCTCCAGTTTTAAGATCTTTTCATATATATCTTTCACATCATCCAGAACAAGTCTGCTGCAGATATTCTCGTATTCAGAATAATACTTCAATATTTGATTGATGATGTTTAGTTCTTCTTGGATATCACTCAGATCAGCATTCAGCTGATCAATGTTTTTCTTTGAATCTTTCAGCTTTTTGAAATCAACCGGCCTATCTTCCAGGACAAATTTTTTCATAAATTCCGGTATTCTTGATTCTGCTTTATAAGTCATCATGTTACGAAGCTTACGTTTATAATCGTCCCTATAGTTTTTACTTAAACGCAGTCCGACAGCATTCATAAACTCGTCTAACCCGTCATTTACCTGCATCTGGCGAACATGATACTGCTCGCAAAATTTTCTGGCATTATAAGGAATTTCTTTATCTTTCTCATAATATGTAAAGCGAATATCCGAAAGTCTCTTGTCATTAATTCTGTATCTGGTAGAAGAAATGTCATTGCTGGAGGATGTTTCTATAACCACTCCCAACACGGTGTAGCTATTGTTCAACTTATCAAAAAACTCAAGAGAAATATGAGTATAGACTGTTGGATACTTGTCTGCCGGTCGTGCATATGTATTTCTGGTAGGATCAATAAGACATCTGGTGTATGATTTTAAATCTCTTTTTGCAGTACCAGATGATTTATTGAATTCTGTATCACCAATAAACGCATACTTAAAAGCATCAAGAATTGTTGACTTGCCGCTTTCATTTTCACCAGTAATAAAAGTCAAATCATCATCCACCGGGATTGTCACTCCAACAAATCCATACCAGTTGAGGAGATAGATGTTTTTTAACACGATCTTTTCCATCACTCTTCCTCCTCATCTTCTCTCGGTTCTTCAAATACATAATCAGCATCAGAGATATAATCACGAATTACTTGTTTTAATTGATCCAAATCCATGCAAAACATTAAAGATGGATACAAACGGATTTTTAACTCTTCAGTAAAATCATTTCCTCGAAAATCAATGAGATTATATTTTCTTAACATGATCATTGTGTCTTTAAATGAAGTCTGATTTAACTCAGCTGTTATACCGTAATACCGCAGTTTATCGATGATTTCCCCTACCGTCAGATATACTTCATTCTCATAAGAACATTGCGTTAAATAAGCCTGCCACAATACCAGAAGAAATTTAACCTGAGTCCCATCAAAAGACTGCAAGTTCGTTCTTTTCAAGCCAACATTTTCATCATCTGTTTCATCCTGGTACAACATTGCAACGCCTTGTTCATCAGATACGTTCAGGTTATACCCAATCAAGCGCAAGTATTCAGATATGTTTTCACGGTTCGAACCACGAGCAATAAACTGATATAGTTTTTCATCTTTGTCTTTGACAATAAAAGTCGCATCAAGCAGCTTTCGGATACTCTTTTTGAAGAGAATTTGCTCACTATCGCTCATTTCTTCAAGATAGTCATACTTATTCATGCTTCTGCTCCTTTCTTGGGTGTAATCACCATGTTGCTGATTTTTACAAAGCCAAAGTCAATGACATCATCCATAAGCTGCACTTCATACTTGAATTCATTGTTCTTGGTCATGGTTATGGCTGTAGCAAACATTAAAGCATCATATCTGCTGATAATTGGTTCCTCGCTCAGTTTTATTTCATGGCGATGTTTAAACCTATTGTCCAAATATCCGGTAACTTCTTTTACAGAAAACCGATTTCTTGTCTGAAGGATATTATTAGTCAGATTCTGCAAATCTTCATCACTGATCTGAAGCGGAACAATGCCTGGCTGCTCTTCTTTTTTCCGACGCTTCCGAAGCAGAAATGACTTTGTACTGATATATCTTTGATTGCTGATCAATAAACAGTCCTTAATATCTTCAAAGATGGCATTTTGCTTTTCAGTTTCCAACGATTTAACATTCTTCAAAAACTCATCAAGAGCAAGTTCCATATTCATTCCGGATTTGGAGAACATAGCGATTTTTGAATGAGCAAGTCCGTAGTAATTGTTAATCTGCCCTTCAATCTGATCGATATACTCCTGATATTCATCCGTAATAAAAATGCGAATGTCTGTCAAACTATTATCAACAAAGACTCTGGCCTCTTTTTCCGGAATATCTTTTAATCGTGCATAATTCGAGGCAATCTTATTTACCCATTCATCACTATTAATTCTTCTCAGGTATTCTTTGATTTTTCCTATGACTATGGCAATCGTCCCATTATTCTTGATATAGAAATAATCATTAAAGAATTTCTCTAGAAGATCATCTTTCAGCATAAAATCTCCAAAACCTCGCATATTTTGAAGATCCATTGCCAGTATCATGATTTTTCCAATATTTTCTTTCAAATCAAACAGTTCTTCCTTCAGGTCTTCCATGTTATCCAACAGCGGCTTCAGTACATGTGTATAAGGCATATCAGACCGAATTGAATCCTCACTGAAGGCAGACTGTAGAATATCAAACATATCAATAATTTTATTTGACAGAGAACCGTCATTGTTTTTTTCTGTTAGTTCCTGGAGATATTCAATTACTCGACGGCAATATGAAGTTACATGCGTTTCATATTCGCCATTACGCCCGAGTTCTTTTTCACTCAGCCATCCGCATTCTCTGAAATAGCGCATGATATCAGTCCCTGTTTTGGTAATCTGTGTCTGCGTTACTTCATCGGTTTCTTCAATATAATCGAGCTTACTGTTACTTAAGTATATATTGAGGCAGTCGCGTGCATCGGTATCATAAAGGACCGGTCTTCCTTTTGACTTCTTTATCAATTCGCAAATGCAGTCAAAATACACATATCTGTTTTTGCTGCAGAATGGTTTGAAAAAGTTCTCATTATCTATCAAGTCAAAAATGTACACGTATGCCTCTTTTCTAATTCTTATCGGGTGGTTATTATTGGTTTTTTTCAGAAGGTTTAGTAATATCAATGCCCTATAACTTAATCTCTCCTAACATTTTTTTCCATTCTGAAGAAAGCCTACGGTCAAACATAAAATTTCCTCTTCTTTATCCTAACATAAAATAGTTTTTTATTATCCATATGATATTTTGTGACATAATAAAAGCAGGAGAATAAACATGAAGGCAAAGAAATTCAAAAGGAGGTTAGCTGTTTTCTTTGTGGGTATAATTGGACTTGTACTAACAGCTGGCATATCCTTTATGATTTGTCACAATGAATCTGAAGAAAGGCATAATACGGCACAATCTATTGCCCACAGCCGTTCCATTATGTTTCAGGAGTTTCTGGATAAACGCCTGAATACGACAAAGACAATGAAGGCAGTTGTATTTCATAACAATGGTGATATAGACAATATCATGCCTACCCTTTCAGAATTATATAGATATAACAGTCCTGCCGTCAGTTCATTTGAACTGGCACCGGATGGTGTTGTGACAACAACCTATCCGGAAGATAAGAATTTGGTTGGAACAGATCTGTTCGCGAGTGAAAAGTATAAGGATCAGTTTGTCTTTTCAAGAGATACAATGAATTTCATGTTAACACTGACTCCAGAAGATCATCCGAATATAGTAACCCTTTATAATCCTGTATATCTGAAAGAGAAGAAAACAGGATATGACATCTTCTGGGGATTTGCGTCTACTTCTTTTTCTTTCCAGACGCTGATAGATGAATCCCGTATTTCTGAATTAACCAGGAACGGGTATCATTACAGACTGGAGATGTATTATACCGGCAACCATAAATCTACGATCATAGCCGAGAGTGATAAGGACTGGAATGACAGTCGGGCAGAAAGCTATACGGTTGAAGAACCAAGTTATAAGTTTACTTTAACCATATCTCCTGTAAACGGATGGTTCAATTACATGACAGCTGTATTTTCATGTATTGCGGGCACTATATTAACAATTCTGGTAATGTCATTAACCGTTGCTTCTTTACGTATTAAGGAAAACAATGTCCTCTTGCAGGAATTATCTTCCCGGGATGATTTAACAAAGCTTTTAAACAGAAGAAGCTTTAAAACAGAGATTGAATTATTAAACAAGCGTAAGATTCCTTATACACTCTTCTTCTTAGATGCCAATCACTTTAAGGCAGTCAATGATACGTATGGTCATGATGCTGGTGATGAGGTATTAAGAGAATATGCTATACGTCTGAATGATATCTTTGATGGTCATGTATACCGCCTTGGTGGCGATGAGTTTGGCGGCTATATAAGACATATTATGACGGATGAAGAAAGAGAGAAGTTCCTTCATAAGATTCAGGAAAGTATGAAGAAACCTTTCAATTATAAAGGGCGTGAAATTACCCTTTCTATCTCAGCCGGATGGTCATTATCTGCTTCAGGTAAAACTTATGAAGTGATGATGGAGGAAGCAGATCATATGATGTATCAGCGTAAGGAGCAGTATCATGATCATGGCAAATGTGAAATTATGTAAAATTATGTCAAAGTATTGTAACTGTTTAAAAAAGGACTATTATCTAGAGGATGACAAAAATATTAGGAAGCAGGCATTCCTTTGTGGATGCCTATGATGAAAAAGCAGTAGAATTTATCAATATCGCATGTGATATTGTATCAATTCCGGAATATCAGAAAATGAAGGATATGATCCAGCATTATGCGACAAGCCGTTACCAGCATTGTCTGAATGTTGCCTGGTACTCCTATCTGATGAGCAAGAAGGCACATCTGGATTATGTAAGCTGTACCAGAGGAGCTATGCTGCATGATTTCTATTTATATGACAGACATACAGATATCCCTCTTCCAGGCAGACATTGTGCTGTTCATCCAAGAGTAGCACTCATGAATGCAGAGAAATACTTTGAATTAAATCCAACTGAAATCGATGTTATTCTGCATCATATGTGGCCGAATGGAACTGCAAAGCCAGAGACAGAAGAAGGCATGGTTGTTCAGGCAGCTGATAAATATTGTGCTTTTCTTGAATTCACAAGTCATGCTGTATTAACCGTTCCTCATCTTGTATCACATGCCTACCATACTCTGACAGCTGATTAAGGAACTGCGTATGCAGTTCTTTTTTTTACTTTTTGAATTATTTTTGAGGTTTTGCCTTTTCTCCGGTAATGCATAAGCAGAAGGAGGCAAAACTATGGTTAAAAACAGCTTTGCATTTCAACCATATGACAATGCGTTAAAGAAAGGGTTATAGAAAGAAGAGATTCTGCCGGTTAATTATGATCTTTTAACTGGTATGATGAAAGTAGTAACAGAAGGATTAACAAAGAATTACAGAAAAACAAAGAAGAAGTAAGATGAGATTATGGACGGCTACATATACAACCCCCATCAGATAAAATTTATTGTCAGGGAAGAAGAGATGGAAAGGATGAAGATGTCTCCTGAAGCTATTGCCGAAAAGATGAACAAACCATTGGATATGGTTAAGAAGGTTATTAAAGAACTGGTCAGTAAGAATAATGTTTAAGCCAAGGCAGGTTCATTCAACGCCATGGTTCTGATCAGAGAATCATGGCGTTGAATGAATGGTTTTTCTATTACGGAGCATCATAAAAAGGACCAGCAGCGGTCCTTTTCATTTCTATTATTACTCTGAGAATAATGCTGTAGAGAGATATCTGTCACCAGAATCCGGAAGCAGTACAACAATTGTCTTGCCTTCATTTTCCGGACGCTTAGCAAGCTGAACACCAGCCCAAACAGCTGCACCAGAAGAGATACCAACCAGGATCCCTTCATGATGACCAATGTCTCTGCCTGTTTCAAAGGCATCATCGTTTGTAACACGGATAATCTCATCATAGATAGAAGTATCCAGTACATCAGGAATAAAGCCTGCACCAATACCCTGAATCTTATGAGCACCAGGCTTCTCACCAGACAATACTGCAGAAGAATCTGGTTCTACTGCGACTACCTTAACAGCAGGATTCTGATCCTTCAGATACTTGCCTGTACCAGTTAAGGTTCCACCAGTACCAACACCTGCGACAAAGTAATCTACCTTGCCATCTGTATCCTTCCAGATTTCAGGACCAGTTGTTTCATAGTGAGCCTTCCAGTTTGCAGGGTTTTCAAACTGTCCTGCAATCCAGCTGTTTGGTATTTCTGCCGCAATCTCATTAGCCTTGGCAATAGCACCCTTCATGCCCTTGGCACCTTCAGAAAGTATTAATTCTGCACCATATGCCTTCATCAGTTTTCTTCTTTCAACAGACATGCTGTCAGGCATAACAATGATGACTCTGTATCCCTTGGATGTACCAACTGCAGTTAAGCCAATACCAGTGTTTCCAGATGTTGGTTCAATGATGACAGAACCTTCCTTTAAAACACCTCTTTCTTCAGCATCTTCAATCATCTTTCTTGCGATACGATCCTTGACAGAACCTGTAGCGTTAAAGTATTCCAGCTTTGCGACAAGCTTAGCCTTTAAGCCATATTCCTTTTCCAGATGTGTCAATTCAAATAAAGGTGTGTTTCCAATCAATTCTGTTACAGATGTTTTAATATCAGCCATAATATTTAATATCCTCTTTCTATAAATTTTTTCAAAAGTATGTCAGAAATTTTTTCTGGCTCCAGAACTTTTGTTCAAAAAAAGTCCGAAGGTATCTACACCCCCGGACTGATTATACTGTGAATCGGATGCTGTACTTAAACAGCCCCTGACAGATCCAGAGTCCGGGCATATTTACAGTTACAGCAACACATATTTACCATCATACCTTTTTTCATACGTCCGCTCCTTTCTGACATCCTTTTGTTACGGGTATATTAGTACAGTCTTATTCGTTCGTCAAGTCAAATGCCGTTCATAAAAGCAGTAATGTTAACCCCCGTTTTGATAGTTGAAAAACGAAAATATTAATGGTATGAAAAAGGTATATAAACGCTTATTCTTCAGGATTTACACCATTTTCAGAAACATAGGAAGGAAGGTGTAATATGGTGGATCTTACCGGAATGAAAGTCACTCACAAAGCATTTGGAGAAGGTACTGTAAAAGATTGTACAGGCTCCCGTATCACCGTTTCTTTTAACGACAAGGAAAGAAAATTTAACTTTCCGGATGTATTTGAGAAGTTTTTAAAAGCCGAAGACGATAATGTCGACCATGAGATTAAAGATATGCTCATGGAAAAGACCTCAAAGCTTCAGGCATTAAAGCAGGAAGAATATGAAACTTTCTCAAATAACCGGAGAATCAGAGCAAAACTGCTCTGATCCCCTGCAACGGCTGTTATACAGCCGCTTTTTTAATTGTCTTCAGAAAGAATTCTACCATAGACAGCCGCAAGATCCTGAATGCTGACTGCTAGTTCATCACTTAAGAAACCAGGTAATACTCTCCATTGCCAGTTCCCCTGTGATGTACCAGGCTGATTTAATCTTGCTTCAGAGCCTTTGACCAGATAATCCTGAATCGGAATGACACAAAGATCAGACACACTGCGGTAAGCCTCACGGATGAAGTCCCATGTTAAGGCACCATAGTCTGTATACATGGAATTCAGATATCTGCGTACATAGTTAATCGTTCCTCCATCTAATGTATCCAGCCATTCTTTTACCGTCGCATTGTCATGCGTGCCGGTATAAATTACCGAATTACGTACATGCTTGTATGGTAAATAAATACTGTTCCAGGAAGTAAATGCATATTCGAGAATATTCATACCCGGAATACCGGTATCTTTTAAGAGTTTTCTTGTTTCCCTGGTTACTTCGCCAAGATCTTCCGCTATGAGATTTACATCACCAAGTTCTTTCTTTACTTCATTAAAGAAATCAAGTCCTGGTCCCTTTTCACTTGTGCCATGTTCGGCTGTCTCTTCTCCATAAGGCACAGCATAATACGAACAGAATCCATCAAAGTGATCAATACGGATAGAAGAATAGAATTTAAGATTACGTTTAATTCTTTCGATCCACCAGTTATACTGATGCTTCTTAAGATAATCCCAGTCATAGACAGGATTTCCCCATAACTGTCCCTTCTCACTGAAGGCATCCGGTGCACATCCAGCAACATAGGCAGGTTTCAGATCTTTATCCATCCGGAATACTTTCGGATGAGCCCAGCAGTCAGCACTATCCAGGGACACATAGAAAGGCATATCACCAATGATATGAATACCCTTCTCGTTGGCATAGTTATGCAGCTTATTCCACTGCTCCATAAAGACATACTGTTCAAAGGCATAGAAATGCAGATCATCAGAATACTTTTCTTTAATTTCTTTTAAAGCTTCTGGTTTTCTTGTCTTATATGCCTCATCCCAATCCTGCCAGGACTTGCCATTATGAATCTGTTTTAAAATTCTGTATAAGCAGTAATCATCCAGCCAGTCTTTTTCTTTCAGAGCGAATTCTGCATATTCCTTTAAATCAGAACCATGATCTTCCTTAAATCTTTCATATGCCTTAGCCAATACATCATTACGGGCATGATAGATCTTTGCATAATCTACTCTTTCAGGATCATCGCCCCAGTCTTCCTGATTGACTTCATCATAGCTTAACCATCCTTGTTCGATTAACTGTACAAGGTCAATGAAATATGGATTTCCCGCAAACGCTGATAAAGGCTGATAAGGAGAATCTCCAAAACCAGTCGGGCCTACTGGCAGTATCTGCCAATAAGACTGCCCTGCCTGTTTTAAGAAATCAATGAATTCATATGCTTCTTTAGAGAAGCAGCCAATGCCATATGGAGAAGGTAAAGAAAAAATAGGATAAAGTATACCCGCAGATCTTTTCATATGATCACACCTTTCAAAACTTATGTAACTATCATACTGCAAAAGACAATGGTTAACATAAGGTATTTAATCAGATGAGGAACGGTTCACCATGTAAATACCAATACATACTAATAGTAATGCTGCAGGCAACTGCCATCCCAATGCGGAAAGATCTTCTTTTAACAGTAATGCAGAAAGAAGAACTCCAAAGACAGGATTAGAGAAAGAGAATACAGCTACCTTTGAAACAGGATTGTATTTTAATAAAAGACTCCATAAGGAATACGCTGCTGCAGAAACAAAGGCAAGATACAGTAATATAAGCCAGGCGGATATAGAGGAGGCATGCAGATGACCGCCCAGGATTAATCCGGCAATACTCATAATAAGTCCTCCGGCCGTAAACTGCCATCCGGATAACATAACCGGATCTTCCGATTCAGAGTATTTCTTGATGAATACGGTAGATGCAGCAGCTGCCATCGTAGAAAGGAGAATGAATCCTTCTCCATTCCATTGCATATCAAAGGATAATGAGGAACCATTGAGATTCACTAACATGACACCTATAAAACCAGGTATACACCAAAGTAACTTATGCCATATATGAGCTTCATTTCTTAAAAATATTGCAGAGAATATGATAGCCATAAAGACATTGGAAGCTTCAATGATAGAAGCTTTCACACCAGTCGTATGGGCTAAAGCAACGTAAAAGAAGAAATACTGCAATACCGTCTGGAACAGGGCAAGACTCAATACTTTACCAATAGATCTTTTATGAGGATACAATACTTTCTTGGAAAGTATTGATCCAATCAGTATCGTTAATACACCTGCTAAGGTAAAGCGGATACCCGCAAAGAGAATCTGTGAAGAGATATCCTCACTCTGAATCTGGAATAACTGATACCCTATCTTGATACAGGGAAAGGCACTGCCCCATAGAAGATTACAGAATAAGGCGGTCAATACCATGACCCATGTTTTTTGAAATACAGATGTTTCTTTCATCAGAACTGTTCCAGCTCCCATGGCTTTAAAACAACGGGATCTTTCTCTAATGCGTTCTTCTGTTCTGCAGTCATATACTTCTTTAAAACAGCAGCTTCATATACATATTCTTTAAAATAAGCTTCACTGGCAATAAAGAAACCATCCTTGCCAGATTCCTTACCCCAGGAATTCTCTATTTTCCATCTTACTGGTTTACCCTCTTCATCAAAGTCAACGCCAGTCAATAATACATTGTGAGTAGGACAGCTGATCTTTAACATTAATCTTTCACCTTTGGTAAAAGACATATCTTTCTTTAACCATGGCTCATACACATAGCTTTCCTGATCCCATATGCCATCCTTACGGTTGATAAAGGCACCTGCATCCAGACCAATCCATACAGGCTGGTTATCATTTAACTGACTGATTAATAAGAATTCAAATTCATCCCATGGAAGATTCAGTCTTCGACGGTTCTGTTCACTCATATTTCCATTATCATGAGATTCAATGACTCTGTGCATTGGTTCATATGATGTAGGTTCATTGATGATATGAACGTATTGGCTTAAATCAATGCCTACAAATGTATCATAGAAAGAATGCGGGGTCAGATGATACAGCTTGTGATAGTTATCATCTGCATCACGATATGCATAATCAAACTCTTTAACTGGCTGACCAAACATAATGCATTCAAAACGATAGATCTCTGCCATCATCTTTTCTTTTGCAGAATCAATCTGATCCTCTGCTGTATCTTTTAAGATCAGTGCATCTTTCTTAAGCATCTGATTTAAAAGAACATTCATTTCAGAAGTATGATTGCTGGCCCATGTTTCACCCATAACTTCCTTAGGAACCAGACCATATTTCTGTATTAAACCAACCGGCTGATCCCATACATTTCCATCAGAAATACCATTTAACAGATATTGCAGCATATCTGACTGCCATGCTTCATTTCTGTGTTCAATGAACATATTCAGCCAGTTATTGCATTTTTCCAATTTATCATAGAAAGAAAGATAGTTCTGAGAGAATTCAAACTGCTTGAGATTCATCTTTTCAGCTGTATATTCTCTTAACAGATTTAAAGCTGAGAATTCCCAGCATCTGCCGCTTTTCTGCTGATTGGTAATACTTCTGACCTTTGTCTCTATGGCAAAGGCACCATTTAAGATATCTGTATGCTGTTTCTGGTATGCCAGTGTATCGAGATCCGTCTGTGAGGCAGCCGCCTGCAGAGCAGGGATATCTTTATCTTCATTTGTATATGTTTCAAATTGTTTTAATTCTGATTCTGTAATTTTCTTCATATAAAACTCCCCTTTGTCAAACCACTCTATTATAAAAAACAGAGATAGCATAAAACAATGCCTTAATCTCTGTACTTTTCTAATCTTTTATCTAATTCAGACTTTGGCATAAAACCTGCATAGTTCATGACAATCTTTTCATTATCAAATAACAATAATGCAGGTAAATCATAGACATGCAGTAACGTATTCAGCATTTCTTCCTGATCCGCATCAACAATACCAAAGTCTATTTTATTGCCATATTCACTTTCTGACTGTTCCAATATCGGGGCCATCTGTACACATCCCGGACAGAAATGACCATAGAATTCCAATAGTACAGGTTTGTTATTCAACATGACTTCTTTCTGAAAGTTCTCTAATGTTATCCTCTTCATTGCCTTTCTATCTTATGCGGATTGTTCAGATATTGCCATTCATATGATCATGGTACAATACACTCATGAAGTATGAATATACATATCCTTTAGGACATCTTTCATTAACATATGATTCTTCTGGTTTAACTGGTCTTGTTTATGAGGAAAACAAGCATTTGGAAGATACAAATGAGGAAATAACACCTGTCATAGCCAGGACTAAGGATTGGCTGAATCAATACTTCAATGGTATGATTCCTGACTTTTTACCAGATATGCATTTAAAAGGAACTGACTTTCAAAAGATAGTATGGAATGAGATCATGCATATTCCTTATGGAACAACCATTACCTATAAACAGCTTGCAGAAAGCATCTCTCCTTCCATGTCAGCTCAGGCAGTTGGTCATGCCCTGTCCTTAAATCCCATCATGATCATAATCCCCTGTCACAGAGTGATTGGATCTGATGGATCTTTATGTGGATATGCCGGAGGTATTGATAAAAAGAAATGGTTATTAGAGTGGGAAAGAAACCATCTGACTCATAACATGCTAAGATAGACACTATGAATGATTTAGAAAGAAAATATCTAGCCTTATCTTTAGAAAAACTGCGGTCTTTTCTTCCAAAGCCGCCGATAATAATGCTTGCGGAATACAGTGAAAGAGAAGATATGTACAGTGTTGAAGGATTTGATCATGATCTGGTCAGCTGTACATTTGCCTATCCTGTTTCTGATGGAGAGGCAGAGAGAGTTATACAGCTGGTTTATGATGATCAGGAAATTATAGCGGACTGTTCCGGTATCTTTACTGATATGAATCATATGCTGTACAGTGAAAATCTTTATAACTGTTTATGTGATGAATCTGACTGGATGTACCTGGAACACTTCACTTTATGCAGTATGCTAGGCATAAATGAAGAATACCCGCCCTTTAAAAGTAAAGAAAAAACTGATATACCAGGCATCGCATTCTTATTTTCAAATGCATATGTTACAAAATCATATAGAAAACAGCATATTATGACTGCCATGATGGACTGTACCAGAGAATTCTGCGCACGTAATGCTGTAAATGAACTGGATTTATATATGGCTATTTCTCTTGATCCCGATGTTGCATGTTATGGACCGGATGCCTCTGAGAAGCCTTATGTCTATTCCATGGAACAGGATGAGCCAAAGCGTAAGTTAAATGCAGAGATTGCAGAGAAACTTGGCTTTACCGCCATCAGGCTGGAAGCAGTTCATCCTGAAGAAAAAACGGATGGTTCCAAGTTATGGTTTGCCCTGCGTCATGAACACGATCTGATTGTTGAAAGTACTCAGAAGACACAGGCATAAGAAAACCATTTTTCTAAGGCTAATCCATCAGGTATCTCCTGGTGTGATTACATTATATCTGAGGCTTTTTTAATTCAAAGCGAATGGAACAATGTTGTTACAAAAGGCCTGTATATTTTTTATTTATCCTCTGTTTCAGCAGCTTTTCCACATAAAAAAAGGAGATTCAGATTCATGGTTTATAGAACCATCTTTCTGAATCTTCTTTACATTGTGATAATGATTTTAAGCTAAGGCTTTTCCCAAAGCTTCACATTCAGCCAAACCATCAGCGTCTGGTGTAGAGTTGCAGATGACACCATCATTAACAAGATTAGCACCATCACTTCTTGTACGGTCAGCCCAGGTTCTCATCCATTCACCATCGCCCCATCCATAGGAGCCGAATAAACCGACTTTCTTACCATTGAGACTGCCTTCAACAGCTGTAAACATCGGTTCAAAGGAACCTTCTTCAAGCTGCTCAGCGCCCATTGCCGGGCATCCGAATGCGACTGCATCATAATCACCGATTGTACCTGTATCAAATTCATCAGAGGTGAATAAAGATACATCAGCACCAGCTGCTTTGGCACCATTGACTACGGATTCTGCCATAGCTTCTGTGTTGCCTGTTGAAGAAAAATAAACGACTGCGATTTTGCTCATAATACCTCCCTGTTTGCCAGCCTTTCTACTGGCACTCCTGCTTCAAATGCACGACAATAACTCTTTGTACATGCATCATATTTCTGAAAGAGCTTCACTGCCTCTTCTACATTTCCATAGACCTTCCAGACACCATAGATCTTGCATGGTCTCTTCTCCATGAAACCAATGACATCTTCTGCCGGATAGCCAAGGAAACATCCGATTTCATGAGGAAACCCGTTTCCTTCATGAAATCTTGTAATGAGAGTTGTTAAAACCTGTCCCATGTTATCTGTTCGATAACCGCATTTATTAAGAATGGACATTGTCCCTGAATCTTTAAGATCTGTACAGAGTCTGGCTGGGCGGAAGACATAGATGAATGCTCTTCCCTCCCTGATCTTTCCAGGGACCATCATTCTGATTCTTTAACAGGCAAATCTTGCATTCAGATCTGCAACATCATCCAGTAACTGCTCACTTGTTTCATAAGAACAGTTAAAGAGATTTGCCGTCTTGATTCCGGCTATTACAGATGAACAGGTTTCCACAATCAGTTTGTCAGGCATGTCAGCTCCTTTAGTTAGCTTTTACTAACTTATGGAAACCACTATAGCCACCTTATAAGTCAGTGTCAACTAACATCAGACGATTTTTAAAAGAATATTTTTCAACGCAGACGCATTGCATTGATTAATATTCTTTGAAGCTGATAATAAAGTTATATTTTCATACTGCAGATGATCTTTACAGATGTCCATAAAGGCATTGAAATATGCATTCTGATCCAGTTCTTCTTTATAATCTCTTACGAAAGAATCATAGTCCTGATCGGCGTGATATCTCTTTCGTAACGCATTGGATGGTGCGATATCTTTCGCCCATTCATCGATATGTGCATTTTCTTTCTTTATGCCTCTTGGCCATAATCTGTCCACTAAGATTCTGTATCCATCTTCATCCGATGGTTCTTCATAGATTCTTTTGATTCTGATTGTGTATGTCATAAAACGGTTTCAGTTACCGTAATCATCTGAGATCCATTGTTATAGTCATAAGATGCAGGAGACTTGGAAAGCAGTCCTCTGATGACTTCATTACGAATTTCTCTGTATACAGAAGCATCCTTCCAATACTTGCTGTGCATATCCATAGCCTCATGCCATACTACCTTTTCAGCTGATGTTTCATCTACCATATTTACAGCATCGCAAGGCATACCATTCAGTAACACATTGTCTAAAAGCTGGTATGCGGATAAGGCATCCGGAGTCATCTGACTGTAGCGGTATCCGAAAAGATATGCTGTTTTCTTTAAGTCATTTAATGCATATGGCTTTTCTTCTAGTACAGTTGTACAGATATCTGCCAGATTCTTTTCAACGACATCCAGCTTTGCCTGAATCCAGCCATGAACATCATTAGGATCGCATGCGCTGTCAAGATCTTCCATTTCCCTGACATAAGAATCCGGCATGGTAATACCATTATTCTCTGCTGTCTTAACAAGATCCTGATTCAGTTCATTGAGCATTGTTATTTTCTTATACTGCCATCTTGGCTTTGGTCCGATCATTTCCATCATCATTACCTCTTTCTTACAGTTAAAGAGTGTAACAATGTTCCATCTGTATTTCTGTAACGTATGTTACATACTAATCAGATGTGTCTTCCAGGCCTTCCAGATCATCAATATAAATTCTGTGATTATTTACATGAATCAGACCATCTTTTTCCATGGCTGATATCTCACGGGATACAGATGGTCTTGTAGCATTGATAAAGCCTGCCATTTCTTCTCTGCTCATCGCTACACCTTTCTCTGGATGATTGCCGCTTTTCATCAATAATGTCTTGGCAATGCGGGAGCGTAATGTAGAGCCAGAAAGAACCTGTACCCTGTTTTGTAAAAAGAAGGCTTTTTCCGCAAAGATATTTAATAAATTGTTAATGAGCTGGGCATGAAAGATACATGCCTTGCCGCATTGTTCAGTTAAGAATCTGCGTGGCAAGCGCAATACTTCAGTATCTGTTTCCGCTTTTGCAAAGAAAGCATAAGAATCTTTATCCAGGAAAAGAAGGATTTCACCAAACACATCACCAGGATGATCAAACTCTGTCATGAATGACTGTCTGCCATCACTGTAGTACTTTCCCACAGCTGCCTTACCACTGACAAGAACATGCATAAAAGCAGGTTTATCATACTGATCAAAGATCAGTTCGCCTTTCTTGTATTTTCTGATAGCAGCACCGCTGCATCGGATCAATTCATTGATTTCAGCATCACTGATGTTTTGAAAAAGAGGACTGGTATGCCATGTCTCAGTCATGATACAGAACCACTTTCCCTTCCTTCAATGTTTCAGGCATATTGATAACTCTCTGGTTCTCACTGCCTCTGAACCATAAGGCAATATTCTTCTTTTCCAGAACAAATGGTCCATCAACTAAAACATTCAGATAAGAAAGCATTTCATCTGTTACTTCTGTATGCTTTCTTTCTCCTGGTAATAAATCCTTATCATAGACGAAGCCTGTATAAGCCCATATATCTTTATCCGGTCTTTCTTTTTTGACTCTTCTGAGCAGTTTAACCAATACTCTCTGATTCTCCGGTTCAAATGGTTCACCACCAAGCAGAGTTAATCCCTGAATATTCACATTATCAAGAAGTGCCAGGATATGTTCTTCGGTTTCTTCTGTATAAGGCTTTCCATATTTAAAATCCCATGTTTCCTGCTGGAAGCATCCCTTGCAATGGTTGGTGCATCCTGAAACAAATAACGTTACACGGCATCCTTCGCCATCCGCAATATCATACATTTTTATATTTCCATAATACATAATCAAAACCTCTCTGATTCTCTGCAGTTCCCTATCATAATGCAAAATCACAATATAGCAAATCAGAATACTTTATTTTGAACAATCTTCTTCATTTTATTTCTATATAACAATAAGGCAATGCCGGCACTGATAAACTCTGTCACGATAAAGGATACCCATACACCATTCATACCAATGAAATGACTCAGTATCCATGCACATGGCACAATGATTACTACATATCTCAATAAAGATATGAGAAAGGATAAAGATCCGGATCCTAACGCTTCCATCGTACCGGATACAACCAGTGACACTGCAGATACAACAAAGCCAAAGCATATGATTCTTAATGCAGAAGCACCAGCTGTAATTGTTATTTCATTGTTTGTAAATAACATAATTAACTGCTCTGGCATAACAAGACATAACAGCATTCCTACAGCCATAACAATCATGCATAAAACCAAGGCTGTCTTTACAACTGCTTTAACTCTTTTAAATAAACCAGCTCCATAGTTATAGGCAATCAAAGGACGAATACCCTGTACAACTCCATTGGCACTGAGGTAAATAAATGTCTGTAATTTGTAATAAATGCCAAGAATCAGTACACCTGAAGCAGACAATACAGAAAGAATGGCATTGAGACATGAAATCATTAAGGATGGTAAAGCCTGTGAAAGAATAGCAGGAACCCCTATCTGATAAAGTCTTTTATAAAGAAATTTGTTTTCTGATGCAGAAGTAAGAGAAAGCTTTAAGCCTGTATCTTTATAGTGCCAGAATAAAAGATAAGAAAGCAATGTTACCATCTGACCGATAACCGTCGCAATAGCAGCTCCTTCTATGCCCATAACCGGAAATAAACCATACCCAAATATCATGATTGGATCCAGAATGATATTTGTTACACAACCTAGTATCATGGAAAACATGCTTACCTTTACCATACCTACTGCCTGGAACAGTTTCTCATAGATTAAAGAAACCTGGGTAAAGACAAGGCCTCCAAATACAATCCTGCCATAGGCATCCCCATATTCAAGAATCCTGGTATTATCCGTAAAGCTTCTCAGAAACGGATGACACAGTAATAACAGTACTGCCATTAAGATCACTGTATGTACAAAGGATAGTACAAGACTTAAGGAAGCAGCGCCATCTGCCTCATTCTGATTACGCTGTCCTAAAAAGAAGGCAGTTACTGCATTAGCACCAACGCCAAATCCAATGGCTACAGCAGAAGATACATTCTGAAGCGGATAAATCAGTGATAATGCACTCATAGCTTCTTCTGAGATCTTTGCGACATAGTTACTGTCTACGATGTTATATAAAGCATTAACCAACATGGACAAAACCATTGGTAATGACATAGACAATACTAATGGCAGAATATTCTTGTTTCGATAGTCTTCGGTTCTCATAGATACTCCTTCAGGCATTAAAAAAGCCGCATTGTTAAGCAATGTGGCGAAAAGATGATCAGATCCGGAAAATTCCACATGAATGTTTTCTATGGCATTTTAAGAGATGGAACCTGTTACTGTCAATTCAGAATACAGGCAAAAAGAAAAGATCCTCAGAAACCTGAAGATCTTTCTTAACACAAATTATTCTGTGAACTGAATTGGAGTAGAACCTGTCATTGCATCCTGAGCTAACAGAGAAATAGAAACATTCTCAAGGCTCAGAGTTGTGAACTTTTCTTCACGACCACTCTCTGTTACATAGTCCAGTGTGAATGTTGTGCCAGCTTCCTGGTCATCCTTTGTGACTGTAACTTCAGCTCCATCGTCCAGTCCGTCAGCGGCGTAGTTTTCACCCTTGTCGGACTCATCAGAATAAACATAGAGTTCTGTAACCTTTTCACCTGTGTTGTTTGTGATCTGGTATTCTCCTGATGTAGCTGCTTCTTCTGTTGCGGCTGGTGTTGATGTAGCAGCGGCTGCTGTTGCTTTAGCAGTGTCCTTAGAAGACGATGAGCATGCACCAAGGCTTACAGCCATAACGCCTGCACATAATGCTGCATAAAACTTTTTCATACTTCTTTATCTCCTTTGTTGTTCTTTAACAACTATGTCAGTATAGCTATAAAAAACCACTTCGTCAAACTTTTCACATCATTTATTAGCAGTGCTTTGTATATTGCATGTCAGTCACATGTATACATGTTGTAAATATTATCAGAAAACCAATGAATATATGGCAGATAATCGGTGCTGTCATGATTCTTTTTGCCACAGCCTTTTCAGGATAAGTATTCCTTAACCATATCCAGAAGTTCTTTCTCTGCCTTACCTGATCCTTCCTGCTGTTTAACAGCCGCATAGATAATTCTTTCTTTTGGAAGTGAGGTAGTTCTGACTCTTTTTAAGATACCTTTATCAAGATCATCTTTTACAACCTGTTCTGGTAATATGCCGATTCCAAAACCTTTCCTTGTAAGTTCTTCTGTCTCTGCACCGGATCTTGTTGTAACAGCAGGAAAAAAGATCAGTTCAAAATCCCAGAACCACTCATCAATAGCAGCCCGTATGCCATTTCTTCTGTCTGTAGAAATAACCGGATATTCCAATAACTGTTGTGGTGTATAGATTCTTTCAAGATCAATTGGAAAGTCTTTGGATACACAGGCTATATCCTGTACAACAGCAGCTTTTCGTAAATCAAGTCTTGTACCGTATTCTAATGGTGTTTCAAGAAAAGCTAATGATATTTCACCGCTTTCAAGCATCTGGACCAGATGTGTACTGTATCCTCATGGATCTGTACATGGATTTCCGGATGCTTTTTCTGATAGTCAAGAAGAACAGGAGATAAGAAAGCCTGCAGTGCTGTCAATACAGTACCGATGCATAAGTAAGCCGGTGCCTGCATCTGTTCCTTCATTAATCTTTCTCCCTGGTCTATTTCATGGAAAGCACTCTGCAGGCTTTCAATGAGAATCTCCCCTTCTTTAGATAAAACAAGACCATTTGTTGTCCTGTAAAAGAGACGACATCCGCAGGATTCTTCTAACCGCTTGATCGTCTGACTTACTGCTGACTGGATCACACATAGTTTCTGGGCAGCCCTTGTAAAGCTTCCTTCACTAGCTGCATAGTAAAAAACACGATAGTATTCCAGGTTTGTAATCATAGTTGATCCATTAGTTCACCTAATACTTGTTAAAGGCATTATAACTTGAATTAGATAACAAAGCATACCATTTCTGAATATAGAAGAGGTGATTTCAAACCATGAAGAAGTTATTACGGCAGCCTTCCGAACAGTAGATCGATCATGCCCGTATGAGTGATTACATGGCTTATGTAAACCGTACATATAATCGGGATTTTAAGAATTACATGAGCTTATGGAACTGGTCCGTCAATGATCCTTTGAACTTCTGGGACAGTATCTGGGATTATTTTAAGATCATTGGTGTGCAGCCTGAAGGAAGTGCAGAAAAGTCAGTATTAGAATGGCGTAAGAGCAAATGGTTCCCTGTGCCAGGCTGAACTATACAGAAAACATGCTGAGATATCTGGATAATATGAAGACAAGATGGTTTTCTATGGAGAAAACAAAGTTGTCAGAAGACTCTCTGATAAAGATGTCAGAACACTTGTATTCAGGACTGCAATAGCATTATAGAAAGCAGGTGTAAAGAAAGGTGATGTTGTGGCAGGCTATATGCCTAACCTTCCTGAAACAGTTATTGCTATGTTAGCAACAGCTTCAATTAGTGCTGTATGGTGCTCTTGTGCTACGGATATCGGACCAATTGCGGCAGTAGACAGAATCGGTAAGACAAAACCTGTGATTCTCTTTACCGGTGATGGCTATTACTTCAAGGGAAAGACATTCCTGACGCTGGATAATGCCTCCAGGATAGCCGCAGGCATCCCTTCCATTCATAAGATTGTAGCAACACATTATACCGGTAATGAAGAGATTCATAAGAAAGAATTATCTGATTAAAGCACCAGAGGAATGGCCAGGCGGTCATTCCTCTTTTTTCATGATTATGAAATTCAGGTATAAAGTAAACTCCCTGTACCAGCTGAATTGTTGGAACAAGGGAGCCTTTTCTTTTTATACATATAATGGTTTCACATACTTATCATGCGGTGCATGCATCTCCTTTTTCTTTTGTAAACAGAATCAACGTTCAGGAAGGGTCTGGATACTTTTTGCAATTCTATTACAAACAGATTTCAAAGCATCTGCATTTTGAAGATAAAAAGTTATAACTCTATTGCAAACAAGACGGATTATCATCTAAAAAGACCATACAGCATACATTGCCATATGGTCATTTTCAGCTTTGTTAAGCCATTATTGTATTATTTCTATTTGCAATAGAATTGTAAATCAATCAAATCAAACTTTTAATCTTGTTTACGATAGAGTTGTCTTATTCACGATAGAGTTTTACCGTTACAGATGCAGTACGCGTTCCTTAATCTCCTGGGTTCTGCCCTGATTCCAGAACTGTGTTCCGATGTATCCGCAGGTACGTCTTGCGACATTCATCTTGTTCTGGTCTGTATTACCGCAGTTCGGGCATCTCCAGATCAGCTTATGGTTCTCATCTTCTACGATCTGGATCTCTCCACTATAGCCGCATACCTGGCAATAGTCAGACTTTGTATTTAACTCTGCATACATGATTGTATTGTAGATATGCTTCATCAATGCTAAGACCGCCGGGATGTTATTCTGCATGTTAGGAACTTCTACATAGGAGATAGCTCCACCTGGAGATAACTGCTGGAACTTAGCTTCTTCAGTCAGCTTGTCAAAGGCATTGATCTGCTCTGTAACATGAATGTGATAAGAGTTTGTAATGTAGTTCTTGTCTGTTACGCCTTTGATGATACCAAATCTTTCCTGCAGGCACTTTGCAAACTTATAAGTTGTAGATTCCATTGGTGTGCCGTAAACAGAGAAGTCAATGTTAGTTTCCTTCTTCCATTTATTGCAGGCATCATTCAGATGCTGCATAACTGCTAATCCGAACTTTTCTCCTTCTGGTGTTGTATGAGACTTGTCTGTCATATATCTGACACATTCTGCCAGACCGCCATATCCCAGGGAGATTGTAGAGTATCCGTTATAGAGAAGCTTATCTATTGTCTCACCCTTCTTTAAACGGGCAATAGCACCATACTGCCATAAGATAGGAGCACTGTCAGATAATGTACCCTTTAATCTGTTATGACGGATCATTAAGGCTCTGTAACAGAGATCCAGCCTTTCATCAAAGATCTCCCAAAACTTCTTCATATCCTTATGAGAAGAACATGCTACATCAACAAGGTTGATTGTGACAACACCCTGGTTGAATCTGCCATAGTACTTATGTTTGCCTGGCTTTGAATTCAGGGCATGTTCTTCATTCTGCCAGCCATTATCAGTAAATCTGTCAGGCGTTAAGAAGGAACGGCATCCCATGCATGGATAGACATCACCCTTTAACTTCTTCATAAGCTTTGCGGAAATATAGTCAGGAACCATTCTCTTGGCTGTGCATTCAGCCGCAAGCTTGGTCAGATAGTAATACTTGGAATCCAGATAAATATTATCTTCATCCAGGCAGTAAATCAGCTTAGGGAATGCCGGTGTAATCCAGACACCCTTTTCATTCTTGACACCCTGCATTCTCTGCTTGAGCATCTCTTCAATGATCATGGCAAGATCTTCTCTTGTCTGACCAGCAGGCACTTCATCCAGATACATGAATACTGTAACGAATGGGGCCTGACCATTGGTTGTCATTAAAGTGATGATCTGATACTGGATTGTCTGAACACCTGTCTTGATTTCTCTCCTGACTCTTTCTTCCGCAATACGGTTGATCTTGTCATTGTCAATTTCCACACCAGCCGCAGCCATCTCTTCTGCAACAGCTTTTCTGTACTTCTGACGGGATACATCCACGAATGGTGCAAGATGAGACAGTGTAATTGTCTGACCACCATACTGGTTGGATGCGACCTGGGCAATGATCTGAGTAGCGATATTGCATGCTGTCGCAAAGGAATGCGGTTTTTCAATCTTGGTACCGGAAATAACTGTACCATTCTGTAACATATCTTCCAGATTTACCAGGCAGCAATTGTACATTGGCTGGGCAAAATAGTCCGCATCATGGAAGTGAATGATACCCTTCTCATGTGCTTCCCAGATATCTTTAGGAAGTAAGAATCTCTTGGTAATATCCTTGGAAACTTCGCCAGCCATGTAGTCACGCTGGGTGGAGTTTACAGTTGGATTCTTATTGGAGTTTTCCTGCTTGGCTTCTTCATTTGTGTTGCCAAGTAAAGAAAGAATCTTCTTATCTGTTGTATTGGCTTTACGTACCAATGCTCTTTCATAACGGTAAGTAATATAATTATGTGCAACTGTGTAGGCACCGCTTGCCATTAAGGCATTTTCTACGATATCCTGAATCTCTTCTACAGAGATAGATCTCTGGATCTCATTGCACTTGGCAATAACTTCATTGGCGATTTCAATGACTTTTTCAGATGGGATCTGCTTGTCTGAGACAGTAGCTGCATCTGCTTTACGGATTGCATTCACAATCTTATCGGCGTCAAAAGAGACTTCTTCACCGCTTCTCTTGATTACATTCATGTTGTCTTCCTCCTGAGAATGATCAGAAAGTTGGAAATCCAACTTTCTTCGTGCATATACAAATATAGTATTGAATTTCTCACTACGCAAGGAAAACAATGTGAAAAATAAAATGTAATTTTTTGCATATCAGGATGGATCTTCTAAAAAGCTTTTCATATAGGCATACCAGAAGGTTTCTGTACCATAGGTTTTCCAAAGCATCCAGCCTCTTTCTTTTTTCAAAGATTTAATATTGGATGTATCACCTGAGAAGTATGCCTTATTGCAATCAGCCGCAAAAGATGCCATTTCATTACGCACTTCATCTGAAATATTCAAAGAAGATAAATCATCAGAAGTCATGCGGTATACAGTTTCATTAAATCTTTCTTCTGCCTTGTCTTTTAAGATGCCTAAATCCTTCATGTCATAGGTAAAAGAATCTCTGGAAGCCGGGATTGTAACGGTACTATAGCGTAATGGATAAACAGACATGGATTCTGTACAGATATCGGTTAAGCCGTTTTCTGAGGATTTATGCTGGAGATGGGAGTGACCGCTTAAGTTTAAGAATACATGATGCTTTTCAAGAATCTGATCTACCTTCTCATAGTTATTCATGACAAAGCCTTTGTACATGAAATCTGACTGTTTGAGTACATTCTGATGAGACATGGATATAACCCTGGCACCTGCCTTATCCGCTTGCGTCAATGCATCTTCCATCCAGGCAAGGGTTTTATCGGAAAGCTCTCCCGGATGTTCTTCTGTATTGGCATCTAATGCCAATACATAGAGGTTATCAGAGATGGCATACATGTAAGAGAATGAAGAGTCATCTCTGCTTACAGCATTGTCATATCCAAATTCAGACATGGTTTTCTTAAAATCAGACTGGGATACGTTTTCGACATGATCTGCCTTATCATCGATATAAGACATGGCATATGGATAATTAATATCATGATTACCCGGGATTACTAATACAGGTATGTTATTTTCATCCTCTATCTTTTCCAATATCTGCTTTACATACTCTAAGGAGACTTTTTCACCATTAAAAGCCAGATCACCGCATAGTAAAACAGCATCTGGCTTTTCTTCCTTCACTTTTTTGGAAAACTGATCCAGTATCTGATTGCCGTATTCAATCAGTTTGCCATCATTTGCAGTAAGAAGCTGGGCAAAGGTACTGCCTTCGTTATACAGAGAAGGAGAAAGATAATGCGGGTCTGTTGCGACCATTAACTTTACTTCTTCATTCTCCTTTACCTTTGGAAATGTTTCAGCTTTCTGTTTATATCCGATTGTTCCTAAGAGACACATCATAAGCATCATCACCAGAAATTTCTTCTTCACCCTAAATACTCCCGTACATGTTCCAGCTGTTTCAAGGCACACATTCTTCCTTCTATATATACTCTTCTTAACTCATTTGGATCATGGCATACAGAGCCTATGTTCAATGCCTTTTCAGGACGGATAACATATACTTTTCCTTCTTTTTCCTGTTCTGCTATAGAGGCAATTTCTTCATTATAAGCTTTCCATCTGTCTCTTAATTCTTTATATAACAAAGGATATTTATGCAAAGCTGTCTTCATGATTAAAAGTATTTTCTTATCATACGGCTTCTTGCGATAGTCCGCAGGCTGGGTAAGAATGACAACGTTACGATCATAGCCCTTTTCTTCAAAGAACTTCAAAGGAACTGAGTCAGAACATCCACCATCTGATATTTCCAATCCATCCACATGAACAGGCTTGGAGAAGACAGGCATGGAGGCACTGCCCCGAATCCACAAAAGATCCTCTTTACCACCATCTGTACACTTATGGTATAAAGGTTCAGCTGTATGCATATCGGTCGCTACGCACCAGAATTCCATAGGATTTTCATAGAATGTCTTTGTATCCCATGGATCTAACTTGGATGGTAAAAGATGATAGTCGAATTCGCCACCATAAAGATCTCCTGTTAATAACCAGGAACGGAATGAAGCATAGCGCCATTCTTTACAATAGCGGGTATTATAGCGTAAGACTCTGCCTATCTGTCTGGATTTGATGTTACAGCCAAAAGCAGCTCCGGCAGATACACCAATGGCACCATCAAAATCAATATTGTTTTCCATGAAGAGATCAATGACGCCAGCTGTAAACAATCCTCTCATAGCGCCGCCTTCCATGACTAACCCTTTTTTCATGTCAGTTATCCTCAAATATGTATGTCTGACCAGGTAATGTTTCTAATGGTACATGACCATTGCACATCATCATACGGGTTTGCGTCCACGTATTGGTTAACAGTTTCTTTAATGTCTTTTCCTGCTCACCTGTTACAGGAATACCCTCTCCACGGATATTCTTAATGATGACACTGTATGGATTACCAGTTGTCATATACTTCCATATCATTTCTAATAATGCATCAATGAAATCATCTGAAACATGAATATCATGCATGAAGTACTGCCTTAATCCCTTCCATGCACTATCCTTTAAAGGATAGCCATTATGAAGGATATCTTTTATCTCTCCATAGTTTGGAAAGCCGGTTGACACAGAGGCATGTAACTGACGCAGTTTTTCTTCCTGTGCCTTTTCTAATCCATTTACAATCAGTTCATTGCCATGGAGTGTAACAGGTATCTCATCATGATTATTCATTAACTCTCTTAACATACTCATGACGATTTCTTCATTAGAATCATCATAACCATGACGTTTTCTGTATAAAGTACCTAAATCACCAACAGACAGAATGGCATAGAGGTAAGGAATCAGACTGATACAGTCATACAGCCAGCTCATCTTCTTACGTCTTGCATGGAATACAGGTGTATCGATCTCTTTATCATATGTTTCCTTAACATCCTCCGGAATAATCAGATGCATGTCATTATCAATGACACATGCATAATCAAGAGCGCGTAATCTGTCAGCACTCTGATAAAAAGATTTTGTTGGTAATAATGGTCCATGTTCAGAGACATATTGAAAGAATTCAATATCTTCATCATGCAGAATGATCATTCTTTCTCTCATAAGGGATGGAGTTAATAATGCCTCAGACAGTTTCTCTGCGATCTCTGTAACCGGTGCATTTTCATCCATATTTATAGATGCAGCGAATTTATGGAACCATGCCGCATTATGTTTCAGTAATAATGTATCTTTTAACTTCATATTATTCTCTCATCATTTTCTTTACATAAGGAATAGCCTCTAAGAGGTCTTTGACTATGGCAAGTATACCTGCCTGCGTCTGATAGAAATCATGTAGGGAATCACGTTCTATCGCTATAACAGATGCACCAGCCTTTTCAGCAGATAAGATACCACTCTTGGAATCTTCAAAGACAAGTACATGATCTTTGATGCCTGATCTCTTCATAGCATCCTGAAACATAGCTGCTTTATTCTTATAGCTGCCATCGTCATAGACGATTGTCTTTGGATCAATCCATTTATCTAAACGAAACTGCTTTCTGAAGAAAGTGATGTTTTCAATGATAGAAGCACTGGCAATTGTAAAAGGAATATTATTTTCCTTAAGCATGTCAAACATTTCTTCTGCCCCATTGCATAAATGAGCACCACCAGGTGTATTGGATACAGCATCACGATACATGGCTTCTTTTCTTTGCGAATATTCTTCACATTGTGCTTCACTAAGCTTTCCATCTGACATCTTCTTAAATATTTCTACATTTGGCAATCCGGAATATTCTTTATCTAACTCTTCCATGGTCAGATGCTTTCCGGCTATCTCCATGCGAAGCTGATCAAATACTTTCAGATGATATTCAGAGTCAAAGAATAAAGTACCGTTAAAGTCAAATATGACACCGTTCAGCATGTTTCCTCCTTCATCTTTTTACGGATCTGATCAATGATTTCTGCACAATGCAGGGAGGCATGTAAAGGCATGATACTGCTTTCTGTCTGGTGCTCTTTCAGCAGTGTATTGAAGTGTTCAATTTCACCATAGAAGTCATCCACTTCATAAGGCTTATAGAAAGATTCTTCATGATCAGAGAGAATTAATTCTGCCTTTTCAGGACGATGCATACTGTGAATGATCAGCTTACCTTTTGTACCTTCTATAATGCCATCTCTTGGCTTTTCCCTGTCCGTGGCACATTCTATATCCACTTTTATATTACCGACATGCATATAGACATGATCATATACATCCACGCCATCTTTATATACAGTATCAGCATGATCCACTGTTAATGGTTCTTTTAAGTAATCATCCAGCCAGCCAATGCAGTAAATACCTGTATCATACAAGGCTCCTCCACCTTCTGAATCCAGATAGTAATGACTGCCTGGTTTGTTTACATCCGCAAGATTACAGAAAGAGAAATGCATAGACACAATGTCTCCTAATACATGCTGATTCATTAATGTATGAATATACCGATACATTGGTGTAAATCTTGTCTTCATGGCTTCCATAAACAGAATGCCTGTCTGATTATGACAATCTATGATTTCCTGCATCTCTGATGCATGGATAACAGCAGGCTTCTCACTTAATACAGGCTTACCAGCATTCATACATTTTATTGCCCATTCTTTATGATATTTATGCGGCAAAGCAATATATACAGCATCTACTTCCGGATCTTCTACAATGTGTTCAAAACCGCCATAGGCATGCGGTACACCATATTCATCTGCGAAGAGCTGTGCTTTTTCTTTTGTACGGCAGGATACTGCCGTTAGTCTGCAGGAAGAATCATGCTGAAGACTCTTTGTAAAACGATGTGCAATATTACCTGCACCAATAATACCCCAGTTGATCATACTTACCCCTTTTTAAAAAAGAGCTGTACAAGTTGTACAACTCTTATGGATGTCAGTCCTGAAACTTCTTTTCGTCATCCTCTATCTCAGCTTCGAGCTTTTCTTCTTCACTCTTTCTGAGATACAGTTCATTTTCAATATCATCCTTCATAGCAGGATTTGGTGCGATAGTCATACGGAATTCAAGATCTTCAATCTTCTTCTTAATATCCGCAAGCTGGCTCTTCTTATTATCAATGCCAGTCTGAACTCTCTTGAAAGCATTGTTCTTCTTGGCGTCCCAGAATACTTCCTTGGCCTTGTTGAACTCATCCCAGAGAGCATCATTCTGATCCTTACCGGAATAACCAGCAGCTCTCCATTCCTTGTCGAGCTCCTTCATACGTTCTGTATTTGTACGGCCATAGTCCTGCTGATCAGAAATATTCTTAGCTTCTGTGATCAGTTCCTTCTTCTTGGCAATAGAAGCTTCCCATTGCCTGGAGCGCTCATCAAAGAACTTCTGTCTGTCATCACGGAACTGATGTCTTAACTCATTGAATTTCTTCCAGAGATCTTCATCATCATCGTGTCCTGCAGATCCGGCAGCCTTCCATTCTTCAAACAGGGAATTCAGCTTTGCGCCGGCTTCCTTCCAGTTTGAAACATTGGTAATAGCTTCCTTTGTTCTTGCAAGGATATCTTCCTTCTTTTCTTTGGCTTCAGCTCTATGAGCATCGAGATTATCACGGTATTCCTGCTGTTTTTCACGCAATACACCATCAATCTCATTTAATTCATGCATGAACTTACGGTCTGCCTCTTCACCAGCAGTACCGATATTTCTTAACTCATTGCGCAGATCTCTTAACTGATTTCTCGCATCACGATAGTTGGAAGCGTCCTTTAATGCCTCTGCCTTAGTGACAAGTTCAGCCTTGGCAGTATTGTTCTGCTTCATCTTTTCAACTCTTGGACCGTATTCTGCCAAAGCTTCATCGAAACGCTTCTGCAGATCCTTTTCAACAGGTGTTCCAAAGTCATCAAATTCATTCCACTCATTCTTCAGAGATTCCATGGCACTTTCAATGTCACCATTGTTTTCGCCTCTGGCAAGAATTTCTGCTTCATGAGCCAGATCACGCTTCTTGCGGATACCATCTTCCATATCCTCTAAAGCATGATCACCATGTGATGTTCCATATTCTGTATTTCCGCCTTCATCCTTTGAATGCGTCCAGGAGAACATCGTGTAATCACCATTTGCTTCGATACCGAACCAGCGCCCATGTCCATCATCAGCATCTTCTCTTGGCTGGCACGGATTCCCTTCTGCATCCTTTGCACCATAGAGAATCGTAATGACCGTTCCATCAAAGGTCTTATGATTTCTCCTTATGGTCTTTGCAAATTCATCATTAAACTCAGGCTTTTTCATTCGTAAGCACTCCTTTTTACAACAATACTAATATTTTACACTATTTAGGCATATTTTCACGAAATATCGTCACAACTTTGGACTAGTTTTATGAAATTCTTCCAGTTCTTCCATCAATGCCGCATTTCTCTTGCCTGTCATTAACACATCATTATAGTGGTAATAATCTTCTGATCCATGAACAGCAATGTAGGAAGAGGCATCATGATCTATCGTTAATTGTGTGACTACTAATAATAATTCCTGTTGAGAGGCATACTTTTCAAGGAATGTAAAGAGATGATGCATATGATTATCAATACTCTTAACCATCTCATGCATATCTGATACCTTTTCTCCATAGATTTTCTTATAGTCCATATCCGGATCTTTCAGACATGCATTCAGGAATGAAAGAATGATCTCATCGTTTCTTTTCTGATCAGAACCATATGCGCCTGATGCTTCATGCATGTAAACCAGTTTCTGGTATGAATCACGCAAATCACGCAGAGCCTGTTTTGTGTCTTTTTTCTGACTCAGATCTTTTAGAGGCTCATGAAGCTGTCTTAAGGCATGTTCCAGTTCAGTTTCCTTATGAATTTCAGGAAGAATGCCATCTAACAGTAAATCAGTTACCGAGATCTTTTCATCCCATTGGGCCTGTTCCATACGTTCATCTATTTCTGATGTTTCTTTTCCATCCAGAATATCTACAATATGATAATCCTCTTTATATTTCTTATAGAGAGAATAATACGCCGCAAAATCACCCGCAATTGTTTCATCATGCAGATATTGTCCAATTAAGGATTCATCAATTGGGAAGCCTGTCTCTTCATATAAAAGCATTGCCTGTGATAAATCTTCCCAGCCTCTGGGTGTCACATAAGACTTTCCATCTACTGTTGATTCAATATGGAACAGATCTTTCTGATGTACATCAAGATAAGAAGATACAGCCCTGTGCAGATTATTGGTAAGGGCATATGCCTTCCATGCCTCATAATCCGCCTCTATCGGTAATACTTTCAATCGGTCTAATGTTGCAATATCAAAGCTGCGGGCACTTCTGTTAAAGACAGAAGGATTGCCTGCTGTTACAATGACCCATCCTTCCGGCAGCTTATGGTTTCCAAAGGTTTTATACTGCAGAAACTGCAGCATGCCAGGTGCTAATGTCTCTGATACACAATTAATTTCATCTAAGAAAAGAATACCTTCCTTATGAGAGCTTGCCTTCATAGTTTCATATACAGACGCAATGATTTCGGAAAGTGTATAAACTGATACATCAAATGTCTTTCCTTCATAGGTTCTCTTTTCTATGAAAGGAAGACCGATGGCAGATTGACGGGTATGATGCGTCATGGAATAGGAAATACATGCAAGATTCATCTCTTCAGCAATCTGTGAAACAATGGCGGTCTTACCGATACCAGGAGCACCGATCATGAATATCGGTCTTTGTTTTTCTAGTGGTATACGGTAGTTACCGAATTCATCTTTCATCAGATATATCGTTACTGCTCTTTTAATCTGTTCTTTTGCCTGTGCTATATTCATGATAAATCTTCTCCTTTATACAATACACGGATAACCCAGGGTGGTACGGGCGCTGTATTTTCACCTTCATCTTCTATCACAAATGCTGTTTTATAAGATGACGTTTCATTTGGAAATGTACCCTTGCCATCACTGAAGTACAGCAATCCTTTCATTTCCTTTAATTCGCCTTTCTCCATTAATTCATTCACTCTTTTAAATACAGGTCTGAAGTCTGTACCGCCAAAACCATGTAACTGAAGATGCGTGATCCAGTGATCAAATTCATCCTGATTATGAATGCATACTTCTTCCTGCACCTTGGCATCACATTGCAGGATATACACATTCATATCTTCAAAAAACATACCGGATGTCTTTAATACATCATATGTCTTTTCAAGAAAACGTCTTACTTTATCTCCCTGTGTACTGCCACTTGTATCAATGGCGATTACAAAGTCACGGATACGCTTGTCTTCCTTATACTCTAATGGTTCTATCAATGGCATATTATGGTACAGCTGCAGGCCATAGGTATACCAGACATAGTCATAAGAATCGACGTCGAGCTTCATTTCTTCATTATTTACCGCAAACCTTCTTAATAGTTCCGTAAAGTCTTCATGTTTATAGGCATGCATAGTGAACAGCTGCGTTAATGTACCGGGTTCATATCCACGCATCTTTTCATAGTGTTCTGCCTGCCTTTTGGTTTCATGACGTGTATTCTCCCAGGATGCTTTATTCTCCTGATTCTTCAGATCACTTTCTTGTATAACACGTTCTTCTTTTTTCTTTGCTTCACCCCATAAGACATGCATATCTCTTCTGAAAAGAGATGCATAGCCAAGCCATCTTCTTTTTTCTTTTGGATGTTCTAAAAGATATACATAGATGGCATCCGCATTGAGCTTTGTTTTTTCACCTAACTCTTCTAACATAGAGCGGCGCATGCCATCACCTTGTGTCTCTGCTTTTTTATAGTGCAATTGTAAGATGACATTTTCTACTGCCAGATCTGCGGCCAAATCCCATACCTGTCCTTCTAACTTTTCATAGGCAAACATATGGGTAAAAAGGCAATGCATGATGGTATGAAGATAGAGACGGATCACTTCAGAAGGATCCTGTTCATACATCTGGGTCACGATACTGGCTAAAGCATATATCTGCATGCCGTCTGTTCCAAAAGAGACACCTGGTCCTTTCTCATCTTCTCCTGCCGTAAAAATAACCGGCATTCTTAACATAGCCCGGTTTAAATAAGGCATACTCGCAATGATTTCTTCCTGAGTCAGATTCAAAATCTTACGGGCAATACCCTGATATGGAATTTCTTTTGTGATTGTAGAAAAAGTATCTGTTTCAGACATATCGGTATTGTATCAGATTTACATAGAAAAACAGATCTTTACGATCTGCTTTTCTATCTTTAATCGGTCCGCAATGCCTTAACCGGATCACTCTTGGCAGCTTTACGGGAAGGAATCAATCCTCCTAACATCGTCAATAGTGTACTTAACAGAATTAACAATACTGCGTCTAATACTGGCAAGGAAGCTGTCACATTGGTACGGTTTGTATAATTATGAATGAATATATTGGTTGGAATCAGGAGAATTAAAGTAATAATAATTCCCATTACACCGGCTAATAAACCGGTGATAAATGTTTCGGCATTGAATACCTGTGAGATATTCTTTTTGGAAGCACCGATTGCCCGTAAAATACCGATTTCCTTCTGTCTTTCAAGTACGGAAATATAAGTAATAACACCAATCATAATAGAAGAGACAACTAAGGAGATACCTACAAAGGCAATCAGCACAACCGATACGGTATTGACAATTTCTGTCACACTGCTCATTAATGCACCTACCACATCCGTATAAGAAATCACCTTCTCATCTTCACCAGCTGCTTTCATCTGCTTGTTATAGTCATCCAGAATATCCTTGACACTGTTTTTCGCTTCAAAGTTCTTAGGATAGATGACTATTTCTTCTGGTGAATCTTCATCCGCATAACCTAATTTCTTCATATTATCTTCATAAGAAGAACTCTGGGTATTCATTAAGGAAGAGAAGAAGTTTTCCATCTGGTTTGTGTCCATCTTTAAGGAAATGGCAGAAGTAAATGCCTGTGGATCTATCTTCATCGCAGAAGGCAATGAAGCCAGCGTTGTCTGCATGGACTTGCTTATAGCATTTGTTATTTCTGTCATTATCTGTGCAGAAACCTTCTGCATATTGCCAGCTAAGGCATTGCTGTAAGAAGAAAGCAGAGCATTTACCTGTGCCTGCAGGGCATATTGATCAATGGTCTCTGATACCATGGCTGAAACAAGAGATTGTGCTTCTGGCTGTGCCATATAAGCACTTAAGGATGTCTGAATCAGATTCTCCAGGGAAGAAGTATCCTGACTCTTTAACCAGTCTGAATAACCAGACGCAAGCTTTTCAATAAGTACCTTTGTTTGTTCTTCTGTTAATGAGAAGTCTTTTTCAGAAAGAATCTTCTGCATCTCATCAACAGCTGTCTTTCTTGCTTCATCAGAAGTCAGATAATCACTTAATCCTGCAAAAGGATCTTCTGCCTTACCTGCATCTGTATTGGCATAGGCATCCATGACCTTCTGCATAACCTGATTGATTTCTTTACCAGTTAAACCATCTTTTAAACTTTCATTTAGCACATCCGCAATCATCTTCTGTGCTTCAGGATCTGATTTGAGATAATTAGAGAAAGACAAGGCTTCACTCTGTGACTGGATCTCAGCCAGCTGATCCTTCTGGCTATCCGCATTCATATATGTCTGATAACCGGTTAATAACTGCGTAATCTGATTTTGTATCGTTTGCGAATCAGGCTGCTTAATCGCTGATTGTAATAATGTCTGTAAAGTATTCTGATTGATAGTAATCGAACCAGCTAAAGCAGAAGGATCGATCATCTGAGTGATATCCTGTGGATTGATCGAGGCAGATAACGTATTTGCGTCAAATTTCAGTTTTGATGTATCAAACTGGAAAGCAGATGCCAGCTTGTTTTCATCTACCTGGAAAAGATCCTGCATGTTCATATCTGTATTTTCCTGACCAAAGGCAGCACCCGTAAAGATGTTTGTATCAGGATCCTGTAACTGTGCTTTGACAACCTCTGAATTTCTGTTTTGATCAGCGACATGCTGGGTAAGAGATGAAGGATAATCAATACCTTCTGTTAACATACCTGTTTCCTGATCATCTTCAGGCTGTACAACCCCTACTACTTTGATATCTTCACCATCTTCTACAAGACTTTTTACATAGTCACTATCCTGACTCTGATCTGTCCATATCTGCATGTCTGGATCATATTTATATAGAGAAGAATTATTTACAAGTTTAAAGGAAGCACCCAGTAAATCTTTGTAGGCCCATTTCTTATCAGAAGAGGGAGATACATCAGAAGAAGTATTCTCATTCTTTTCAAGAGATTCCACCATGCTTTGAAGTTCACTGTAATCTTTTAAGCCTAATGTATACAGTGTCATATCCGTGATGGTGCCATCACTTCCAAGGACCACAACAACTTCATTGTATTTCTTCGGCCATCTGCCTGCCTTGACATCGTAGCTGTCTTTATAGAGATCCTCATCAGAAGGAAGCTCAGAGAATATATTGGCAGAAAACATGGAAGAATATACAGATGAAGATGGTATTAAGCCGGAAGAAGAAAGCAGAGAATCAGGATTTACCTGATAGGCAGAGTCACCATCCTCTCTGTAAATCAACGGATCTACATCATACTTATATTCAATGGAATTTGTATATTGTTCCATATCAGACTTGCCGGAATCAATATATGCTTTCAGCGACTTCAGATCATTGAAAGTCATTTTGGAAAACATGTTCGATACAACATCTCTTTCTTTGACTTCATCTGTATCTTTCGTATTCTTCGCATCTTCAGCATTCTGTTCCATCATGGAACTGAGAGAGAAAGAAGTATTCTGTATTTCCAGTGGATATTGAGACAGGGTTTCCTCTTCTGTATTCTGGATATACGCATTCACGCCTGTAGATATAGACAGAATTAAAGCAATACCGATAATACCGATAGATCCTGCAAAAGAGACAAGCAGCGTTCTGCCTTTCTTTGTCATTAAGTTATTTAAAGATAATGAAAGTGCTGTTAAGCGGGACATGGAACTCTTGCCCATATTTTCATGATGTACTTCTTCACTCTCTGTTTCAGGTTCATATGGATCTGAATCTGAACGGATAACACCATCCTTTAAATTGACAATACGGGTAGCGTATTGATGGGCGAGTTCAGGATTATGGGTAACCATGACAACTAATCTGTCCCTGGCTACTTCTTTTAAAAGATCCATAACCTGGATACTTGTCGCAGTATCCAAGGCACCTGTCGGCTCATCTGCCAGAAGAATATCCGGGTCATTCACTAATGCTCTGGCTAAGGCCACTCTTTGCATCTGACCGCCTGACATCTGATTCGGCTTCTTATGAATCTGATCACCAAGGCCTACATCCTGTAATGCCTTGATAGCTCTTTCTCTTCTCTCTTTACCAGAGATACCTGATATCGTTAAAGCAAGCTCTACATTTGCTAATACGGTCTGATGAGGAATCAGGTTATAAGACTGAAAGACAAAGCCAATCGTATGGTTTCTGTAGGAATCCCAGTCTCTGTCCTTATATTTCTTTGTGGATATCCCATTAATAACAAGATCACCAGAGTCATACCGATCCAAACCGCCGATAATATTCAAAAGGGTTGTCTTTCCAGAACCAGAAGGTCCAAGGATTGCCACAAATTCGTTATCACGTAAATTTAAGGAAACATGGTCCAAAGCCTTCTGAACCAGATCTCCTGTTTTATATTCTTTACATATATCTCTAATCTCAAGCATATATTCTTACCATCTGTTCTATTGCCTGATAGAGTAATCAAATTTTATATAAAAAACAAGTATCCTGACCTTTATCTAAAGAAAACACAGACAGATACGTGCCTGTGTATTAATGGATATAGGACTCAATCCAGTATTCTATATCTGTATTGACTAGTGTTTTCTGATATTTCTGCATGCTTTCATATACCTGATGGCCATCTTCATAGCCTTCATAGATATCCGTAAAGATCACATCATACATGCCATCTGTTACAGAATCCATATATTGAAAAGCATCTTCATGAATAATCTGAAACTTGTCTTTTACTTCCCTGGAGAATTGATTCAGGATACAGTATTTGAAAAGATCTATGACATCTGCAGACTTCTCTACAACAGTCATACTTCTGACATCATCTTTTAAAGCAGCCATATAGGGATAATAGCCAAGCCCTAATCCTAATGTGAGAACATTTCCACAAGCCTTCTGTATTGGCAAGGACATAGTCTTTATTTCAGAAGGAATCACCGACATCCATGGCATACTGCCTTCATAGATGGAAGGAAAAGATACTCTTTTATCAAAGCAACCGATTCTTGGAATCAGAATGCCATCTGTCTGATAAGGAAAATCATAGAAGAATAATTCTCCCTTTTCATAGGTCATATTCCTTAACTGATAGTGTCCATGTGTCTGATCATGAAAATGAATGTTTTGAATATAAGGATTATGAAGAAACGCTTTAGAAGAAAGTACTCTTACCTGCATGAACAGTTTTGCAAGATAGTCATCAATTAATGCATCAATACTTTCATTACCAGTTATGGCAATAGAAGGAACGGCAGAAGACAGAAATTCCATTACACCTGTCATAGCATCATCCGTATCGATGACAGGCTGCTTGTAATTGATGGCTGTAACGATATCTTTCGATATCTGATTCAGGATGTCAGTATGCAAAGACATGGCTTCACAATACCACACCCTGAAAAGATATAAAATCAGATATTCTCTGCAGATAAAGAACCAGCAGATTCATGCATATGAATTTTAAAACAGATAAAACCAATCAGAGCGCCTGATAAAGCTGGAATCAGCCAGCATAGATCTGCGCATGGTGGAATCTTCATTAACCATGTTGTGATATAACGAATATCAATTGCTGCACTGTGTAAGCCAAGGATAATGGAACTGATAGCTGTAAAGGTAATTGTAAAAGCACATAATGTCTTATTCTGACGAATACGCTTTGGTAATAAGCCAAGAATTACCAATACCATGGCAATCGGATAGATAGCAGTTAATACTGGTACTGAGATTGCAAGAATCTGATTTAAGCCAATGATAGAAACAAGGAAAGAAGAACATGTGAAGATTGTGATCCATGTTTTATAACTGATCTTTGTGACAGACGCAAAGAATTCAGAGCAGGCACATGTAAGGCCAATACATGTTGTAAGGCAGGATAATACATAAATGACAGCTAAGGCAATCATGCCCGGAAGTCCAAAGAGATTAGAGATAATGTTTGCAAGAACATTGGCACCATTAGATGCTTCAGAGAACAAGGAACCGGATAATGCACCTGTGAATGTTAATGCGGCATAGATAATGAATAAGAGAATTCCGGCAATCCATCCGGCAGAGATGGTATAGCGGACAATACGGTTTTCATCCTGAATACCTTTATTGCGGACATTCAATGCAATAACAGATCCAAAGCTTAAAGCAGCTAATGTATCCATGGTGTTATAGCCATCCAGGAAACCATGAACAAGCTGTCGGGATGCATAATCACCAGACGGTGCAGGAAATGCACCATGAACCTGTGTAAAGCAGCCGATAACCATTAATAACATCATACCGATTAAAATCGGTCCCATAATCTTGCCAAGCCAGTCAACAAGCTTTTCCGGATGGACGGATAAGAGCCAGGCAATGGCAAAGAAGATTAAGGAATAAGCAATACGTACCCATAACGGGATATCTTTCATAAATGGAACGATCGCCATTTCAAATGAAACTGCTGCATTTCTTGGAATGGCAAGGCCAGGTCCCAGGGCAAGGAATACAAGTATTGCAAAAATAATTGCAAACTTATGGGAAACCATAGAGCCAAGATGAATCAGATCACCTGTTTTGGCAATGGCAATAACACCAAGAACCGGAAACAAAATTGCCGTAATAGAAAAGCCAGTTAAGGCTATGCCTGATGCCTGTCCTGCCTGGAAACCCATAAATGGCGGGAAGATCAGATTACCTGATCCGAAGAACATGCTGAACAACAGAATACCCAGTAACAATGATTCTTTAAAAGATAAATGTTTCATAAGTTTCTCCCTCTTTCTTCTGATGGATTATCTTCTGAAACAAAAAATCGTCTCAGAATTACTGAGACGACGTTATCATCAACACCGCGGTACCACTCAATTTATATAGCATAGCTATATCCCTTTCAGCTCCATCAAGCCTTAGATTGTTAACGCAATCATACGGATCCGGTTACTTTGTTCTCCAGATCAGCTCAGAAGTGACTTTCATATTCCCCATACTGCTTCTTTTCACCATACAGAAGCTCTCTTTTCCAGATGGATGAAATATGTTATTTCTTCCTCAATGCCTTTGTTACGTAAAGAATAGTTGATAGCGTTTTCTATGTCAATGTAATTTTACAAATTTTTTATGTAAATATTTTCAGAGAAGATCTGCAATCTCATAGATCAATTGTTCGCTCTTCTCCCAGCCAAGACATGGGTCAGTAATAGACTGACCATATACATCACCACCTGCCGGCTGATTTCCATCTACAAGATAGGATTCGATCATCAATCCCTTTACAAGCTTCTTAATATCATCACTATGGCGCATGGAATGCAGAACATCCTTGGCAATACGGATCTGTTCCATGAACTTCTTACCTGAATTGGAATGGTTGCAGTCAACGATGCAGGCAGGATTTTCAAGATTGCCTTTATCATAGAGCTCTTTTAATTCCATCAGATCCTCATAGTGGTAGTTTGCATGAGTATGATTAAACTTGTCCACATAGCCTCTTAGGATAGCATGCGCCATAGGATTGCCTGTAGTATCTGCTTCCCAGCCTCTGTATACAAATGTCTGTTTGGCCTGAGCTGCAGTAATGGCATTCATCATAACGGATAAATCACCGCCAGTAGGATTCTTCATGCCGGCAGGAATACCGATACCGGAAGCTGTCATACGATGCTGCTGGTCTTCTACAGATCTTGCCCCTACTGCCACATAGCTTAACAGATCTGATAAGTAAGCATGGTTTTCCGGATACAGCATTTCTTCTGCACATGTAAAGCCTGTTTCTTTAACTACATCTGAATGAAGCTGACGGATGGCAATAATACCGGCAAGCATATCTTCTGCCTTATGTGGATCCGGCTGGTGCAGCATGCCCTTATAGCCAATACCCTTGGTTCTAGGCTTATTAGTATAGACACGCGGGATCATCAATATCTTGTCTTTGACTTTTTCCTGGACTTTAGCAAGTCTTGTCATATAGTCCAGAACGGCATCTTCTCTATCGGCAGAACAAGGCCCGATAATTAAAAGAAAACGGTTGTCTCTTCCATAGAAGATATCTTCAATTTCCTTATCTCTCTTATCTTTAATACGTCTGACGTTCTCTGGTAATGGGAAAGCTTCTTTTAACTGCTCTGGTGTTGGAAGCTCTCTGATATATTTCATCTGCATTTCCATATGCATATCTCCTTCTGATACCATGAGATATTAGCATAAACGAGATAATCAGGCACACAAAAAGCTGCATGAAGCAGCTCTTTGTTTACTCATCAAATTCAAACACGGCAATGCCATATGGCGGTAACGGATAGCTGATATGGTTTGGCTGACCATCACATTCACCCTTTACAGCCTTGTATTCCTTTGGCTTTACAGCACCATTTTCATTCAGAATCAGTGTGTATTTACCAGCCTTAGGAGCTCCTACCATGTAATCTGTTCTTTCCATTGGCGTAAAGTTGATGACAAATAACAGATCTTTTTTACCAGTACCATCTCTTCTGATGAAGGAGAAGATGGAACGATCCGCATCATCCGCATTGATCCACTTGAATCCATCCCAGGAATCATCTTTTCTGTATAATGATGGATGACTTGTATACATATGCAGAAGATCTCTTACAAAGTCCTGAAGATTCTTGTTCAGAGGCTGTTCTGATTCATTCCAGGACAGCTGTACCTTTTCATCCCATTCATGAGCCTGACCAAAGTCCTGACCCATAAACAGAAGCTTCTTGCCAGCGTGACCAGTCATGAAGGCATAACCGCACTTCAGATTAGCAAACTTATCCTTTTCATAACCAGGCATCTTGTTAATCATGGAACACTTCAGATGCACAACTTCATCATGAGAGATAACCAGAATAAACTTTTCACTTGTCGCATAGGACATACCGAAAGTCATCTTGTTATGGTTGTCTTTGCGGTATAAAGGATCCAGTTTCATGTAATCCAGGAAATCATGCATCCAGCCCATATTCCATTTATACGTAAAGCCTAACCCATCATCTTCTGGTGCAGCTGTTATCTTAGGCCATGCCGTAGATTCTTCCGCAATGATAATGGTTCCATCCTTACGCCCGCGGATAACAGAATTCAGATGTTTGAAGAATTCAATCGCATCGAGGTTTCCGTTTCCACCATACTTGTTAGGAACCCATTCACCAGCCTTGCGTCCATAGTCAAGATACAGCATGGAAGCTACCGCATCTACTCGTAATCCATCAATATGGTATTCATCATACCAGTACAACGCATTGCCAATTAAGAAGTTCTTAACTTCATTTTTGGAATAGTTGAATATCTTTGTACCCCAGTCAGGATGTTCACCCATACGTGGGTCTGCATATTCATAGGTTGGTGTGCCATCAAAATCAGCCAAACCATGAGCATCCTTAGGGAAGTGTGCCGGTACCCAATCCAGAATGACACCAATATTATTCTTATGCATCGCATCTACAAAATACTGGAAATCATCTGGTGAACCATAACGGGAAGTAGGTGCGTAGTATCCTGTTACCTGATAGCCCCAGGAACCATCAAACGGATGTTCGGCAATACCCATCAGTTCGACATGCGTATAGCCCATATACTTGCAATAATCAGCTAATTCCTTTGCATATTCACGATAATTCATGAAGCCGTCTGGTGTACCATCATCCTTCTTTAGCCACGATCCCAGATGTACTTCATAGATAAACATCGGACTTGTATACGTATCTGTTTCAGCACGCTTCTTCATCCATTCAGCATCATTCCATTTATAGGAACCAATATCTGCTGTCTTGGAGGCTGTACCAGGTCTTAACTCGGCGGAGAATGCATACGGATCTGCTTTATAGAGAATTTCTCCATCCTGAGTATGAATAGCATACTTATAGATTTCTCCATATCCCATATCCGGAATAAATCCTTCAAAGATTCCGGATGTTTCCAGCGGCAGCATATAATTGGCTTCTGTATCCCAGTTATTGCGGTCACAGATAATGGAAACAGCCTTGGCGTGCGGTGCCCACACCGCAAAGTGCATGCCTTCTTTTCCATCCAGATGAGCCTTATGAGCACCCATCTTCTGATAGATCTTGTAATCCGTACCCTTACCAAAAAGATAACGGTCAAACTTTGTAATAAAGACAGGATCCAAAGCAGGTTCACTCTTCTTTAAGGTTTTCTTAACCGGTGTTTTCTTTGTTGTTTTATGAGCAGAGGCAGAGACTGCTTTCTTCTTTACTGATTCTTTAGAAGTCTTCTTGACAGAAGTTTTCTTTTTTTCAGCTAATTTCTTCTTTTCAGGCATATTATCTTCTCCCAAAAAACGATGTTAACGTTTTCAATCTATTTCCATTATACCTTTTAACAGATGCTTTGACCTATCATTTTTCTTTACTTATGGTTTAAAAAATATTCTATCTCTGAAATCTTTGTTTCAGGCAATACAGAATGCAGTTTTTGTACGAGTCTTTCATAAGATTTGGCAGGCGTACTTTTATACATTTCTTCTGTAAAGTTGTCTCCATAATAGCTTTCTATCGTGGCATACCTGGCAATACCCCAGCCATAGAACTCTCCTTTTTTATCAATTTCATATTCAAAGTTAACCGTAGTAATATAGCCTTTCATCTGTAAACCTGTGATAAGCCTGTCAAAACCTTTTCTGGGCTGCCATGTATCTTTGCCATGACCTCTTTCCTTTAAGTAGCCGCCTTCTCCCTTTAATTGTTTGGAAAGGATGGAATGATGCGAAGCTAAGAGATTATAAAGATATTGTTCATCATACGAAGAAAGGCCATCATTAAATCTTGCGTCAAAGTCATAGCCATCCCTTCTCCAGTTACAGAAGTCAGCCGCATATTGTTTTGAAATGAAAGCTGCTCTTTTAGGAAACCAAGTGGGAATCCTCGGCCATTCAATGGCCGAGATGAAAGCGTAATTTGTATAATAATCC
>DXZE01000011.1 GCA_019415435.1 Erysipelotrichaceae bacterium
CAATTAATCTGTTTAGTAAAGTAACATTTCTGATCTTTCTTTTATTTACTATATCTCTGACAATTAAAGCATTCAGAACATCATTATTCAGATCGTTTGTTCTCTGTCTTTCATATGCATTATTCCCTGAAATTAAAAATTCTAAAGTTATGGGAATAGATCTTTTCAGCATTCTTATAACCGGATTTATATTCTATTCCCATAAAATAAAAATATTTAAATTTAAGGAATAGAAATAATATGAATAGATATCCATATAAAAAGCATTGTGATTTTCATGTCACAATGCTTTGTTACTTATTCGATTATTCACTCTTTTCTTCTGTTTCCTGCTCTGTTTCAGGTTCATCTGGTTCTGCGTCTAAGATAGCTACAGAAGATACCTTCTGTCCATCACTCAGACGGATAACCATAACACCCTGTGCAGTTCTGGAATAAACAGCTACCTGTTTCAGAGAGATACGAATCAGAATACCTGCATCTGTCATAATCATGCAGTCTTCATCACCATTGACAGCTCTCATAGCCACAAGGTTACCTGTCTTCTCTGTGATATTGGCAGCTCTGACACCCTTGACACCACGGTTAGTCAGACGATAATCATCTATATCTGTCTTCTTGCCAAAGCCATTCTCTGTAACAGTCAGAATATACTTTCCTTCTTCATTGGTAGCTAAGCCAATGACTTCACTGCCATCTGTATTGAATCCTATGACACCTCTTGCAATACGGGACATAGTACGGATTGTATCTTCCTTGAAACGTACTGCCTTGCCATTGGATCCGGCAATAATAACTTCCGCTTTACCAGTCGTACCCTTTACAAAGGCAAGAGAATCTCCATCATTCAGTTTGATCGCAATCTTACCATTCTTGTTTATGTTTTCAAACTCTTCTATAGATGTTCTCTTTACAAGTCCCTTCTTTGTCACAAAGAACAGATATTTCTTATCTTCATGATTTCCATAAGGAACCATTGCACAGACATGTTCATTCCTGCCTATATCAACAAGGTTAACAATCGGTAATCCCTTGGAAGTACGTGAGAATTCAGGTATGTTATATCCCTTGACTCTGAATACACGTCCAGTATCTGTAAAGATCAACAGATGATCATGGGTAGACATGGTAATGAACTGATCAATGGAATCATCTTTATTTAATTCCATTCCCTTGATACCCTTGCCGCCGCGGTTCTGGACATGATAGGTATCTGTTGTCATTCTCTTTACATAACCATTCTCAGATAATGTAATGACAACATCTTCTACCGGAATCAGATCTTCATCTTCCATATCTGCGGAACCATCGATAATCTCTGTACGTCTGGGATTACCATACTTGTTTTTAATATCTGTCAACTCATCTTTGACAATCTGTTCGATTCTTTCATGATGAGCCAGAATATCCTGAAGATCCGCAATCTTTACAAGAAGATCCTGATATTCACTTTCAATCTTCTCTCTTTCAAGACCTGTCAATCTTCTGAACTGCATATCAAGAATAGCTTTAGCCTGTATTTCATCTAAGCCAAATCCATTCATCAATCTAGGCATTGCTTCATTAGCATCTCTCGAATCACGGATTGTATGAATAATCGCATCGAGATTATCTACCGCAATTCTCAACCCCTCCAGGATATGAGCTCTGTCCTGTGCTTTCTTCAGATCATACTGGGTTCTTCTGGTGATGACATCATACTGATGATCAATATAACCCTGAATCATCTCACGCATACCAGCCTGACGCGGTACATTGTTAAAAAGGACAACGTTATTTACACCAAAATTAGACTGTAACGGCGTCAATCTGTAAAGCTGGTTCAGTAATACTTCCGGCTGTACATCCTTACGTAATTCCATGACAATACGGACACCATCCATATTGGATTCATCACGTAAATCCGTAATACCTTCAATGACCTTATCTCTTGCAAGAGAGGCAATTCTCTCTACCATCTGTGCCTTGTTTACGGCATATGGTATTTCCGTCACAATGATACGAGGCTTGCCATTAGGCATCTTGTCTATTTCAGTCCTGGCACGCATGACAATTGTGCCTTTACCTGTTTCAAATGCCTTGCGGATACCGCTTCTGCCTATGATATAGCCGCCTGTAGGAAAATCCGGTCCCTTGATATACTGCATTAATTCTGAAGAAGTAATCTCAGGATTATTCATAGTCGCAATAACTGCATCAATGGTTTCACCAAGATTATGCGGTGCTACATTAGTAGCCATACCTACCGCAATACCCATCGATCCGTTAACAATCAGATTCGGAAATCTGGATGGTAATACATCTGGTTCTAACTCTTCATTATCATAGTTTGGAGACATGTTAACAGTATCTTTATCAAGATCTCTTAACATCTCTACGGCAAGCTTTGACATACGTGCTTCGGTATAACGCATAGCCGCAGCACCATCACCATCCATGGATCCAAAGTTACCATGACCATCAACCAGAACTTCTCTCATGTTCCAGTTCTGAGCCATGTATACTAATGCGCCATAGATAGAAGAGTCACCATGCGGATGATATTTACCCATTGTGTCCCCGACAATACGCGCACACTTACGATACGGCTTGTCAGGTGTATTATTCATTTCATTCATCGCATAGAGAATACGTCTCTGTACAGGTTTCAAACCATCTCGTACATCCGGTAAAGCTCTTGCGACAATAACTGACATGGAGTAGTCAATGAAGTCTTTCTTCATTTCTCCTGTCAGATCCTGTTCGGTAATATGTCCCGGATCGAATTTCGATTCGTCAAATTCCATGAAATCGTCTCTAGCCATCATTACCTCCCTTAAATATCAAGTTCCGCAAAGTTTGCATTCTTGATGATATATTCTTTTCTAGGTTCTACTTCATCTCCCATGAAGATACTGAAGTATTCATCTGCCTTCTCTGCATCATCCAGAGATACTCTGATCAGGGTTCTGTTTTTAGGATCCATGGTTGTTTCCCATAACTGTTCAGGATTCATTTCACCTAAACCTTTATATCTCTGTACAGAGATACGTTCACCTAACTCAGCCCTGACTTTATCCATCTGCTGTTCGGTATAGGCATATCTGACGGTATTACCCTTCTGTGCCTTATACAGAGGCGGTTGCGCAATATAGACATGTCCTTCTTCAATAATCGGACGCATATATCTGTAGAAGAATGTTAATAACAGTATTCTGATATGAGCACCATCGACATCGGCATCGGTCATGATAACAATCTTGTTGTAACGTAATTTGGAAGTATCCACATCATCCAGTATTCCACAGCCAAAGGCTGTAATCATGGATCTGATTTCATTGTTTTCAAATGCTCTTTCCTGTCTTGCTTTCTCTACATTCAGAATCTTACCTCTTAAAGGAAGAATAGCCTGGAAGTGAGAATCTCTGCCCTGCTTTGCGGAGCCGCCGGCAGAGTCACCCTCGACGATATAGATTTCACAGATACTTGCGTCTTTGGAAGAACAGTCAGCTAACTTACCAGGTAAGGAAGATATTTCAAGAGCTGACTTTCTTCTTGTCATCTCTCTTGCCTTCTTGGCAGCTCTTCTTGCCTGTGAAGCAACAGTAGCCTTATTCATGATGGCTTTAGCTTCATCAGGATGTTCCATTAAGAATCTGGTTAACTCTGTACCAAAGATATCTGAAACAATCTTTCTGACTTCACTGTTACCTAACTTGGTCTTTGTCTGTCCTTCATACTGAGGATCAGGATGTTTTACAGAGATAACCGCTGTTAATCCTTCCCGGCAATCATCTGTAGTCAGATTCTCATCTTTATCCTTAAGGAACTTATTGTCTCTGGCATACTTGTTTATGACTCTGTTTAAAGCCATATTAAAGCCTTCAAGATGTGTTCCGCCTTCAACCGTATTGATATTATTGCAGAAAGTATAAACAGCAGGATTATAGCTGTCATTGTACTGGCATGCGACTTCTACCTGAATATCTTTCTCATATCCTTCGGCATAGATAATATCCGGATGTACAACTGTCTTATTCTTATTCAGATAAGCTATGTATTCCTTTAAGCCACCTTCAAATAAGAATTCATTATGACGGTCTTCTTCTTTTTCCATTCTTTCATCATTAAAGACAAGTCTGATGCCTTTATTTAAGAATGCAAGCTGACGTAATCTTGTACGGATTGTGTCATGATCATATACAGTAGTTTCTGTAAAGATAGCAGGATCAGCTTTAAATGTAACTACAGAACCATGTTTTTCCTTGTCACAATGACCAATGACTCGTAATGGTTCTACCGCATGACCACCATTTTCAAATCTTACAAAGTAAATATTGCCTTCATGGAATACTCTTACTTCCAGCCAGGAAGATAAGGCATTAACAACAGATGCACCAACACCATGCAGACCACCGGAAATCTTATAGGCACCGCCTCCAAACTTACCGCCAGCGTGCAATACCGTAAAGATAGTTTCAATGGTAGACTTACCTGTCTTTGAATTCATACCGGCAGGCATACCACGGCCATCATCTTCTACCGTAATGACATTATCCTTATCACAGGTAACAGTTACTGTTGTGGCATAGCCTGCCATGGCTTCATCAATACCATTATCTACAATTTCCCATACCAGGTGGTGTAAACCCTTGGAGGAAGTACTGGCAATATACATGCCAGGTCTTTTACGTACTGCTTCCAGACCATCCAGAACCTGAATTTCAGAGTCATCATATTCTTCTGTTACTTTGGCATCCAATGTTCCATTCAATACTGCCCTGGATCCATCTTCTGTCGTTATGACTTCTTCTTTTTCATCTTCTGCCATTGTCTGCCTCCTTATAGAACAATTGTTCCATGACTGATATGGAATTCTGTTCTTTCTTTATCTTTCAGATACGGCGGTACATTTACGGTAGTAATCAAGCACTGGTATGTACCGCTGATCATATCAATTAATTTCTTTTGTCTTGTATCATCCAGTTCACTTAATACATCATCTAACAGCAATACCGGTACCTTACCGGTTGTATTGCGGATGTAATTCATAAGTGCCATCTTGAATGCAAGAACTGTCATTCTCTTCTGACCCTGACTGGCTCTTTGGATCAGGTTTTCACCATCCATTAAGAAGATCAGATCTTCATGATGGACGCCGGTTGTTGTAGACTTTCTGAACTTGTCATTTTCCAAAGCATTCTGATGCATACTGATTAATGCTTCTTTTGTGACTTCAGCATCCATGCAGCATTTATAATGCATGGTCACAACTGTACTTTCATCAGATAACTTCTGATACAGGGAAGAAAGATATCTGTTGATTTCCTGTACAAATTTCTTTCTTTCTGTGATGATGACATATTCTTCTGAACTAAGCTGTTCATCAAACGTATGCAGTAACTGCATATCAGGATGATCATTCTTCAATAAAAGATTTCTTTCTTTTAACAAAGACTGATCATGGTTTAATGCCAATAAATATTTATTGGATACCTTGGCGATTTCCTGATTCATAAGTCTTCTGCGATCACCAGGGGCATCTGTAAAGATAGTTAAATCATCCGGAGAAAAGAGAACGGTATTTAATATACCTACAAACTCACTGCTTCTTTTGACAGGCTGATGATGAATCATCAGTGTTTTGCCTTTGTCATAGATCACAGCTTCTAATTCTCTTTCAATGCCATCATCTTCCAATACACAGGATATATTAGAAAACGGTTTACCTTCTTTTATCAGCATTCCATCTTTTGCCAGCCGGTGGCTTCTCGTTAAAGAGAGATAAACGAGACTTTCCAGAAGGTTTGTCTTTCCCTGGGCATTGTTTCCACTGATCACATTCATATGTGGATTCAGTTCAACATTCGCATAAGAATAATTTCTGAAATTTCTGAGTTTTAATCTTTTAACAAACATTAAAAAACCGCATAGGTTTTCTGATCTATTTTGACTTTATCGCCAGGGTACAGTTTTCTGCCTCTTCTGTTTTCTTTTTCACCATTCACAAAGATATCTTTTTCCTTGCACATAAGTTTGGCTTCACCACCAGTAGAAGCGATACCGGTCATCTTCAGAAACTGCTGTAAAGTGATATATTCTCCCTTTATTTTTTCCATGTTTTTCACTCCCTGAAAAATGGTCAGAACAACCTGTATTATTATACCATAAAAAGCCTTTAAATGCTTTATTTAAAGGCTTTTTGAACACTTATATATAAGTTATAAAACTATTTGTTTTTAGACGCAAATTTTATCTTCATTTCACGCTTCAAAGCATAAGGCAGAATATGCTTCATCTTGTCTTCTGCTTTGACCATTGTAGAGGCATCAGGGATATCTCTGCTTAAATGAATCGCATCGAATTCACATCTGGTTGTACACAGACCGCATCCTACACACTTGTTCAGGTCTACAGTAGTAGCACCACAATGGAGACATCTGTGCGCTTCTTTTCTGACCTGTGCTTCGGTTAATGGATTACGGAAGTCATCAAAGGACTTCTTTGCGTCTCCTTCCTTAACAGTAGGTATGGCACGCTTGGCAGTATCATAGGATTCTAACTGAATATCATTACGATTGAATTCAATGAATTCTCTTCTGTCTCTGCCAATTGTCAATGACTGGCCCGGATGTACGTATCTGTTGATAGATACCATGCCTTCTCTGCCATCCGCAATGGCATCGATGCAGAATCTTGCGCCATGGTTGATATCACCACCGACGAAGATATCTGGTTCACCTGTCTGGAATGTGACTGGATCTGCGACAGCAGTACCATTTCTTCTGAGTTCTACCTTTGTATCCTTCAGAAGGTCGCCCCATTCAGCAGACTGACCGATTGCCTCCAAGATATTGGAACATGGAATGGTAATTGTATCTTCATCATCATAGAGAGGATTGAATCTGCCTCTTTCATCTTTGACATGAACACATTTTTTGAAGACAATACCGGTTACCTTGCCATCCTTAGTAAGGATTTCCTTAGGACCCCAGCCATTCCTGACTTCAATGCCTTCTGACTCTACTTCCGCTACTTCATCCTTTGAAGCAGGCATTTCATTTCTCTGTTCCAGACACAGCATTGTGACATGAGCACCATCATCACCAGCACGTAAGGCAGCTCTTGCGACATCTGCCGCAACGTTGCCGCCGCCGACAACAACAATATCACCATGCAATTTGATACTGTGATCCTGATTGATTCTCTTTAAGAAAGAGACACCGGATTCAACGCCTTCTGCGTCTTCTCCATCAACATTGCATTTTCTTCCACCCTGTAAGCCAATGGCTATATAGAATGCCTTATAGCCCTGTTCTCTTAACTGTTTCAGGGTAACATCTGTACCTACTTCTGTATCACACTTAAATTCAACACCCATTTTCTTAATAATGTCGATTTCAGCTTCTACATACTTCTTTTCAAGACGGAAGGAAGGAATACCATTAACCATCATGCCGCCTGGTCTGGATTCTTTTTCAAATACAGTAACCGGATAACCTTCCTTGCGTAAGTAATACGCCGCAGTTAAACCAGCCGGACCTGAACCAATGACAGCAATCGGATAATTATCCCAGATCTCACCATCCTGGTTTTCACATACCGGAATAAAGTCATCCGCATGATTCATTTCATGAACTGTTAAGAACTTCTTGATTTCATCAATAGCAACAGGCTGATCCACTGTACCTCTTGTACATCTGTCTTCACATCTGTGATTGCAGATCATACCGCATACAGTCGGGAACGGGTTATCCTGACGGATTAACTTAACCGCATCTTCATATCTGCCATCGGCAGCCATCTGTACATATCCCTGTACGGCAATATGAGCAGGACATGCAGTCTTGCATGGAGAAGTTCCCTGTGGCCAACAGTTGATCTTGTTATGATCTCTGTAATCTCTGTCCCAGTGTTCCGGTCCCCACTTTGTATTATCTGGTAATTCATGTAATGGATAGGTTACATGAGAACCATCATGGAGACAGAGCTTCTGTCCTAACTTGGCTGCACCAACCGGACATACTTCCACACATTTTCCACAGGCAACACACTTTGTATGATCGACGTGTGCACGATAGGCAGAACGTGACATATTTGGGGTATTAAATAACTGTGATGTTCTTAAGGCATAGCAGGAACCAGGTGAACAGTTACAGATACCTACGATTCTGTTTTCACCATCAATGTTTGTAATCTGGTGAACATAGCCTTTTCTTTCTGCTCTCTGTAAGATTTCCTTTACCTGATCTCTGGTTACGTAGTAAGCATCCTTACCAGATTCAACTAAGAATTCTGCGATATCACCGACACCAATGCACATGTGTCCTTCAATATCACCAACGCCTTCACCACGTACTCTCTGTGCTCTTCTGCAGGAACATACCATGGCACAGAACTTGTCATACTTGTCTAACCAATGGGACAGATGTTCTACATCTACAGATTCTGTTTCCATCTCAATGGCATGTTCTACCGGAATGACATGCATACCTAAACCTGAACCTCCAGGCGGTACCATGAAAGATGTAATAGATACAGGTTCCTGCGGTACAAGGTTGAACATGGTAGCTACTTCAGGATGTTCTTCAACCAGCTTTCCATTCATCATCATGTATTCACCAGAACCTACTACCCATAATGGGACAAGATACTGTTTATGATGATCTTCATTATCACGATTCTGTTCAAGAATACCAATCCATAACAAATGCTTGACCATGGCTTCTGTATCAGCCATGCTCATATGATTCATATTTGCTAATTGTTCCATAGTATATGGAACTCTCTTCTTCTTGAAGGAAAGCATGAACTTTACTTCATCTTTGGTTAAAAGACGGTCAAGGATCCAGAAATCTACATTGTTTTCCTGAACACCTTTAACCTGACGAGGAATGTAATCTGTGATCATCCGGCCAAGCTTTTTGATAAGCTTTGCTTTTTCCGGATCATCACAATGATAATCTTCCTGCGGAAAATCCCTCTCGTTTACGAGAAGATTCGGGTCATCTACTCTGGGCATTATTTTTCACTCTCCTGTTTGTGATTCAATACACAAGATAATACTAACATAAAAGACACAGTTGTTTATTACAACTGTGTCTGTAGTTTTTTTTCAATTGTGCCAAAATGTTTGGTTAATTGTATGTTCTGACAGGTAAAACAAGCTGAATGATAGTATGATCATCTTCATTTGTCAGAATAAACGGCTTCATTTCTCCTGTAAACTGAATGACTACGGTCTGACCTTTTAAAGCTTTTGCGGCATCCATGACATAGTTACCGGAGAAACTGATATCCAAAGGTTCTCCTTCAAACTTAGCCGCAAGGCTTTCCCTGGATTCACCGATTTCCTGTGACTTGTTAGTTAAGACAACTTCATTTTCAGAGCACTGTAATCTGTCTACTGCCATATTGTCATTCTTGATGAAGATGGTTCTGTCTATGGCTCTGATCAGATCATTGCGGTCAATGGTAAGTTTATAGCTGAATTCAGTAGGAATGAGTCTGTCTGTTTCAGGATATGTACCATCAAGCAATCTGGTCTGTAAGATCATATCTTCATTGATAAACTGTGCTTTCTTGTCATCTAAGGCAATCTCTATCTGTTCTGCTTTTTCAAGCATGGTAGATCTTACTTCATTTAAAGAACGGGATGGAATTGTGACATGAAAAGACGCATCAGAATCAAAAGATAATGTCTTCTTGGCAAGACGGAAGGAATCAGTAGCGGTGCAGCTTAATACCTTGTTTTCAAGCTTGAAGTTTACACCTGTTAATACCGGTCTGGTTTCTTTGACAGATGCCGCAAAGGATGTTTCATCGATAATATTATTCAACAAAGAGGATTCCATCTTTAAGCTGTCTGCTGGTTTTGTAAAGTCAATGCCAGGATAGTCATAGGCATTCATGCCATTGATCTTGAAGACAGCAGAAGAACCAGAGAACTTGGTTAAAGATCCATCAATGATTTCAACACTGATAATCTCTGCGTCAATCTTCTTAACGATATCCAGAAGATATCTGGATTCAATTAAGATACTGCCATCTTCTACGATATTCAGCTGATTGTCATCATCCTTATGCAGTATTTTCTTTATAGAGATATCAGAATCAGATCCGGTTAATGATAATGCATCTCCTTCTGCCTGAATCAATATGCCGCGTAAAGCAGGCTGTGGTGAAGAAGATGATACAGCATGCGATACAATGCTTAATGCATCTGAGAATGCATTTTTTGTGATTGAGAAATTCATGTGAAGCCTCCTGTTATATATATTAAGTATTTATTAGTATTTATTGTTATTAAGGCTGTGGAAAGTGTGGATAACTTTCTGATTTCCTTTATACAACTGAAAATTTTATCATTTTCATGTGTGGATATGAAGTGGAGAAAAATGTGGATTACTCAACATTGAGCATTTTCTCAATATCCTCTACTGCTGCTTTATAGGTATGGTCAGATTTAATCTGTTTCTCTACTTTGGAACAGGCAGAGATAATCGTAGAATGATCACGACCGCCGAACTCATCACCGATCTTGATATAAGAAAGATCCAATAGTTTACGACAGAGATAAATCGCAATGTGCCGCGCATTAGCAATATTCTTTGTCCTGGTCTTGGAAGTGATCTGTTGTTTTGTAAGACCATAATAATCAGCTACTGCATTAATAATTTTATTTGGAGAAAGACCTGTCTTATCAGAGACGACAGCCTGACTCTTCAAGGCATTCATAACCGTTTCAAATTTAATGCAGCCGCCATCCGGCTGGAATTCTATGGCATAGAACAATACTCTGTTCCAGGCCCCTTCCAAATCTCTGACATTTCCTGAGAAGTTGGAAGCAATATAATCCAGACCTTCCTGATCTACATCATCAATACCATAGCCATTCTGCTTGATCTTCATCTGCAAGATAGCTAAGGATGTTTCAAATTCAGGAGAATCAATACCAACTGATAAACCGGATGAGAAACGGGATATTAATCTGTCTTCCAGACCCTTGATTTCTCTTGGCTGACGGTCTGAGGCAATGCATACCTGCTTCTTATTATTTATGAGTTCATTGTATATGGTAAAGAATACTTCATGACTCTTTTCTTTACCAGCTAAGAACTGTATATCATCGATTAACAGAAGATCTACAGAATACATGTATTGTTTGAATGCTTCAATCTTGTTTTCACGGATGGCATTCACTACATTTTCTACAAACTTCAATGATTCCGTATAATAGACATTCTTTGTCGGATCATTCTTGCGTACGTAATTGGCAATAGCCATCAATAGATGTGTCTTGCCTAATCCTGAATTACCATAGATAAATAATGGATTGAAGAACTTACCGGGATTTAAGGCACAGGCTAAGGCAGCCGCATGAGATTCCCTGTTACAGTCACCGACAACGAAGTTATCAAACGTACGATCGGTCTGAATAGGCATGGATTTGAATTCATCAATATTGATATCAGAGGAAGAAGATTCTGCTTTCTCTGTATCTCTGACTTTCTTGAATTCATTATCGCTGTAAACCTCAACCAGTATCTTCTTTTCTGGTTTTAGTAAATCAATAAATGCATTTGTGATCAGTTCTGACTGACCCTGAAGAATGCTTTTATTAATGACATTTGGAGCGATAATAAAGGCCTTATCTTTATTAAGTTCATATAAAGTACAGTTTTTATAGAAAGTATTAATAATAGAAGATTCAACCTGATTATGATCTATGAGATATTTCATGACCTGATTCCATACTTCATTCAGGTACATATCTTTACTGTTATCCATATATGTGATTCCTTTGTGTGCAAGGTTTATTCTATACGTTAATTGTTGAAAATCCATAAGAAAATTGTGGAAAACATTTTTATCCACATAGTTTTGTTTTATTTAAAATATGTTAGATATGCAGAAAATATAGGTTTTCCACTGTTTTCCACAAATTTACAAATGTGGACAAAATGAGGAAAACTATTCCACTGTGTGGATAATCCACAAAAATGTGGAAAAATAAGAAATGTAAATTTGTAATACACAATATTCCACATGAATAAAAAGGCTTATTTATGCATAATTTATTATTTTTCAACAGTTTTCAACTACTGTGGATAAACATATGTTTTTGAAAGTGTTTTACATGTGGAAAAAGTAATTTTACAGACTTTATTACATTTGGTGATTTCTAAACAATGGTGGAAAATAAACTATGTATATCCATCATAAAGAACACAAGTGGAAAGATTTGAAACAATCATAAAGTATATACGATTAATATACGTAATAAACGAAAAATACAAGTAATGCAATCACCGGATATAACTATAAATACTTCTTTTGTAAAGATGATGGTTATCAGGTATCTGAACAAAAGATGGATCATACTGGATTTGTGGAGAAAATACAGTTAAGTAAAGAAGAGATGGATCATCTGTCTGAATGGATCAGTTAGCGCATAATGTTCATTTAACGTAATGATAACTGGTAAAACACATCACAAAAGGAAACAGCACACATGACTGTCTCCTTTTATGATGTAAAAATAATGTTGTTGTAAGGTTTTATCATGTTCTGATTCAGACACAGTTTCATTCTGTGTGACAGAACTCTTTTCAATTTCGGAAGTAACCAGACCGCTTGTTACTGTTTCCTTGATCAGCTTATTGTCAGTGCGTTCTGTCCATACACGGATATCTGACGCAAAAGCATCTTCAGTAGATTCTACATAGACTCTGTCGACATCATGCAGAGTTTTTAAAGTATCTGCGATTTTGACAATCGGTCCCGGGCACTTCAAACCTTTGACATCAATATAAAGAGGCTTTTTAACCTCAGGTTCTTTTTTTCCAGCCAGTACCTTTTCATCTCCTTTTTGATATTCTGCATATTTATCCGGATTATGTTTCTGCAGTTATTTACGGTATGCCTGAATATCACCTTTCAGACTGTATGCTTCTTAGCCTCTGTCTTCTGATATTTCAGCTATCTGCCGTACTGGGGACTGGAGCCAGCATATTGGAATCCTTCAGTCTGGTGCGGCGGAAATTCGTTAAAAGGCTTGGATCAATGAACTAAGCTTACTCAGGACAATAACCAAGTAATTACTTCATTTCCATGTCATAGCGGACTCTCTGAATCAGATCTCTTTCACTCAGTTTATGAGCAGTTTTTAAGAGCAGGAACTTGAAGAGAAGTATCGGATCAACGGCAGTTCTTCCCATACAGTCACTGTATTTGTTCTTAACCTCATCACGTATAAAGGAGAAGTCGATGTATCTTTCATCTGCCGCCAGAAGTTATCTTTCGGGATAAGATTATCGTAGATTGCCGCATAACCATTCAGATCAAGAGAAGGAAATTCCACAGTCTTAAGCATAGCGAATATCTCAAAATTCACATATATCAAATACAATGCATGCTTCACAATATGAAGTCATCAAAAAAATGCATAACAATCAATATATTTGACTGCTATGCACTCATGAATCATTCAACGAATATAGGTTATATTGGATTGATACAGCCTATTAATCGAGTATTGAATACCTATACTTTTTCAGCAGGCTTGAATTTTTCCGCTCTTTTTAACGTCTTGTTTATTGTATTTTCTTGAGGATCTGCCGCAGCAGCAGGATGATGGCCGCAAAGCTACATATCAGCGTAATCATGATGATAAAGGTGGATGATATGCTGAACCACCGATCTAATGATTCGCTGCCCCAATCCAGAAGGCTTGCTGTATAGATCATGAAAGGTATGGCAATTGCGAGGGGAATGATGATGCCGATGATGATGGCGGCAGTCTGTGCTTTCGTATTGTTTTTCATAACGCTCCTTTAAATGAATGATCAGAACCTCTTCAAAAATGAGATGGAAAAAGCAGATCAGGCGTATAAATCTCCGTTTTTGTACCTTGCCGTATTCATATAAATGCCTCTCTCCCATTATTATGTACAATATATATATCAATAGAAGTGCTGATATCAGGAAGAAACTATTGGATTTCAATGATACGGGTCTGATCCAGGGACTGGCTCAGACGATGGGAGATGGAGATGACCGTACGGCCTTTGTAAGATGTCTTCAGGGCATGTATACCACTGGCTTTGGTATCTGCGTCATGGTTGGCAGTGATCTCATCCAGAAATAAGATACCGGCATGACTGAAAGGTTTCCTGCCAATGACACAGGCATCATTGATCAGAAACTTCAAAGGAAAATTATCTGTTCCATCAAGGATGAAGTTATAGTCTTTGATCAGATTCAGTATATTGGATGCCTGAACAAATAACATTCACCTGTACATCGGGATTAATTGCATAAATCACCAACATCCTTTAAGATGAGATGTCTTCTGTAACGTTCAATCTGTTTGGTCATTAATGCAGTCATTTCCCACCACCCATGAAGTACAGAAATTTCACTTCATCACTATCTTTTAAGAATCAAGCCGAGAATTCTCCCTTACTTGTATGGGAGATGAATCGGCAAAAATATGTATCATAAGTAATAACATATTTTGCGTAAATTACCGATGATTTACACATTGAATGCTATACTATATGTATGAACAGAAATGATTATATTCATGCCCGCACATGCATATATAATGTGCATTATCATATCGTCTGGTGTGTGAAATACAGACGCAAAGTACTGACTCCTCAGATTGAGGAATCTCTAAGAAATATTTTGACTGATGTTGGAAATGAGAATGGCTTTTCGGTAGATGCCTGTGAAGTCGGAGAAGCAGATCATGTACACTGCTTCATTACAGCTCCACCAAAACTTTCAATCACGTTCATTGTCAAGCATCTGAAAGGAACATCTGGTATCCGTCTGTTCAGGCAGTACCCAGAATTGAGGAATCAGCTCTGGAAAGGTGAACTGTGGAACGGATCATACTTTGTTGAAACTGTCGGATCAACAAGTGAGGAGAATGTTCGAAAATACATAGAGCATCAGAAAAACGTACAACGCTAGAAAGGAGAACCGTATGTCACTCAGAAAAACCAAAAAATCAACAAAGAAAGCCGACAGAAAAGCATACCGTTTTCTTGCACTGCCTGATGATGCTCAGAAGGAAATGATTTCCCGAACATTCGGATGTGTCAGATATCTGTATAACAGAATGCTGGATGACAGATCAAAGACATACCGACATTTCAAGGAATCACTTTTCTTCACTCTTGCATGGTACAAACAGCTGTCATGCTGCAGATGGCTGAGTGAAGTGGATTCGCTTGCACTTGCCAATGTACAGGTAAATCTGAATACTGCATTCCAGAAATTCTTTGACCATACAGCCGGGTATCCGCAATTCAAAAAGAAATCAAATCACTATGATTCCTATACAACAAATATGATAAACGGGAACATCAAGCTGAGAACATCCGGAAAATATCTTTATCTGTCACTGCCGAAGATTCCTGGTGAAATACAAATCAGAAGCCACCGTCCAGTGAAGAAGAACGGAAAACTGAAATCAGTTACAGTTTCCAGAGAACCAAATGGAAAATACTATACATCTCTGCTGTTTGAGTATCCAGAAAAGAAACGTCACTATGATATTGATCCCGACAATGCGATTGGTCTCGATATGTCAATGTCTGAATTCTATATTGATTCCAATGGTGACAAGAAGGACACACCTCATGCATATAAAAAGCTTCATGGCAGAATAGCTGTGGAACAGCGACGTCTTTCCAATATGAAGAAGGGCTCTTCCAACTATCAGAAACAGTGTCTGAGAATTGCAAAGCTGCATGCGAAAGCCAAGCATCAGCGTGCTGATTTTCTGCACAAAGTTTCTCGCGAATTGGTAGACACCTATGACATTATTGGAATTGAAGATCTTGACATGAAAGGCATGTCTCAGGCATTAAACTTTGGAAAGCCGGTATCTGATAAAGGATGGGGAATGTTTGTAAGAATGATGACATATAAAGCGGCTGATGCCGGGAAGCGTGTCATCAAAATCAGCAGGTGGTTTCCTTCTTCACAGATGTGCCATGAATGCGGATGCGTCTCAAAAAAGACAAAAGACCTTTCTGTCAGAGAATGGGTCTGTCCTCATTGTGGAGTGACACTTGACAGAGACAGGAATGCAGCAGTAAACATCAAAAACGAAGCTGTGCGTATCTACTGCACATGCTGACATATATTTTTCCGACCGCTGGAACAGCGGCGTAAGCCTGAAATACACTGTGTGGATAATACAAGACCACGCAGAAAACTACGGTTCTATGCATCGACTCACAGAGGTGACACTCTGTGCATGTGACACATAGCTAACATACCGGCAACACAGGAAAAGTTCTAAGGGCGAAGCCCAAGGAAGCTCGGTTACTTGTAGCCGAGTAGTTCACTAGAGAGAACCGATTATACAATCAAAGTATGCATGCATATAGATTGAATCTATAACTGTTACAGAACATAAAAAAATCCGGTTAGATCAATAACCGGATATATAAGTTTATTCAGCTGTTTCTTCTTCGGCAGGTTCATCTTCGACATATCTGATGCATACATGTCTGTTGGAACCTTCCCCTTCAGATTCTGTTCTGAGATTATGCCATTCATTCAATGTCTGGTGAATAACCTTACGTTCATCATTAGGCATTGGATCCATCTCTACATCGACATGAGACTTCTGTACCTGTCTGCCGATTCTCTTTGCCATAGATCTTAACTTGGCATATCTGTCTTCCTTGTAGTGATTGACATCAATCAGGACATCAATTCTTGACTTGAATTGTGCATTCACAGCAGCTCTTACAATGGTATTGAAGGAAGCTAATGTCTTACCCATTCTGCCGATTAATACAGCATTGTTATCTGCATTCAGATTAACAACGAAACCACCGTTCTTTTCTTCAATGGCACATTCAACATCTAATTCAATGCCTGTGAAGTAATCACCCAGGTAATCAAACAGGAATTCTTTGACATCATCTAATGTGAATGCCTGAATAGAAGCGTTTCCTTCTTCTTCACTGATAACGTTGTAATGAATGTAATCCGGATCCAGATTCATATCTTCAGATGCCGCATTCAATGCGTCTGTTACTGTGTTGCCTGTATACGTGTTCATGCTCTAGCACCCTCCTTGCCAGCTTTTCTCTTATCAATTATATGCTGAACAATAATTGTCTTTACAATATTTACAAGGGAATTGATAGCCCAGTAAAGTGACATAGCGACAGGCCACATCAGACCGAATACCAGAATCATAGCCATCATGTAATACTGCATGATCTTTGCCTGAGAGTTAGTAGCTGTTTCAGGTTTTCTGTGATGTTTGGCAGCATCAGCTTCAGAACGTCTTTTCTGAAGGATCTGTGGAGTACGCATGGAGAAGTACTGACATACGCCCATGAATACAAACAGAATCAGATAACCCCAGGAAGCGGCGTCACCTTTGAATGCGGCGATAATGCCATCCCATGGCTTTACCTGTAAGTCCATACCGAAGAATGTACCCTTGGCTACAGAGTAAGATCTCTGAACAGCCATATACATAGCCATAATGATTGGCAGCTGGATGAATGTAACAAGCATCGTTCCACCAGGATTGATGTTGTGTTCCTTGTAGAGTTTCTGCACCTCCGCAGCCTGACGCATACGGGAGGATTCATCATCACGGCCTTCATATTTACGCTGAATCTTTTCAAGTTCCGGCTGGATCAGCTGCATTTCCTGTGTGCTGATCGTGGACTTTAATGTAACCAATGCCAGAATACCATTCACAACAATCGTAACAATGGCAATGGATAAACCTACATTCAGACCTGTACTCTTACCATTGACGATTGGTGACATATGGTTGATCCATTGTGCTAATGGCCATACTAAGATTGCATTGAACCAGTTGTCTTCTTTCATCGTCTGGCTGAATGTGGTAGTAGATTCAATCAGCTTTATATTTCCATCGGCGTCGCGTGGAACTGTACATCCTGTCAATACGACTGCTAAGACAACTACAGTCAGTATCCTCAGAACCTTTTTCTGCCTTGGCGTAAGTTTCATATAGTCTCCTTATTGATACAAGCTATTTAATTGTAGCTTTTATAAATAGTTTTTCCAAGTTATTTTTATTGTCCGCATATGTATGATCTTTGTAATTAAAACGGACAATGATAATGACATCATACATACATGTTTCAAAATCTATGAGATCCTGGCACATCATACGTACCTGACGCTTGATTTTGTTTCTTTCTACGGCATTGCCTATCTTCTTTGATAAAGATATGCCGATTCTGCTTTGGGTTTCAGTTTTAGGCAAGTAATACATCACATAGGATGAAGAAACACATTTCTTACCTTTATGAATGATGGACTGAAACTCCTGTGCTTTTCTGACTCTGTTCTTCTTTTTCATAAGATTTAAAAAAAACCACCTGAGCGGTGGTTTCTTAAGCAGATAAGACCTTTCTGCCCTTAGCACGTCTTCTTGAAAGGACCTTGCGTCCACCGACTGTTGCCATACGGGCTCTGAAGCCATGAGTGGCTTTGTTCTTTTTCTTGCTTGGCTGGTATGTTCTCTTCATTTCATGCCACCTCCATTTTTTCTACATGTGTTTATAGAAAACAAACGCTTAACAATAATAAATGCTCACATGTCAAAAGTCAATGGAGATAGATATCATTTATGGCATAAAATCGATGTTTATTTTAATAATATTTTCCGGAAAACATTTATTGGATATTGAAGTATTCCTCAAATGTTTCATCCGGAGAGATTGCATACATGGCATTTGCTGTATCTGTACCGACATATCTGTAATGCCATGGCATATAGTTATATCCGGTAATGGATTCTTTTCCCTTAGGATAACGGAGAATGAATCCATATTCATGGGCATGTTCATACAGCCACTTACCGGCATCTGTATCCGCAAAGGATACAGAATGACTGTTTGAATTTGTTGGATCATCTGTAAAGTCGATAGCTAAACCTGTCTGATGTTCAGACATACCTGCCTGGGCACAATCGGTATTGGCTGCTTCTTTACCAAGAAGATTGACTCTGGATTGATAATACGCATCCTGTTCGGAATAGCTGCGGTAACCTGAGGAAACAATCAGGTTTATACCATCACTAGCAGCGGCATCTTTCATTGCCTTAGCCTGGTTGCCTGCTTCTTCGGTTAACTGAATCGCATCTGTCGTACTGTTCAGATATGGCGTTGTTAAGTTGGCAGGTACATAATCTGCTGGTAAGGAATGTGATTTATTCACAAATATCAGATTAGATCCTAAGGTTGTTAATTCAGAAGGTAAGGCAGTAGAAGCCGGTTGATCATCCGCAGAAGAGTCTATAGCCTGCTGCTTAGCCTGTTTTCTGATCGTATCCCTGTTCTTATAGGCATACATGGATAAACCAAAAAGAACAATAGCTGCACATAAGACAATGCCGATAATGACATTAATCGTAAAGAATCTCTTTTTCTTTTTCTCTGCTGGTTCTTCTTTTACTTCTGATTTCTTTTCTTCTTCTTTAACAGTATGAATGACAGATGTCTCTTCATTGACTGTTTTATTATTGATATCTTTATCTTCACTCATAAGAATTATTTCCTGTCTGATCTGCAATATTATAACAAATAAAAGTGAAAGATTCTTTTTTCATTCTTTTACATTATAATAAGCATTGTTTTCGGAGGATATATAAGATGAACCCAACCGTTGCAAAATATGTAAATTTGATTCTGTATGGAGTCATGATATTTCTGATTATCCGTATCATTATGATGCAGAGAAGAACCAGGAAGAATCAGAAATTAATTGAAGCTGTACAGTCTGTTAATGATGAAGATATATTCTTTGATAAGATTGATACTTTAATGAAACATCTGGAAGATAAGAAAGAAGAAGAGTTTATTGTAAAAGCTCAGATCGTTAAATTATGGGGCCTTGTCTATCACAATAAGTTTGATGAATTTGAAAAGCTATTGCCTGAGATTGATGCGAATAAGTTAATCGTACAGAAGGAAGGCAAGCCTGCAGATATTGAATTGAATGAAGATTCTTTCTTCTATCTGTATATTGCAATACCTGAGATGTTAGAAGCTAAAAACAGAACAGATTTAAGAAAGAAGCTGGAAGATAAGACTGCTGAATATGATTCTTTATTAAATATGTACTTGGTTAAGGCAATCAGCTATGCCTTAAGACAATACTATAACCATGAAGGAGACAGAGGTCTTTCCTTCTATGAGAAGGTATTGAGTGGTGATTATGGTGAATATACGTATGCCAAGTCTTTAATCGGTATGTATAAGTCTATTTTGAATGCCCAGGCAGCTAAACTATATTTAGAAAAGAATGATCAGGAAAAGTTCAATAATTGCATGGAATTATTAAGAGATTTCAAGGAAACCAGTGTTGGCTTAAGATGGCTGAATGATTTAGGTCTGACTTCTTATATTAAGGATGAGGAAGAAGAGGAAGATAAATGAAGCTGATTGCAGGTTTAGGCAATCCTGGTAAGGAGTATGAAAAGACAAGACATAACAGTGGATTCATGGCAATGGATCAGTTATGTCGTAAGGTTAATGCAGAATTAAACAAGGAAAAGTGGAATGCATTGGTTACATCTGTAAACATAGAAGGTCAGAAGGTATTGTTGATGAAACCAATGACCTATATGAATGAATCAGGTAAAGCTGTCATTCAGGCAGTTCACTTCTATCATATAGATCCTTCTGATATTCTGATTATGCATGATGATATGGACTTGCCTACAGGTTCGGTAAGAATCCGTACAAGAGGTTCTGCCGGTGGACAGAAAGGTATGAAGTCTATTATTGACTGTCTTGGTACATCGGATATCACAAGAATCAGAATCGGTGTAGGCCACTCTGATCCGGGTAATCATGATATCGTTCCGGATTGGGTATTATCATCTGTCCCAAAGAGTCAGAAAGAAGACTTTGATAAAGCACTTGAAGATGCGGCAGAAGCCGCTTATGCATGGGTATATGAAGATATCGATAAAGTGATGTCTTTATATAATATTAAAAAGAAAGCGTAAGTATTATCGATAAAACAGGAAATATGCCGGCATGGTTATTGAAGAAGCTGGATGATAATCCGGCGGTAAAGATGCTGGATGAAGAGAAGGGAGATCTTCCCCTTCCTTCTTTAATAGAAGAAGCATTAGTTATTTCTGCTTCCTATAAGCATCATCCCCGTTCCATACTGGTCGTAAAAAAGAATTTATATCACGCACAGCGTCTGTATGAAAGAATCAGTTCATTCTTGTCAGAAGATGAATGTGCGCTTTTCAGCGCGGATGAATCCTTAAGAGTAGAGTCTATTGCCCAATCACCTGAAATGACGGCAGTAAAGGTAGAGACGTTATCTTCTTTATTAGAGAATCCGCATCAGGTAGTTGTGACATGCCCTTCTGCCTTATTAAGATTTCTTCCTTTCCCATCAGATTTCAGCAATGGCTGTATGCATTTACATGTCGATGATGAAATCACCATGGATGAGATGAAGAAGAAACTGATAGCCGGAGGGTATCAGGAAACAGCACATGTAGACCAGCCTCTGACATTTGCGATGCGCGGCGGTATCATCGATGTCTATTCCATTAACTATGATGATCCGGTACGTATTGAATTCTTTGATACAGTTGTGGATTCCATCCGTTTCTTTGATATAGAAACACAAAAGACAAAGAAAACAACAGATGAAGTCAGGATTGTACCTGCTTCAGATGTCATCTTTACAGATGATCAGGTTAATGAAATTGTTAATAAAGCAAGAAAGTTAATAGAATCTTCCAAGACAGAGATCAATGGTGAAGTAGAATCTGATTTAGAATCTTTGGAAGCACATGTCTTTGACAGACATATGTATGTCTATTTCTCTTTGTTAGATAAAGCTGGTGCTCTATGGGATTACATGGATCATCCGTTAATCATGATGTCTGATGAGACAGCTGTCTTTGATAATGCCAGGAAGTTAAGAGATGATACAACAGCATACATTCAGGAAATGGTACAGGAAGGAAAGATGTTACCAAAGTATGCAGTATTCCATGAAATGTCACGGATAGCACCTGGCTGTACACAGATCAAAGAAGATCCATTCTTAGATAATATTTCCAATATTTCGGAAGTATCTTTACCTAACGAAACCTTAGGCATGAGATTGAAGATGGTAAACAGTGCTTCTCCGGTTGTACTTTCTTTAAATGACAGAGAGATGGAGCGGGTAGTCGATACATGTACAGAAGAACATATCCGCTATAACTTGTTAACAGATGATGGTGAAGTCAGGAATGGCATTAACTTATACCTGCAGGAAATGAGTCAGGGATTTGTTTTAAATGACCATAGTCTGGAAGTATATACAAGTGCAGAGATCTTTGCGGTACATCATCACCATGGCAGATATGAAAACAAGTTCAGAAGTGCAGAAGTCATTCATGGCTATGAGGATCTGGAACCGGGTGACTATATTGTTCATGCGACCTATGGTGTAGGTCAGTATCTTGGTATAGAGACAAGAGAGATTCAGGGTGTTAAAAGAGATTTCCTGAAGGTTGTTTACAGAGGCAATGCAGAGTTACTGGTACCTTTGGAACAGTTCAGACTTGTACGTAAGTTTGTATCCCGTGAAGGTGTAGTCCCTAAGTTAAATAAATTAGGCAGTGGTGAATGGGAGAAGACAAGACAGAGATTACAGGAAAATGTAGAGAATATTGCAGGCAAGCTATTGGATCTCTATGCCGGCAGACAGACCCATATCGGTTATGCCTTCTCCAGGGATACAGAAGAGTCAAAGAAGTTTGAAAATGCCTTTCCTCATGAATTAACTCCTGATCAGAAGAAAGCTGTAGAAGATATCAAGAAGGATATGGAATCTTCCCAGCCTATGGACAGATTAGTCTGTGGTGATGTAGGTTTTGGCAAGACAGAGTTAGCTGTCATAGCATCTTTTAAGGCCGTCAGGGATAACAAGCAGGTAGCTGTATTATGTCCTACTACAATCCTTGCCGAGCAGCATTACCGTACCTTCCGTGATCGTTATAAAGGCTATCCTGTAGAGATAAGAGTATTAGACAGATTTGTACCGCAGTCCAAAGTCAAAGAAACATTAAAGGATTTAAATGATGGCAAGGTAGATATTGTCATCGGTACCCATCGTTTATTATCCAAAGATGTAAAGTTCCATGATTTAGGATTACTGGTGGTTGATGAGGAACAGAGATTTGGTGTAGAGCATAAGGAAAAGATCAAGGCTATGAAGAATGGCATTGATGTTTTAACTTTAAGTGCTACACCGATTCCAAGAACCTTGCAGATGTCATTGGTAGGAATCAGACAGTTGTCACAATTAGAGACACCGCCATTAAACCGTTACAGTGTACAGACATATGTAGTAGAAAAGAATGATGGATTAATCAGGGATGCCATAGAAAAAGAACTGGCCAGAGGCGGTCAGGTATTCTATCTCTTTAATAATGTAGAACAGATCTATAACACAGCCAGAAAGATCCAGATATTAGTCACTGACGCAAGAGTCGGTATCGTCCATGGTCAGATGAATCGTGAAGATATTGAAGATGTCATGATGCGTTTTGAAAACCATGAATTAGATGTATTAGTATGTACAACCATCATTGAAAATGGCATAGATATTCCTAATGCCAATACGATCATGGTAGAAAATGCACAGGACTTTGGACTGGCCCAGATTTATCAGATCAAGGGAAGAGTCGGAAGAAGTGACAGATTAGCCTACGCCTATCTGATGATTCCACCTAGAAGACAGTTATCTGAGGTGGCTGAGAAGAGACTTACTGCCGTGAAGGAATTTGCGTCTTTAGGTTCCGGCTACAAGATCGCTATGAGAGACTTAACAATCAGGGGTGCGGGTGACTTATTAGGACCTTCACAGTCTGGTTTTATCGATACTGTAGGTATTGATATGTATATAGAAATGCTTGAAGAAGCTATCCAGGCCAAGAAGACAGGTAAACCTGTTGTCCATAATGTACCGCAGGCAAATGCCAATATTCATAAGACAAGCTATATTCCTTCTTCCTTTGCGCCAGAAGACTTTGACAAGCTGGATATGTATCAGAAGATAGATGCGATAGATTCTGAAAAATCATTGAAAGCCTATCAGAAAGATGTCATTGACCAGTATGGAAGACTTCCTAAGGAAGTAGATGCCTTATTCCAGAAGAAAGAACTGGAATTACTGTTAAAAGATCCGATTGTACACAGTTATAAAGAAAAGAAACAGGAAATAGAGATAACCTTCTCTTCTCTTTATTCCCAGCATGTGGATGGAGTTAAATTATTTGAGTCCTTTACAAAGATATCCAAGGATATCACAATACGGTATACAGATAACTGTATTATTGCGATGATACCTAAAGGCAGAAATGATCTGAAGATGGCTGCCCAATGTATCATGAAGGCAAAGGAGGCTGTGAAGCGTGAGAATTGATAAGTTTTTAAAAGTATCGAGAATCTTAAAAAGAAGAACAGTCTCCAAGGAACTGGCTTTGAATCAGCGTATTGAAATAAATGGCAGAGTTGTAAAGCCCTCTCATGAAGTTAATGCTGGTGATATCGTAGCTGTTACATTTGGAAACAGGAGACTTGAAATACGGGTTTTATCTACAGAAGAAATCAAGCGTAAGAAAGATGCGGCTGACATGTATGAAGTAGTCAGTGAATCCAGAGTGGAAAAACCGGTACAGGAAAATATATGATAAGAATAGAAAGGAAGTGAGGACATGGTCAAGAAGAAAAAGAAGAGAAGAAAGCTTACACCTTTTACCAGGCTGCTGTGTCTTCTGCTTATAGGTATTTCTGTTTATTTTCTGTATGCTGTAGGCAAGGAAATAGTTACTACTGTTACATTACAGAGACAGTTGGCACAGGTACAGGAAAAGTTACAGGAAGTAAAGGATGAGAATAAGTATCTGACAGATCAGAAGGAAAAACTGCAGGATCCTGATTATGTAGAAAACTACGCAAGAGGAAACTATCAGTTATCCAAGGATGGAGATCAGATATTCTATCTTCCGGAAGACAGTTCGAAGTAAAGCAAAGCCAGTGGATATATGTCCGCTGGCTTTAATCTATCGGCAAGTGTATCTTCTCCTGGAAACAATCATTCCAGAGATCTCTTAATCTGACCCCTGTATCATTTAATTTACCGTTTGTATAACCCTTTCTTGCCATGACAGAACGGTAATCCATCCAGAAGTCACGTATCCTGTTATCTAGCATCTCCATGATACAGTAGTCACCATAATAAAAGAGACTTACCACATAGTATTCCAGCGTATCAAAAGATGTTTTTAAGAAATAATAATCTTTGGATGATATTCTGAAACGTTCCATGGAAGTCTCCTTTCTAATGCATATTATAAAGCATTAGAATCAGAAAATTACATCATGACTCTGATATTATTGACTGGTTTGAAATCAATTACCTTATGTTTCTGAATATATTCTGCAATTAGCGAAACCATAGACTGATTGATTTCTTTAACTACCGGTGCTTTCCGTAACATAGAGAAGTTACCGCCACCGCTTGCACGGTAGTCATTCATCGCTACATTGAATGTCATATCATCTGTGACAGGTTTATCATGATACATCAGATCCTGTATTCTGTGATCTCTGTCATTGGATACCTTGATCGTATAAGAAATACCATCTGCCATATCATAGTTATAGTATTTCGGATAAGGCAGATCATATTCTGGTGATATGAATATACCGCTGTTAGTACATGTAAAGAAGTAGGCATTCTTTTCAAGATAGTCTTTTAATTCTTTACCTGTTAATTTCTTTACGACTAATGTATTTGGATAAATATAAGATGAAACAAGTTCACGCATGGTGATTTCCTGTTTGAATCCCTTAGCACCTGAGAAGATGGAAGAAATGGCTATATCTGTACCGGCAGCTTCCATCTCTACCATATTGATGAAAGTAGCTAATTGAGACTTATGAATGCGTGCTTCTGCTTCATTGGTAATAGAAAGATCGATGTCTGTTGTGCCTAATGGCTGATCCAGCCATAACTGACATTCTGTTTCTTCATCATCTGCACTCTTAGTAATATCTGTATCAGCTTCTGTATCATTCTTTAAGATACGGGGAATGATTTCATCTGTATCAGGATAGATGTCAATGCATGCAAGTTCTTGTGCATATGGTAATGTCATGGTATAGGCAGTTCCATTCTTACTTCCACAATACGAACAATGCTGGTGACCTGCAATCAGTACATCTATATCCTTTAATTGTGTAAGAATGTAATAGCCTTCATTCTCTCTTGTTTGATTATCAGAAGGCATATCTGTTACAGGATCTGTTTCAAAGCCACCATGGTATACACAGATAATGTAATCAGGTTTCTCTAATCTCTTTAATACATCAAGTGTACGTTTTGCAGTCTGATAAGCATCATTGAAGTGAGAATGCATGATATTGCCTTTTTTCTCCCAATGAGATGTATATTGGGTCGTAATACCAAATACAGCAATCTTCTTACCTGCTATTTCACGGATGACATAAGTAGGTCCATAAGGCTTGTTATGGTAGATCCAGTTGGATGTGATGCATGGAATATTAAGATTCTGCAAATGCATCATTAATGCTTCTTCACCATAGTCAAAGTCATGATTGCCTACATTGATATAATCATATTTCATATCATGCATAACCGAAGTAACAGGTGAGACTTCATCCGGATGTTTCTCATAGTGATAGAAAGTCAATGGAGATCCTTCTATGGTATCGCCATTATCGATGAGTAATGTATTCTCATCTCTGAGAGATGATATTAATGTATGGATGCGGGATAAACCTTTATTCTGTTCAGACTTATCCGCATAGTCATAAGGATAAATACTTCCATGTATATCACTTGTCGCAAGGATTCTGATTCGATTACGCATAATTTACCTCTTCTTTTGCGTGTATATGATAGCACGAGAGAAATGAAAAGGAGACACAGTCTCCTTATAATTGTCTGATTAACTTATATAAAGTCTGATAGAGAATTCTGGCTTCATCCGGTTCCAGTTTGACACACTGACCAATCTGGGCAGGAATATCCTTGCATTTGTCTCTTAATGCCCATCCTGCATCAGTCAATGAGATAACAACAACTCTTTCATCTTCACTGGATCTCTTTCTTGTTAACCAACCATTCTTTTCCATCTTTTTTAATAAAGGTGTTAATGTACCGGAATCAAGATACAGTCTTTCACATAGATCCCCTACTGTAACATTGTCTTTTTCCCATAAGCATAGAAATACAATGTATTGGGTATAGGTAATGCCTAGTGGCTTGAAGTAAGGTGTGTATTTGGATGTTACCTTACGGGCTGCCGCATACAGTGGAAAACATAACTGGTTATCCAGTTTCAAAGCATCATATTCACTCATGACATACCTTCTTTGCGAATGCTTTCGCATTGTTTAAATCATTGGTATCCGGATGTCCCTTATGCATGAACATAAAGGAACCTCTGCATCTGATCGCAATATTCATTTGTTATCTCTCTTCTTCTGATCTAAGTAAGTGGCGGCTGAAATAGCAGCTATATTACCTTCCCCGGCACTCTTTATAAACTGATATGGTAATCCAGTTAAGTCCCCTGCCGCAAAGACACCTGGTAAGTTTGTACGCATGAGTCTGTCTGTTTTAACAGAGCTTCCATCTGTCTCTAAACCCGGTACTAACTGAGCCGGAAATTGTGCTTCTCTTAAGATAAAAACACAGTCTGTATTGATTTCCTGCTTATCTGTCTTAAGTGACTGTACCTTCATAGATCCTTCAATAGATACAGGTTTTTCATGAATGACATGAATATTATCATGTGTGAAAGAAGGTTCTCCTTTATATAAAGGAATGTAATCTACTTCTGCACATACTTCACCAAGGAAGTCTGTTTCACTTTCTTCATCAGGTGATCCGCCAATCACAGTTACATGCTTACCTTTATATAATGGTGCATCACATGTTGCACAATACGATACACCCCTGCCCAGGTATTCATTCTCACCAGGATATGGCTTACCGGATACAACACCTGTAGCTAAGATAACAGAAGAAGCTTCCACAAAGTCACTGTTGCTTAACTGCAGATTGAAGTAATCTCCCATGGCATAGACAGTTGTAACTCTCTCTTCTGTAATAGAGATACCGGCATCCTGTAACTGATCCTGGAATACTTCAGCCATCTTCTTACCGGTAATATTCTTTAAACCAAGATAGTTGGTAATCGGATGATTAATTACCTGCATTTTCTTTGATAGATCTTTGGATCCAAAAAGAATCACAGATTTATTTCTGTTCCTGGCGGTTAAGGCAGCTTCCAGGCCAGCCGGACCGCTTCCTATAATTGCTATATCGTAACGAGTCATAACACGCTCCTTATTTTTAAACAATTATATTTTAAACAATATAAATGAAGGATTCAAGAATAGTGACTGTAATTATGCATAATACATAGGTAAGGAAATGAACATATGCAGAATAAGGAACAGGATCATGAATCTATGACAGCGATAACCCTACTGATGATTATCACACCTTAGACAGTGTACCTAACAATGGAACAATCACTTTGGCTGATCCTGACGCTGCATTAAGTGCAGTTGTTAACAGAGAAGTAACATTTACATTAGCACCTGCTAATGTAAAGATAACTGCTAGTAATGGCTATCAGTTAACAAAGAATGGTGATGTTTACACGGTTACAAAGACACCATCAAAGGCTACGGGAACAACAGGCAAGAAGGCTGCTCCTAAGACAGGTGTAGTCTTAGACTGAAGTATTGATATCTGTATTCTAAGGACTTCTCTTGATTGAGAGGTCCTTAGAATATTTATGCTATGTATGCATGTAACTATGATAAAATACGTGGAAACAGATAGGAGAGTATCTTATGAACCTTCAGATTCCAAACAATTATGATCCTGTATTAGATATAAAGACGACCCAGGAAGCAATCAAGTATATTCGTGATACATTCCAGAAAGAATTCGGTAAGGAAATGAATCTGTTAAGAATTTCAGCACCTTTGTTTGTAACGAAGTCTTCTGGTCTGAATGATAATTTAAATGGTATTGAAAGACCTGTCAGTTTTGATGTACAGGAGATGCCTGATCAGAAGATGGAGGTTGTTCAGTCTCTTGCCAAGTGGAAAAGATATGCACTCAGGAATTATGGCTTTGATGTACATAAAGGCCTATATGCCAATATGAATGCGATCAGAAGAGATGAACAGTTAGATAATCTGCATTCTATCTATGTAGACCAGTGGGATTGGGAAAAGATTATTTTAAAGGAAGAAAGAAATGAAGAGACTTTAAGGAATACAGTTAAGACTATCTTTAAGGTAATCAAGCATATGGAACATGAAGTCTGGTATAAGTATCCGGAAGCTGTATGTCATCTGGCGGATGATGTGTTCTTTATCACTTCTCAGGAATTGGAAGATCTGTATCCTGAATTAAGCGTCAAAGACAGAGAGAATGCGATTGTCAGAGATAAGAAGTGTGTGTTTATTGAAAAGATAGGCAAGCCTTTGAAGAGAAGCGGAAGACCGCATGATGGCAGAGCACCTGACTATGATGACTGGGATCTGAATGGTGACTTGTTATTCTGGCTTCCTGCTTTAAACAGGGCATTAGAGATATCTTCTATGGGTATCAGAGTAGATGAAGATTCTATTGTGTCTCAATGCAAGGCTGCTCATTGTGAAGGAAGATTAAAGCTTCCTTACCATCAGATGGTAATTAATAAGGAACTTCCATATACCATTGGTGGAGGTATTGGACAGTCAAGGCTGTGTATGCTGCTGTTGAACAGGGCACATGTAGGAGAAGTACAGGCATCTGTATGGCCGGATGAGATGGTAAAAGCCTGTGAAAAGAATAATATGCATTTATTGTAAGATTATTCATCGTTGACGGAAGCATGTCTTTGACTATACTGAAGTTGTAAAAGGATCACCGATGACGGCTGACCCTCTCACATTAACGTGTAACCGCTAAGATTTTCGAGAGCTTGAGCGGTTACTTTTTATTTCCATTAAGACCGAGTTCAATAGCCGTCAATACGACGGAGACAATCTGCAGCACTGTCATGATAATCTCATATGGAGACATAAGCTTTCACCTCCCTGGTACAGATTTAAAGAGCAGACCAGACTCCTGAAACATAAGTGCGATGATTAAAGAGATGCACTACCTCTCCTGAAACAGGGAAGATCAACCGCCACCGTAAAGGTGATCCAATATAGGGATTTGACGCACTCCCAACGACTGAAGTCGTGGGATTCTACTGAAAATCCAGCAGGTCCGCATCGCATGACTTTCAACTCAGATCGAGTCTGGTATATAGTTCCAGCACAGCAGACAGTATTCCGGCAATTTCCGACCAGCTGGTCGTACTTTATCTGCCATAATGCATGCACAGGATCTGCGTCTGGCACCTGTGCATGCATGGATCCTTTATGCTAGAATCCAAAACACTGTTTCATTGAGATTCCACGTTTTTTCATATTTTCAATTAATGTATCATGCATTTCCACAAAGCGAGGAAAACTGGAACTGCACAGTTCAAAATTTGGTATAGTCAGTGAATCACTTGTATTGCATATAAGAAATGCGGAATACAGATCACGCTGGACTTTGTGTCCGTCAATGACTTTGAACCGTTCACTGAGTTCTGGCTTAATGTATTCACCTGTATCATGATGAAGCTGCGAAGCTCTGTATGCATTTCTGTTGATTTCAAAGTACGGGGTGTCATACTGTTCGGCTTTTCGTTTCAGTTCAGCCTGCATGAATCCAGGAGAACGGTTCTTAATCGAATGCCCATAGCGTTTTTTGCGTTTGAATTTGTATATCTTTTTTACTGTTCCGTCTTTTATTCTGACGGTAGATTCCTTATTGGAGCGTTCTGTATTCTTTGATTTTTTCTGAAGACCTGCAAATTCCATCGGTTCAAGAATGAGCTCACTGGATGTCTGAATCAGATGGTTGATGAATTTCTGATGTGACGACTGTACATATGCTGTCTGTTTTCGATACAGTATTCTGATCATTCGTTTCAGCTTTCTGCATTTTCGTGTGAGATTCCATGAATGCTTTCCTTTTTTCACGGTTCCGTTCGGATTGTAGTTTTCGGGATTGTGCAGTCTCATGGAACGCTCGACCAGCTTCTGAAGATGACGGATTTCTCTGTCGTATCTGTCAGATTCTGGAGCAAGCTCTTCAAGATTCAGTTCGTCATCAGAAGACGTTGCAATTGTAGATACCCCTAAGTCAACGCCAGTTCTGCTGGAATGACCGCACTTTGAAATCTTTTTTGGAGCTTCCCCTCTCAGTGTAATAATCACATAGTAATGGAACCCAGTACTGAATTCGATACGCTTGAGATATGTATAGACGACATCTGCATACAGAACGGTCTGTGCTCTGACAGCTTTCATGTATGGTGTGTCAGGCAGACCAGTGGTCTGATAGGTATGTTTCATGAATTTTACGGTCTGCCAGTCAATGACCTTGACTCCGTTTGTGGTGCACTTCTGTTTGATGCAGTCAAACTGACTGACAGGCTTGAAGTGCAGATGCATTCCATCGGCAAACAGAACCTTTGCCACACCGCTGTATACAGCTTTTGCTTCTGCCTGTACCTGCTGGGAGGATACAAACTTTGCATACTTCCCATGTAGAATTTTGGCATAGTGCTCAAGATCGGTCTGACGCAGACCGTATTCCATCTGTTTGCTTTTCATCAGTTCAGAAAGCTGCTTCTTGCGTTTCTTCTGTGCAGAAGACAGCTGACCAGCCTTCTTCTTTGCAAATCCAGACTCTCCGTATTCTCTGCGTGCAGACATGTATTCTGCATCACGGAACAGTCTATTGATACGGTTCTGTGCATATGCAACGGTCTTGTTGTGAATAATGGATGTGAAGAAGAAACACTTTGCCATAAAGCGTTCTTCAGACTGTGAAAGTTCAAGTTTCAGTCGAACAGTATACATAGTGTTTCTCCTTTCAATGATGTATATATTATGCCGAATATTAATATAATCAGCCATTCATCCCAACGGTTAAAACCTTGGGCTTTCTAGCTGAAAATTTGTAAGGCTCCCTATGTTATATATATTTGTAGAAAAATAATGAATTCCACGAATTTTCTTTATGAAATTAAGTTAAGACAGGAATATCACCATGTATATGTAATCGCTTACATATTTAGTTGTCATGACCATCGGTTTTATATATAATAGGTAATGGATGTCTTTTGAGAATAACCATGATAATGATGAATAATGTAGTTAAGAAAAGAGTTTTTATTGTGGGTTGATGCAAGACAGTATGAGAGGAGATAGTGTATGTTTGACTTTGAAAAAGTGAATCAGGGATTGTTTCAGTTTTTAGACAAAAGCCCGAATGCTTTCTTTGCAGTACGTAATTTTAAAGATCAGTTGAATAATGCTGGTTTTACAAGACTGTATGAAGGTAATGACTGGCATCTGGAATACGGTCATAAGTACTATGTGACAAGAAATGATTCTGCTTTAATTGCTTTTGTAATGCCTGATCATCCATATAAGGGTTATCAGGTTATGGCCAGTCATTGCGATTCACCATTATTCCGTATCAAGACGAATTGTGAGATTGCAGTAGATGATGCCTATGTAAAACTGAATGTAGAAAAGTATGGCGGCATGTTATGTGCACCATGGCTGGACAGACCTTTATCTGTCGCAGGAAGAGTGATTGTAAGAAGTGAGGATGGTATTGAGACACGTCTTTTGAATATTGACAGAGATCTCCTGATGATTCCTAATCTTGCCATTCACATGAACAGAAAGGCGAATGATGGCTACAGTTATAATGCACAGGTTGATATGCTGCCATTATTCTCTGAAAAGGAAGAAGAGAAGGATTCTTTCTTAAAGCTGATTGCGAAAGGAGCAGGTGTTAAGCCAGAAGATATCATTGATACAGATTTATATCTGTATAACAGAATGAAGGCTACTGCATATGGATTACATCATGAATTTATTGCCAGCGGCAGATTAGATGATCTGCAGTGTGCATATTCTTCTATGCAGGGTTTACTACAGGCTAAGCCGCAGGATTCCATTGCTCTGGATGCCATCTTTGATAATGAAGAAGTAGGCAGTGGAACCAAACAGGGCGCTATGTCTACATTCCTGTATGACACAATGAGAAGAATCAACAGTGTTATGGGCAGAAGTGAAGAAGACTATTTCAAGAGTATTCAGTCCAGCTTCATGATTTCTGCTGATAATGCACATGCTGTACATCCTAATCATCCGGATAAGGCAGATCCTACAAACAGACCGCATATGAATAAAGGTATTGTGATCAAGTACAGTGCCAACCAGAAGTACACTACAGATGGTTTGGCTGGTGCGATTATGAGAGAGATCTGTCATAAGGCAGATGTGCCATATCAGACCTTTACAAATCGTTCTGATATGCTTGGCGGTTCTACCTTAGGCAATCTGTCACAGTCTCATGTTTCATTGAATACAGTAGATATCGGCTTACCTCAGTTAGCTATGCATTCACCATATGAAACAGCAGGTTCAAAGGATACAGCTTATTTAATAGAAGCTGCCAAGGTTCACTTTTCTTCATCATTTGAAGGAATCGGGGATGGAAATTATAAATTGAAGTTTTAAGGAGATTAGTTTTAAAGAGTATTATGAGTGATTCACAGAAGATCAAATGGACCACCCTGGCATTCATGTGTTTTTCGACTGTCTGGGGATTCGGTAATGTCTTAAACGGATTTGTTTACTTTAATGGTATCCAGGTTATCTTCTCCTGGATTCTGATGTTTGCTTTATATTTCATACCATATGCATTAATGGTAGGTGAATTAGGTTCTGCTTTTAAGGATTCAGGCGGAGGTGTTTCTTCCTGGATGCTTAAGACAGCAGGTCCTAAGGCTGCCTATTACGCAGGATGGACGTACTGGGCATGTCATGTCACATATATTGCCAGTAAGTCTTCTGGTGGCTTAAAAGCATTAAGCTGGGCTGTATTCAGAAATGGTACAACCTATGACAGCTTCCCTACCCTGGCAGTACAGTTAGTGACATTTGCAGTATTGATGCTGTTCTGCTATATCGCAAGCAGAGGATTGAATCCATTAAAGAAGTTAACAACATTAGCCGGAACATCTATGTTTGTCATGTCTATTCTTTACATCATCATGATGTTTGGAGCACGTGCAATTAATCCTGACGCAGATTATGTCAGTATGGATTTCTCCATGAAGAATCTGATTCCAAACTTTGATGTGAAGTACTTTACTTCCTTATCGATTCTTGTATTTGCGGTAGGTGGATGTGAGAAGATTTCTCCTTATGTAAACAAGATGGATAAGCCAAGCAAGAGCTTCCCTAAAGCTATGATTACATTAGCCATCATGGTTGTTGTATGTGCAATTCTCGGTACGATTGCCATGGGTATGATGTTTGATCCTAAGGTTATCAATGCAAGTGATGCAAGCTTTAACAGTTATGTTGCTAATGGTTCTTACCTTGCTTTCCAGAAGTTAGGGAATTACTGGCATATGGGAGATACACTATTAATTATCTATGCTATATGCAATGTGATTGGTCAGCTTTCTACATTAGTATTAAGTATTGATGCGCCATTACGTATGTTACTGGATAATGAAGATGCACGTGAATATATACCTACAAAGCTTTTAAAGAAGAATGAAAAGGGAGCCTATGTCAATGGAATCAAGATGGTCGCAGTATTATCTGGTGCGATTGTATTGGTACAGTCATTTGTCCCGGGTGCTGCGGCAGTATTACAGCAGTTAAACAAGCTGAATTCTGTATGTATGCCAATGCGTTACTTATGGGTATTTGCGGCATATATATGCCTCAGAAAACAGGAAGATAAGTTCCAGCCGGAATACAGGTTTGTTAAGAACCATAAAGTAGCATTATTCTTTGGCGTATGGTGCTTTGTCGTAACAGCAGCCTGCTGTATCTTAGGTGTCTATTCTGATGATCTGTTCACCCTGGTATTGAATATCGTTACACCGGTTGTATTAATTCTGCTTGGCTTTATTCTTCCGGCAATCAAGAAGAGAGAGAAAGCACAGGCTTAATCATACATATCTAAGCAGTATCAGAGATGATACTGCTTTTTATGAATAATCGAACAGTAAACAATTTTGTGGATGACAAATAGCATAATTATCATTATGGTCAGATAACGCACCCATGTATCAAAACTCTTATTTGCAGAATGAAAAATAGAATTTGTCAGAGGCGTAAAAGGTGTTCCACATTCACTGCATACATATCTTTGCTGTTCCGAATGGCAATAGCTTTCTGCAGTAACCCGAACTGCTCAGCGGGTAGCCGCACGTGCTGAGTAAATAAGATAAAAGAGAAAGAATATGTAAAACAATGGCAGAGAATTACTTCCTATTGGATCAGCAGTAAAGATGAAAGGGTACGGCCAGGAAGGAAGTCAGTTCTTTTCTATCGTAAGCTTTCTGTTCTTCCCTTTAATACGGATATGATCTGGTATGGAAGAGACAGGTTTTAACATAGTGACAGAAGTATAGGTATCCTGTATTTCCAATACACCTATATCTTTAAAAGGAAATATAGTACACAGAGATCCAATGATATCCTTAGGTCTGATTTTATCTTTTCTTCCCGCATGGATGCGGATTACAGAAAGATGATTATCTGCATCATCTTTCTGTAATGGAATTGTAAGGTCAGAAGGATGGATATCTTTTTCTGTGTAGATCTGACTGTGTTCCAGGATCCATTTGCCTGTTTCTGTCTGTTTATCTTCTGTACTCATTAAGGTAATGGTTATACCTGTATTTCCCTGATGGGCAGTACGTCCAGATCTATGAATATATGTCTCATAATCTACTGGTACATCATAGTGAATGATATGAGATACATCTGTAATATCCAGACCTCTTGCGGCAGCGTCAGTAGCCACTAGTATTCTTAACTTACCCTTTTTGAAGTCATTCAGTATATGTATTCTTTTCTTCTCTTCATACTCGGAAGAGAAGTCATTACATAATATGTTTCTTTTCTGTAATAACTCTGCCAAACATGCTGAGTCTTTTTTATAGTTGGAAAAGATGATAGCCTGTGAGACAGGTAAAGTATCTAATAAAGAGAATAATGTGGATTGTTTATCTTCTGTTTCTATGTAATAAGAAGTAATGTTCTTATTAAGGTGATTGTTATCAAACTGCAGAATTTCATAAGGTTCAGGAAGAAAACTGATTACCTGATCATTCATGGTTGCGGAAAGACATACTGTTTGTACATGTACATTATGCAGGATAGAGAGTGTCTGTTCTTTCTGACCTGTAGAGATAATCTGATCTGCTTCATCCAGAATACAGATCTTTAATTCATTGAGATGAAGCTTATTCTGATTCACAAGATCCATGATTCTTCCTGGTGTACCGATGACAATATCAGGATGATGACGTAAGGCATTCTCCTGTTTATGGATATCTAAGCCACCTATTACTGTCACAATATGATGACGGGTAAGAAGAGATACCTGAGAGGCTGTATCTGATACCTGTAAGGCTAATTCTCTTGTCGGGACAAGGATCAGAGCCTGTGGATGATCCTGCATAGGTTCACACATATCCAATACAGGTATCAGATAGGATAGCGTTTTGCCACTGCCGGTTTCACTTTGCACAAAGAGATTCTTACCTGCCTCTATTTCAGGAATGACTTTTTTCTGTACTGGTTTTAAAGAGGTAATACCAGCTTTATTTAAACTATTCTTTACAACTGATTTCATGCGATTATCTTAGCATTTTGTTTGATGTGTTACACTATTCAGTGATATGGAAAACTTTAATGATACGATTGCGGCTGTTGCGACCGCTAATGCTATGGGTGCTGTATCCATGATTCGTATATCTGGTGATGATGCAATCGACATTGCGGAGAAATTAATACATAAGGATTTAAGTCGTAAAGATGGCTATACGATTACCTATGGAACGGTATGGGACGGGAATGAACCAGTAGATGATGTGCTGGTATCTTTATTCAGAGCTCCTAAGTCATACACAGGGGAAGATGTCATAGAACTTGGATGCCATGGCGGTCTTTATATTACAAGAAAGATATTATCTCTTGTATTAGGGAATGGAGCCAGAATGGCAAGACGTGGTGAATTCACGGAAAGAGCTTTCTTAAACAATAAGATGGATTTAGCCCAGGCAGAAGGAATTGATGAATTAATACGGTCCAGGGATGAATTAAATGCGAAGAATGCCATGCATTCTTTAAGAGGATCTGTCAGTACATTATTAAAGCCTTTGGAAGAAGATCTGACCCAGATCATATCCAATATAGAAGTCAATATAGATTATCCGGAATATGATGATGTACATCAGTTAACCGAAGAAGAGATTATCCCTAAGGCAGAACAATGGTTAAAGGATATTCATAAGATCATAGAAACGGCCAGACAGTCTTTGGAAATCAGAGAAGGTATTGATACAGCGATTATAGGAAGACCGAATGTAGGCAAGTCATCTCTTTTAAATGCATTATTGGAAGAAGATAAGGCTATTGTGACAGATATAGCTGGTACAACCAGAGATGTTGTAGAAGGCAATGTGAATGTAAATGGTATTCCATTGCATCTGATTGATACAGCTGGTATTCATGAATCAGAAGATACAATAGAAAAGATCGGTATTGAAAAATCCATGCAGGCACTGGATAAGGCAGATCTGGTCATAGTTGTATTAGATGGATCAAAGCCATTGACTGAAGAAGATGAGAAACTGTTAGATCTTACAAAAGACAGAAAGAGACTTGTTGTCTATAACAAGAAAGATACAGGTATGTTATATGAAGGTATCTGTATCAGTGCGAAGAATCATGATATGAAAGCTTTAACAGATGCTTTATCTGATTTATATGAGAAGGAAATGATCAGTGCCAATACAGATACATTAAATAATGAAAGACAGATAGGATTAGCTGTACAGGCAGAAAAATCCATGGCATCTGCCTTACATACATTACAGGAAGGTATGGAACTGGATCTTGTGACAATTGACTTAGAGAATTGTTGGCATGCATTAAGAGAGATTACAGGAAAAGCAGGCAGGGAAGATCTGTTAGACGAGATATTCTCAAGGTTCTGTCTTGGTAAATAATATGAGTGAATTACATTTTGTGGATAGTCATGCCCATATCATGGGTAAAGAGTTTGAAGAGGATCTGGATGCGGTTATACAGAGAACAGCAGAGAAACATGTAGACCGTATCATGATCATTACACTGACGAAAGAAGAAGCACTAAAAGCTATTGAATTCTCTAAAAGAGATCCTCATAAGTATGTTGTGGCGACAGGAATATTCCCGGAAGATGTCACAAAGGTAACAGATCAGGATTGGGAAGATTTTTCCTCTATCGCAAAGAGAAAAGAAATCAGTGTGATAGGAGAAATAGGATTAGATTATCATTGGGAAAAGGATCCTGGTATAAGAGCTTTACAGAGAGAGTTCTTTATCCGTCAGATAGATTTAAGCATGGAACTTAATAAGCCTTTTGCGGTACACAGTCGTGATGCTATTCAGGATACATTTGATATCATGAAGGAACATCATGGTCATGGCTTAATGCATTGTTACTCAGGCACGAAAGAGATGGCAGTGGAATTTAACAAGTTAGGCTATTACATTGCCTTAGGCGGTGCTTTAACGTTCAAACATGCCAGACATGCAGTAGAAGTGGCTGAGTCAATAGATGAAAAGTGGTTATTAACGGAGACTGATTGTCCTTACATGGCTCCTGAGCCAGTCAGAGGCACAAGGAATGAACCTTCCAATATTCCATATATTACCCAGAAGATGGCAGATGTCAGAGGTGTATCATTAGAGCATATGGCAAATGTCATTGAACATAACTGGGATCGTTATCTGGAGATGAAGTGATGGAAAGAAAACGCATCAGAGAAGTGATTGTAGTAGAAGGCCATCATGATACAGAAAAGCTTAGAAAGTATTATGACTGCGATACGATAGAGACAAGCGGTACCCATTTAGGTAAAGCAGTCATGGACAGAATCAGGGAAGCACAGAAGAAGCGTGGTGTGATTATCTTTACAGATCCGGATTCACCAGGCAACCGTATCCGTGATCAGATTAATAAAGCTATTCCCGACTGCAAGAATGCTTTCGTAGATAAGAAAGATGCCCATACAACAAGAAAAGTCGGTGTGGAACATGCCCAGAAGGAAGCTTTGGACAGGGCTTTGGGACATCTGGTGACTTTTACGGATAAAGCAGACAATGAATTAACCATGCAGGATATGATAGAACTTGGTTTAAGTGGAAATGAAAACAGTTTTACACTAAGAGAGAAGACAGGAGAAGCACTCCATATCGGTATGGGTAATGCCAGGACCATGCTGCACAGGATGAATTATCTTGGTATTACAAAAGAAGAATTAAAAGAAACGGTAGATAAGATATGCATACAGATGAAAGAAGAATAGCAGTACCATCAAAGACAAAAGAAATATTAGATGAATTTCATCTGCGTGCCAAGAAAGGCTATGGACAGAATTTTCTGGTAGATCCTGTGATCACAAGAAAGTGTGCTGAGTTATCACATTGTGGGGATGCAGTCATAGAGATAGGTCCGGGTATTGGTTCTTTAACAGAAGAACTTGCCTTACACAGTAAGCATGTCACAGCATATGAAATAGACCCGGATATGGCAGAGGTATTAAAGCATACATTAGCTTCTTATAATAATGTAGAAGTTATTCTGCAGGATTTCCTTGAAAGTGATATTGAGACAAAGATAAAGCAGTTAAAGGATAACTATGATCAGGTAACAGTATGTGCCAATCTTCCATACTACATAACCACACCTGTCCTATTTCGTATCTTTGATATGGGGGATGATATTCCCTATATTACGGTTATGGTACAGAAGGAAGTAGGAGACAGGTTTGCGGCTAAGCCGGGTGATAAGGATTACAGTGCCTTATCTGTTGAAGGTCAGTATTTATATAAGATCAGAAAGTTATTTACAGTACCGGGAAGAAGCTTTAATCCTTCCCCAAGAGTAGATTCTTCTGTCATACAGTTTGAAAGAAGACAGGATATTGAAAGTACAATTGATCTAAAGGATTTCTTTCAGTTTGTAAGAGCCTGTTTCAAACAGAGAAGAAAGACATTAATCAATAACTTAAAAGAGTATTATCAGGATGGAGACAAGGCACAGAAAGTATTGGATAAAGCAGGTATTTCTGTATCTGTAAGAGCACAGGAATTATCCTGGGAAGAGTTAAAGCATATTTATGAGGCTTCATTATGATAAAAGACAGAGCATACGCAAAGATTAACCTGTGTCTGGATGTCGCAGGAAAAAGAGATGACGGTTATCATGATCTGAAGATGATCATGGTTCCGATAGATTTCTATGATGTACTGCAGATGGAACCGGCTGTAGAGACAACATTATCTTTAAACAGAAGTTACTTGCCTGTAAATGAAAAGAATACGATTGTAAAGGCAATCAGTGTCATGCAGAGAAGGTATAACTTTCATCTTGGCTTCAGATGTGTCTTGCAGAAACATATTCCAACCAGGGCAGGACTTGCCGGAGGCAGTGCAGATGCGGCAGCTGCGATCCGTATGATTAACAAGATACTGGATCTGCATATGAGTATTAACGATATGATCAGTGCAGGGAAAGAAGTAGGTTCTGATGTACCGTTCTGTATTGTCAATAAACCGGCATATGTAGAAGGTACAGGTGAGATTATCAAGCCATTCAGATGTCATACAGATTTTGAAGTATTGCTTGTAAAGCCTAAGAAAGGTGTTTCTACGAAAGAAGCATTTGCGATTGTGGATCAGGAAGAAACCGTTCATCCTGACTGTATGAAACTAAGACAGGCATTGATCGACAATGATTATGAGACAATGATTCACTCACTTGGCAATTCCTTAGAGAAAGCAGCCATTGATTTAGTGCCTGAAATCAGGGATGTAAAAGAACAGCTTGTTCAAAGAGGTTTTGATGGCGTATTGATGTCAGGTAGTGGATCGACTGTATTTGGTATAACAAAAAATCATGCATTATTGGAAGAGACAATGCAGGATATGAGAGATCAGAAGTTCTTTGTCAGAAGAACTGTGATATTAAACAGGGAAGGATAATGAGTATGAGAAATGCAATTGTAATGGCAGGTGGAAAAGGCACCCGCATGAAGTCAGAGACACCTAAGGTTCTCCATCAGATTCTCAATGAACCAATGGCAGGTTTAGTTGTAAACAGTTTGAAGGAAGCTGGTTGTGAAAGAATTGTAATGATTACAGGCTACCAGCATGAAACCGTAGAGAAGGCTTTGGCTGGACAGTGTGAGTTTGCCTTGCAGGAGCCTCAGTTAGGTACAGGTCATGCGGTTATGCAAGCAAAGCAGCTGGAACATGAAACAGGATTAACACTGGTAGCTTCTGGGGACTGTCCATGTGTCAGAAGTGAAACATACGCAAAGATGTATGAGGAAATCGGTGATGCGGATATGGCAGTATTAACTGCTGTACCAGATGATAATGGTGCTTATGGCAGAGTCATCAGAAGAGATGACAATACAGTAGAAAAGATTGTTGAATTCAAGGATGCAAGTGAAGCAGAGAAAAAGGTCAGAGAGATCAATACAGGTATCTATGTATTTAAGAATGAAGCTTTGTTTGCAGGATTAAAGCTTTTGAAGAATGACAATGCCCAGCATGAATATTACTTAACGGATCTTGTAGAGATTCTGCAGGAGATGGGTAAGAATGTTGTTGCGATAAAGTGTGATGACTGGAGAGAAGCAGAAGGTGTTAATGATAACAAGGCACTTGCGGAGGCAGAAGCTTATCTGAAGGAAAAAATCAATCTGCACTGGATGCAGGAAGGTGTTACCATCTACGATCCAAAGAATACGTATATTGGACCATATGTCACCTTTGGACATGATGACATAGTTCATCCAAATACATATCTTTATGGTCATACGGTAGTTGAAGACTATGCCGAGATCATGCCTGGATATTATGGAGTGAACGCTGTTATCCATAGTGGAAAAACAGATTTCTGATTGATGAACACCGGTAAACAGATTACCGGTGTTTTCTTTTGGAAATCTTTACTTTCATGCATCATTCGAATACATACATCCATTTCAGGATGGAAATGGAAGAGTCGGCAGACTGATTGCCCTTAAGGAATGTCTTCATCATGATATTGTTCCGTTTATCATTGAGGATTCAAAAAAGGTGTTTTACTATCGGGGACTCTCCAGATGGCCGCATGAGAAAGGCTGGTTAACAGATACATACCTGGATGGGCAGGATACATTCAAAGCATTACCGGACCAGCTTGGGATTCCATATTCAGTATAGGAAATCCAGTCTCTTTTCAAGACATCTGATTAAGGTGTTCATAATGTTGAAAGAGATAAATGAAAAAGTAATAAATCAGTTGAAAATATGCAGAAAACCGGTAACATTGACATGGGAGAATAAATAAACATGTCAAAAAACTATGAAAGAATTCCATTCGCTCCACTGGCTTTAATGCCGCTTGAATCAATTATGCCTTTAGCTGAGAAGGTAGATAAATGTCTTGTGGAATGGCGTAAGAATGAAGAAAACAACTATGTTAACTCACCTGTTTTCTCTGATTATGTAAAAGACAGCTACATTATTCCTTCAAGAACACCAAGATTCGGCAGTGGTGAAGCCAAGGGTGAAATCCGTAAATCTGTACGCGGTGATGATATCTACATGATGGTAGATGTCATGAACTACTCATTGACATACAAGATTTTTGGACAGACAAATCATATGTCTCCGGATGATCATTATGCAGATCTCAAGAGACTGATTGCGGCTGCTGAAGGAAAAGGCAAGCGTGTGAATGTTATCATGCCTTTCATGTATGAATCCCGCCAGCATAAGAGAAATGGCAGAGAGTCTCTGGACTGTGCCATGATGCTGCAGGAATTACATGCTATGGGTGTAGAGAACTTCATTACCTTTGATGCACATGATCCTAGAGTCATGAATGCTATTCCGGCTGATTCTTTCGATAATGTGCCTTGTGCATATCAGTTTATTAAGGCATTACTGCAAGAATACAAGGACTTCAGGATTGATCCTTCACACATGATGATCATTTCACCAGATGAAGGCGGTATGGGAAGAGCTATCTACTACGCCAATGTCCTTGGTCTTGATGTAGGCATGTTCTATAAGAGAAGAGATTATTCCAAGGTTGTTAACGGAAAGAACCCGATCGTTGCACATGAGTTCTTAGGAGCTGAGGTTACAGACAAGGATGTCATTATCATTGATGATATGATTTCTTCTGGTGAATCTCTGATTGATACAGCCAAGGAATTAAAGGAAAGAGGTGCAGGCAGAGTCTTTGCATGCTCATCCTTCGGTTTATTCACAAATGGCTTTGATTCTTTTGACAAGGCTTATGAAGATGGTATCTTTGAGGCTGTATTTACAACGAACCTGATTTACCAGCGGCCTGAATTATTAAAGAAGAAGTGGTACAGAAGTGTTGATCTATCGAGACAAATCGCATTACTGATTGATCGTATGAATCATGATGAATCTATCTCTGATCTGTTGGATAATACAGAAAAGATCAACAAGGTACTTTCTGAATACGGTAACTAAGTATGAACGAAGAGATTTGGAGTAATCTGAATCTCTTTTTTGATGTAAATACAAGGGAGTAGCTATCATGTTAAAGATATGTTTTGTCTGCCATGGCAATATATGCCGCAGTACAGCTGCACAGTATATATTTCAGGATATGGTGAATCAGGAAGGATTATCAGAGATGTTCTATATTGACTCTGCGGCAACATCATCAGAAGAAACAGGAAATCCTGTTTATCCACCTATGAAACGAGCTTTGGAAAAAGAAGGGATTCCAATTGGGAATCACCATGCCAGACAATTAAGAAAAGAAGACTACGAAAACTTCGATTTTCTGATTGGTATGGATGAAGAAAATATGTGGAATATGAATATATTATTTCATAATGATCCAGAGAAGAAGGTTCATCTGTTATTGGAATATACAGATCATCCGGATGAGATCATTGCGGATCCATGGTATACACGAAGATTTGAAACGTGTGTACATCAGTTAGAAAAAGGATGTCAGGGATTCATGAAGTATCTGAATGCTCATGTACGGTAAAGAAGCAAGCAACCGAAAACAAGAGATAGACCGCCAGCACTACACTATTCCGAACCAAAGACCAAAAGATAAGCATTTTGAGAAAATCTAAACTTTTGGATTTTCCTACAATGCCAACTACGGCGGAATCCCTCCC
>DXZE01000012.1 GCA_019415435.1 Erysipelotrichaceae bacterium
TCAGCTTCATAATAAAACCCCCTAGGTTGTTGTCCAACTTAGGGGGTTCACTTCAAAATCAGATATCTCCTTTTCTAATGAAAAAGTTACAGAATCAAAAGATTCTGTAACTTTCGTTTACTTCTTCTTTTCACCAATCCATTCCAGTTCGTATTCACCAGTACATTCCAATGTGCCGCCATCAGACAGGTCAATCGCTTCTTCATTTTCATAATAGTCTCTGACTCTGCCAAAGGAATCACGGATATGCAGACCGGCATCATTGACTGCCTTGACTTTATACATACCAGGACGTAAGGAACGCGGGATATCATAGACACCAGGGGTGATGCGTATCTCCCCTTCATTCTTAATATAGATAAGATGTTCCTGCTTGTTGTCTTTGGCAGCGTTAACTTTTTGATAGAATCTTTCTCTCATAAAGAAGAGATCTGCATGATCTACCTGATAGGTAAACTTCTTGGTTGGCGTTACAACCGCAATTTCTTCATTATTACCAGTGTTGCGCTGGATATAACCTAATCTGTGACAATTGACGATATGCTCACTCATGAAATAGAGTGCTGCTTCACTTTCATAGAGAATACCTTTTACAGTTTCTGTACGGCGGTCTTTGCCATCAGGAATGTTATGAATGTGTTTCTTTCTTACTTCATTAATAGAACGTATGGCATAGCCATCCGGAATATGATCGGAATCAACTCGATAGGATGCAGGTATTGCATTGATGCAATGCTCTCCTTCATGCATGGCAATGCGTGGCAATGGGTAGAACTTCTTTAATGTATCATCCGGATTATTTTTTTCCAGATACGCATCCATGATCATATCAACCATATTATCCTGGGCAGTTACCAGCATCTGAAACAAATCATATTTCAATGGAAGATCATAGCTGGTAATGATTTTCCTGCAGTTCTTGCAGATATAATGTCCATCAGGCAGCCTCACAGGCTGATTAAAAGGCCCTTTTCCTTCACTTAGGCAGAAATCACATACTTTTTTAGCCATCAGCCACCTCCTTATTCACAGCAATCATATTATACCTGAGTCGTCAATCTTTTGATATGATTGCACATCGATAATCAGAAAAACGTCACATGTATTTGAAGAAATGATACACCCGGAACTGTGGATAGCACAATTTATTTTAAAATTTGTTGACAAGGATGCATCATAACGGTAATATAGCAGTTGCTTAGCGGAAAAACTGGTCTCACTGCAGTGAGACATATATTAAGCAAAGATTAAGGCACACTTGGAACTGTGTGCATAACGAAAGGAGATTGCAATGCCAACAATAAACCAATTGGTACGTAAAGGCCGTACTGATAAAGTTTACAAGTCAAATTCCCCTGCATTAAACAGAGGATACAACTCATTAAAGAGCAGACCTACTAAATTAAGCAGCCCGCAGAAGAGAGGCGTCTGCACACGTGTAGGCACAATGACACCTAAGAAGCCGAACTCAGCATTAAGAAAGTATGCCCGTGTTCGTCTGTCCAATGGTCTTGAAGTGACAGCCTATATCCCAGGTGTAGGACACAACCTGCAGGAGCACTCTGTTGTTATGATCAGAGGCGGCCGTGTCAAGGACCTCCCTGGTGTACGTTACCATATCATCAGAGGCACATTAGACTGTGCTGGTGTTAACGACAGAAAGCAGAGCCGTTCTCTGTATGGCGCTAAGAAGCCTAAGAACTAAGAGGAAAGAGAGGAGAAAGTAAGATGCCAAGAAAAGGTTATGTAGCAAAGCGTGACGTGTTACCAGATCCGATCTATAACTCAAAGCTGGTCACAAAGCTGATCAACAAGATTATGATCGATGGCAAGCGCGGTACAGCCCAGACAATTCTGTATGATGCATTCGCACTGATCGAAAAGAAGACAGGCGAGAATCCTATGGAAGTATTTGAGAAGGCTCTTGGAAATGTTATGCCTCAGCTTGAACTGAAGGTAAGAAGAGTCGGTGGTGCCAACTATCAGGTACCAGTTGAAGTATCAGCAGAAAGAAAGCTGACATTAGGTTTAAGATGGATTGTCAATTATGCCCGCCTGAGACATGAGAAGACAATGGAAGAAAGACTTGCGAACGAAATCATGGACGCCGCAAATGGAACAGGTGCTTCTGTCAAGCGTCGTGAAGATGTTCATAAGATGGCTGAAGCAAACAAGGCGTTTGCTCACTATCGCTGGTAATGAGGAAGGAGCTGTAAATGCCTAGAGAGTTCCCATTAGAAAAAATCCGCAATATTGGAATCATGGCCCATATCGATGCCGGTAAGACGACAACGACAGAGCGTATCCTGTATTACACAGGTAAGATTCACAAGATTGGTGAGACTCACGATGGCGCTTCCCAGATGGACTGGATGGCTCAGGAACAGGAACGTGGTATCACGATTACTTCCGCAGCCACAACATGCCATTGGAAAGACTGCCAGATCAATATTATTGATACACCTGGGCACGTCGACTTCACAGCCGAAGTTGAACGTTCTCTGAGAGTTCTGGATGGAGCTGTTACAGTTCTTGACTCCAAGGCAGGTGTAGAACCTCAGACAGAAACTGTATGGAGACAGGCTTCTGAATATCATGTTCCACGTATCGTCTTCTCTAACAAGATGGACGCTACAGGTGCTGATTTCAATATGAGTGTCGCTTCTATCGGTAATCGTCTGGGTGCCAAGGCTGCTGCTATTCAGATGCCGGTAGGTGCTGAAAACAGCTTCAGAGGTATTATCGATCTTGTCACAATGAAGGAAGAGATCTATGAAAACGATCTCGGTACAGATATTCATCAGGAAGAGATTGAAGAACAGTTCGTTGAAGAAGCAAAGGCCAAGAGACAGGAAATGCTCGAAGCTATTGCCGATTACGATGACGATCTGATGATGAAGGTTCTGGAAGGTGAAGAGCCAACTGTTGAAGAAATCAAGAAGGCAATCCGTAAGGGTGTTCTGACTTCTGAATTCTTCCCTGTACTCTGCGGTTCTGCTTATAAGAACAAGGGTGTACAGATGTTACTGGATGCAGTTGTTGATTACCTGCCATCTCCACTCGATATTCCGAATATCGTTGGTCATCTGCCGGATGGAACAGAGGAAGACAGAAAACCTTCTGATGATGAACCATTCTCTGCACTTGCATTCAAGATCGCAACAGACCCATTCGTTGGAAGATTAACATACTTCAGAGTTTATTCCGGTCACGCTGCTGCTGGTTCTTATGTTCTTAACTCTACAAAGGGCAAGAGAGAAAGACTTGGCCGTATTGTCCGTATGCACGCCAATCACCGTAAGGACATTACAGATGTCTACACAGGTGATATCGCTGGTGCCGTTGGTCTGAAGTACACAACAACATCTGATACATTATGTGATGAGAACCATCCGATTGAATTAATGCAGATGGTATTCCCGGATCCGGTTATCGAGATGTCTGTTGAGCCTAAGACAAAGGCTGACTCCCAGAAGATGGATACAGCATTGCAGAAGCTTGCTGAAGAAGATCCAACATTCAAGACATATACAGATGAAGAAACAGGACAGACTATCATCGCTGGTGTCGGAGAACTGCAGTTAGATATCATCCTTGACCGTATGAGAAGAGAGTTCAAGGTTGAAGCTACAGCAGGTGCTCCACAGGTTGCTTACCGTGAGACAATCTCCAAGGAAGCAGAAGTGGAAGGCCGTTTCATCAGACAGTCTGGTGGTCATGGTCAGTATGGTGATGTATGGATCAGATTCAAACCAAATCCTGGCAAGGGATTCGAGTTCGTTGATATGACAGTCGGCGGATCTATTCCTAAGGAATTCATCAAGCCTACTGAGCAGGGTCTGGAAGAAGCACTTCCAAATGGACTTGTTGCAGGATATCCTGTCGTTGATATCAAAGCAGAACTGTTTGATGGTTCTTACCATGATGTCGACTCTTCCGAGCAGGCATATAAGATCGCTGCATCCTTAGCACTTAAGGAAGCCGCAAAGAAGTGCGATCCAAAGATTCTGGAGCCTATCATGGCTGTAGATATCACTGCTCCATCTGAGTATCTTGGTGCGGTTATGGGCGACGTTACAAAGAGACGTGGTCAGATCCGTGAACAGGAAGAGCAGGGCAATGCAATCAAGGTTAAGGCATTTGTTCCATTAGCTGAGATGTTCGGCTATGTTACTGATCTGAGAGGATTTACACAGGGCCGTGGTATCTTCACAATGCAGATGGATCATTATGAAGAAGTACCGAAGAGCATCGCCAAGAAGATTATTGAAAAGAACGCAGGTTCTGAAGAATAAGCTTTAAATAAATTCATTGTAATTTAGTCTGTCATCAAGTAGAATGATGGCAGGCTGAATAAATAAAAACTGGAGGAAAAAACCAATATGGCAAAGGAAAAATTTGACCGTAGCTTGGAGCATGTAAACATTGGTACAATCGGACACGTTGACCATGGTAAAACAACTCTGACAGCTGCAATCACAAAGTATCTCTCTGAGCATCCTGAAGATGGTAAGGCTACATTCGAAGCATATGATGCTATCGATGGTGCACCAGAAGAGAAGGCTCGTGGTATCACGATTAACACAGCACACGTTGAGTATCAGACAAAGAAGAGACACTATGCACACGTTGACTGCCCAGGGCATGCTGACTATGTCAAGAACATGATCACTGGTGCTGCCCAGATGGATGGTGCTATCCTGGTAGTTGCTGCTACTGATGGACCAATGCCTCAGACACGTGAGCACATCTTGCTCGCTCGTCAGGTAGGCGTTCCTGCAATGGTAGTATTCCTGAACAAGTGCGATATGGTTGATGATGAAGAACTGATCGACCTTGTTGAAATGGAAGTTAGAGAACTGTTAACAGAATATGGATACGATGGAGACAACTGCCCAGTTATCCGTGGATCTGCTTACCAGGCTCTGCAGGGTGATCCAAAGTGGACACCAGCTATTAAGGAACTGCTTGATGCGGTCGATTCATATATCCCATCACCAGTTCATGATAACGATAAGCCATTCCTGATGGCTGTCGAGGATGTATTCACAATCTCCGGACGTGGTACTGTTGCTACAGGCCGTGTTGAGAGAGGTATGATTCATCCAAACGATGAAGTTGAAATCGTTGGTCTGAAGCCAACTCGTAAGACAGTTGTTACATCTCTGGAAATGTTCAGAAAGACTCTGGACTTCGCAGAAGCTGGTGATAACATCGGTGCTCTGTTAAGAGGTGTTAACCGTGACGAAGTTGAGCGTGGACAGGTTCTTGCTAAGCCAGGAACAGTTACACCTCATACAAAGTTCAAGGCTCAGGTTTATGTACTGACAAAGGAAGAAGGCGGCCGTCATACACCGTTCGTTTCCAACTATCGTCCACAGTTCTATTTCAGAACAACAGACGTTACTGGTGTCATTACACTTCCTGAAGGCACAGAACTCTGCATGCCTGGTGATAACGTCGTAATGGATGTTGAACTGCTGAGCCCTATCGCTATTGAAAAGGGAACAAAGTTCTCCATTCGTGAAGGCGGCAGAACAGTAGGTTCTGGTACTATCACAGAAATCGAAGCTTAATCAAACTTCAAATAAAGAGGTCATTCATGTGAGTGATCTCTTTTTCTTATGCCTGAATCAGCTTTTACTTATATATCTTTAAAGTTATAATGGTTCCATGATTAAAGGAATATTATTTGACTATGATGGTACTTTATCCGCAAGATATATAGCTGCTGTAAGAATGTATCATCACATGATACATATGATATCTTCTAAAGAATATGATCCCCTGGAAGAAGAAACCATAGTCCAGCAGATCATGATGTGGGATGAGTTTGGAACACTCAATAAGCGTTATGTTATGGATAATATGAAGAAAAACTTTTTTCCTGATATGGACGCAGCTTACTGGACAGACTACTGGTATGCGCATTTTGATGAAGTGCAGGTACCAATGCCTGGCAGCAGGGAAGTACTTTTGGAATTAAAGAAACATTATAAGTTAGGTATTTTATCCAATGGTGAATCTGCCTCCCAGCATGCAAAGATAACGAAACTGGGTCTGGAAGATATCTTTGAACAGGTTATTGTCAGTGGTGATTATCAGATAGATAAGCCTGATGTCAGAATCTTTCAGATAGCTGCTAAAAGACTGGGATGTTCATGTGAAGAGACAGCCATGGTAGGAGATACATTCTACCGGGATATTACAGGTGCTGTAAGAGCAGGCATGTATCCGGTATATTATTGTTATGAGAAAAGATGCTATACGGAATATCCAGTACAGCAGGTCGCAGACTACAATGATATCCGTCATATATTTATAGATGGAAAACTCTGGGAAAACTGAATGGATTTCAATCGTAAGATCTGGCTCAACGCTGATGAACTAACCAAGTCGGTGGATATGCAGAGGTATCTGAAAAGATTATTCCCGGATATTCCTTATATAGACAGGAATCCTGACAAACTGAATATCAGTTTAAAAGATATAGATGAAGAAACAGATATTCTTTTAAGCAGAAAATGTGTGGGTAAAGCCTGTGCATCTCCTTTTGCGTTCAGAGTATTAATAGGATTAGGGAAAGCTGCAGATGAGAATCCGCATATTCATCTGTTATTCAGACAATAGGCAAGAGGCAGTTATGGAAGAAAACAAAATTCTGTATAAACTGTGGTGCTGAGATACCAGTTCCTTCAAAGTATTGTGACCATTGCGGTGCAAGGCAGCCGGATGTTTTAGATACCAATACGGAATCAGAACAGACAGAAGTAAAACAAGAGCCTGTCATTGAAGATAAGCGAAAGAAAAAAGCTGTTTCTACTCCTGAATCTGCAGAAACACCTATCCTTCAAGCCACAGCAACACCTGAACCAGTGAAGACTCCTGTACCGCAGGAAACCCTGGATTCCAGTTACTTACTGCCAGATTCTGCAACCCGTAGATAACCGCAGATGATCTGGCGGGTATGAGCGCAAAGGATCTGTCCTATGCCCGTAATGAGATCTATGCAGGACATGGTAAGTGATCTGGAAGAATAAAGCATTTAAAAAGTTAATATACACAAGTTATCTGCTATACTGAAAATGTAAAAGGAGCACCGATGACGGTTGCCCTGACTAGCTGCATAGTAAATCGCAAACTTTCCGAGAAGCAGCGATTTACTTTTTTTGTGCAGACTTATAACCGATGGTGAGTGCTGATTGTACAGCACTGATAATGCCAGTCACCACCGTCATTATTTCATATGGACTCATAAAGCATCACTTCCTGGTACAGGAATCTTTATAGAGCTTTACCAGACTCTTGAAACATATTTGGAAACATAAGTGCGATGTTAAAGCGTTGCACATAGCATCCTGAGGCAAGGAGGGCAACCGCCACCGTCAGGTGATCCATAACAGACAAACGGGCCTGTTAAAGCCAATAGAGCTTAGATAATCTATAAACCAGCGGATATAGAGAATTTTGATGTAATTCATTTCAGAAATCTCTTTGTTAATGAATTTAAGTATTAATTTGTGTATGAAAACGTTTACAAATCAGAACAATTATTGAGTTTATAGTCCAAAAAGAAACGCTGACACGCGTGGATACGGCAACTTTTTAAAAAAGATTGAAAAAAGGCTTGCAATGCGGTTTTTACAGTAGTAGTATAGGTAAGCACTCGTGAAGAAGTGGAAGGTTGCCGGCACGCTGGAATGCGTTGCTATAACTGGCGTGATAACCGGGGAATTTCCACTGAGCGATCCCGAAAAGGGAGTGAATATAAGGAGGAAAAATTCATGGCAAAGAACTCTGTAAGAATTCGTCTGAAGGCTTACGAGAACAGGAGCCTGGACGCTGCCAGCGAAAAGATCGTTAAGACAGCGACAAGCCATGGCGCAAAGAAGATCGTCGGACCTGTTCCGCTGCCTACTGAGCGTGAGGTTATCACAGTACTTCGCGCTGTCCACAATTTCAAGGATTCACGCGAACAGTTTGAAATCCGTACACACAAGAGACTGATTGAGATTATCGGCCCATCTGCAGAAACAATTGATGCATTATCAAGACTGGATCTGCCTTCAGGTGTTGATATCGAAATCAAGCTTTAAGGAAAGGAACAGGGTGAGATAAATGAAAGGTATTTTAGGACGTAAGCTTGGTATGACCCAGGTCTTCACGATCGAAGGAACTCTGATTCCTGTAACGGTTGTTGAAGTAAAGCCGAACGTCGTACTGCAGAAGAAAACAAAGGAGACGGATGGCTATGAGGCAATCCAGCTCGGCTATGAAGATGTCAAGGAACAGCGTTCCAACAAGCCGGCTATCGGACACGCCAAAAAGGCTAATACAGCTCCTAAGCATTACATCAGAGAAATCAAGGCTGATGAAATGATGAACCTTGAGGTTGGCGCTGAAGTTAAGGCAGACCTCTTCAAGGCTGGTGATGTTGTCGATGTACAGGGTACATCCAAGGGACATGGATACAACGGTACAATTGTCCGCAACAATGCACATCAGGGTCCAAGATCTCATGGTGGATCCAAGAACATCAGACATCAGGGCTCTTTAGCAACAAACGGACGTAACAACGGTGTTGTTAACAAGGGTACAGCAATGCCTGGTCAGTATGGTGGATATACAACTACTAACCAGAACCTGACAGTTGTCAAGGCAGACGCTGATGAAGGATACCTGTTAATTAAGGGTAACGTTCCAGGTCCAAAGAGAGGACTTGTAATGATCCATACAACTGTTAAGCCTGTTAAGGAAGTTAAGGCAGTTGAACTTGTATCTTATAAGGATGCTTCTGTTGAAGAAGAGCTGAACAAGGTTAACGAAACAATCAACACAGAACTGGCTGAAGAAGCAGCAGTTGAGGCTAAAGCTGAAGAAGCCAAGAAGAAGGCTGCATCCGCAGCCCGCAAGGGAAAGTGAGGATAACAAATGTCACAGGTTGATGTATTTAATCAGGAAGGCAAGGCTGTTGGAAAAGCTGAGCTCGCTGATGCTGTATTCGCCATTGAGCCGAATCAGCAGGCAATCTTTGATGCCGTCCTCGTTTACCAGGCTGGTTTAAGACAGGGAACACACAGCACAAAGACAAGAGCATTTGTTTCCGGCACAGGTAAGAAGCCTTTCCGCCAGAAGGGAACAGGCCGTGCTCGTCAGGGCTCTACAAGAGCTACACAGTGGAGACATGGTGCTATCGCATTTGGACCACATCCAAGAAAGTACAACATTAAGTTAAACCGCAAGGTAAGACAGCTTGCCTTCAGATCTGCATTATCAGAGAAGAATGCTGAGCAAAATCTTACGGTTATTGAAAATCTGGACTTTGACCAGATCAAGACAAAGAAGGCTGCAGCACTTCTGAATGCCTTCGGATTTGAGAGAAAGACACTGTTTGTCGCTGACGCTTCCGAGTCATTCGATAACGCTTACCTCTCTATGAGAAATCTTCCGAACGCTGCAATCGTTACTGTTGACAGCCTCAACGTCTACGACATTGTGAATGCTGACAAGATCGTATTCACACAGGCTGCTGCCGCTAAGGCAGGGGAGGTATTCGCAGCATGAGCGCACGCGATATTATCAAGAGACCGATCGTTACAGAAAAGAGCGCGAGACTTCAGAACGAAGACAACAAGGTAACATTCGAAGTTGCCAGGGATGCCAACAAGGTATCTGTTGCCAAGGCTGTTTATGAAATTTACGGCATCAAGCCTGTTTCTGTAAACGTCGTAAATGTTCACTCCAAAGCAAAGAGAGTTGGACGTTATGTAGGCAAGACATCTGCTTATAAGAAGGCAATTGTCAAGCTTCCTGAAGGAAGCAATATTGATGTCTACGGACAGAATAACTAATTGATTCACTATCGGAGGAAATCGCTATCTCCGGATAAATGCGAAAGGAAAGTAAAAAGAAATGGCAATCATTAAATATAAGCCGACCAGTGCCGGACGCAGAAATATGACTACTCTGGATAATACACATCGTATTACCAAGAAAGCTCCAGAAAAGTCACTGCTTGCTCCATTACACAGCACAGGCGGCCGCGGCAACACAGGCCGCATCACATCCCGTCATGCTGGCGGTGGTGCCAAGAGAAAGTACAGAATCGTAGACTTCAAGAGAAACAAGGATGATATTCCAGCAACAGTAGCTGCTATCGAATACGATCCAAACAGAAATGCTAACCTCGCTCTTCTGCATTATGCAGATGGTGAAAAGAGATACATTATCTGCCCTGGTGATCTGAATGTTGGCGACACAGTTATCTCTGGTGTTGCTGCAGATATCAAGACAGGTAATGCTATGGAACTTAAGAACATCCCTGATGGAACATACGTTCATAACGTTGAGTTAACAGCAGGCAAGGGTGGACAGATGGCAAGAGCTGCCGGATGCTCCGCACAGGTCCTTGGTTCTGACAGCGGCTTCGTTACACTGAGACTTTCTTCTGGTGAAGTCAGAAGAGTTCATGATAACTGCCGTGCAACAATCGGTATCGTCGGAAATTCTGATTATAACCTGGTTAACTGGGGTAAAGCAGGACGTGTCAGACACATGGGCGTTCGTCCACATGTCAGAGGTTCAGCTATGAACCCTGTAGATCACCCACATGGTGGTGGTGACCAGAAGGCTCCTATCGGACATAAGTCTCCAATGACACCATGGGGCAAGAAAGCACTTGGTGTTAAGACTCGTAAGCCAAAGGCTAAGAGCAACCAGTATATCGTAAGAAGAAGAAACGGAAAGTAAGTTGAAAGGAGATATTGAGTAATGTCAAGAAGCATTAAGAAGGGTCCATTCTGTGACGCCTCCCTGATGAAGAAGGTTGAAGCACTGAATGCGGCTAACAAGCATGAAGTCATCAAGACATGGTCACGCCGTTCAACGATTTTCCCTAACTTCGTTGAGCATACATTCGCTGTTTACAATGGCAAGGAATTCACACCTGTCTATGTAACAGAAGATATGGTTGGTCATAAGCTTGGTGAATTCGCACCAACAAGAAAGTTTGGCGGTCATGGTGATAACAAGGCTGCAGACAAGAAGGCTTAAGGAGGAAAGACAAGATGGATGTAAAAGCAACAGCAAAAACCGTTCGTGTTACTCCACGCAAAGCCCGTCTGGTTCTTGATTTGGTTCGTGGCAAGAGTGTTAATGAAGCACTTGCTATTCTGAAGTTCACACCAAACAAGGCAGCTGATGAAGTAGCCAAGGTAGTTAAGAGCGCTGCAGCAAATGCAGTACACAATGAACATCTTGATCAGAACAATCTGTATATCAAGTCATGCTATGCAGATGAGTCTGTCGTTCTGAAGCGTTTCATGCCTAGAGCCAAGGGCAGCGCTTCCGGAATTAATAAGAGAACAAGTCATATCACAGTTGTTGTGAGTGACGAGAGATAAGGGAGGAAGATCAGAATATGGGACAGAAAGTAAGCCCAATCGGCATGCGTGTTGGCGTCATCCGTGACTGGGAGTCCAGATGGTATGCAGACAAGGCTGATTACGGAGATCTTCTGAACGAAGATATCAGAATCCGTGAGTTCCTTGAGAAGCAGCTCAAGGATGCGTATATCTCTAGTATTGAGATTGAACGTACAGGCAAGAAAGACGTTAAGGTTATTATCCGCTGCGCTCGTCCGGGTGCTGTAACTGGCAAGGCTGACGCTGATGGCAAGGATAATGCTGCTAAGTTAAGAGAAAAGCTGACAAAGCTGACAGGCGGCAAGAACGTCAAGCTCGACATCGTTCAGGTTGCAAACCCTGACCTCGATGCAAGACTTGTTGCCCGCAAGATCTGCGAACAGCTGGAAGGACGTCAGTCCTTCAGACTGGCTCAGAAGAAGGCTATTCAGCAGTCTATGAGATCTGGCGCAAAGGGCGTCAAGACATTAGCCAAGGGAAGACTGGGCGGAGCTGAAATTGCCCGTCAGGAAGGTTATTCCAGAGGTGTCGTTCCGCTTCATACATTAAGAAGTGATATCGACTATGCATGTGAAGAAGCACATACAACTTATGGCAAGCTCGGTGTTAAGGTATGGATCTGCCGTGGCGAAGTATTACCTGGACAGATGGTTAAGGAACCTGAAGCTCCAAAGGGCAGAGGCGACAGAAGAAACGGACGTCGTGACAACAGACATGGCGGAAGACGTTTCAACCGTAATGACCGCAGAGATGCCAACCGTTCTGATGCAAAGCCAGCTGAGCAGGCTGCTGCACAGAATGCACCTGCAGAAGGAGGTAATAACTGATTATGTTAATGCCTAACAGAACCAAGTACAGAAGACCTCATCGTCTGAGCTATGAAGGACGTGCCAAGGCTGGTAGAACAATCGCCTTCGGTGAGTATGGATTAGTCGCAGATGAAGGTGCTTATGTAAGCAGCGCACAGTTAGAAGCTGCACGTGTTGCCATGACACGTTTCATGAATCGTGGCGGTAAGGTCTGGATTAAGGTTTTCCCACAGTTAGCTAAAACCAAGAAGCCGCTGGAAGTCAGAATGGGTTCCGGTAAGGGTGCTCCGGATCACTGGGTAGCAGTTGTACAGAAGGGCAGAGTTCTCTTTGAAGTAGCTGGTGTTGATGAAGCAACAGCTCGTGAAGCACTGAGACTTGCTGCTAACAAGCTCTGCGTCAAGACCCGCTTTGTTAAGAAAGGCGAGGAGGCTAAGTAATCATGAATGTAAAAGAAATCAGAGATCTCAGCAACGAAGAGCTTGAAAAGGAAGTTTCCTCACTGAACGAAGAGCTTTACGGATTAAGATTCGCACAGGCTACAGGTTCTCTGGAAAATCCTGCAAGAATCAGAGAGATCCGCAAGACAATTGCACGTATCAAGACAGTATTAACTGAGCGTAAGGCTCAGGCTGCAGAATAAGGAGGGCTGAAAAATGGCAGAGAGAAACAGACGTAAAGTCCTTCGTGGAACAGTTGTTTCCGATAAGATGGACAAAACGATTGTTGTAGAGATTACCACATCAAAGGCCGATCCTTTATATGGCAGACATGTTAAGTACTCTACAAAATTCAAGGCACATGATGAAAACAATGAAGCCAAGGTAGGCGATGTTGTTGAAATCATGGAAACAAGACCTTTATCCAAGGACAAGCATTTCAGACTTGTCAGGATTGTTGAAAAGGCAGTAGTTCTTTAAGGCACAGGAGGTATAAGCAATGATTCAGAATGAAAGCAGATTGAATGTAGCTGATAACACTGGTGCCAAGGAGCTCCTGGTTATCAGATGCCTGGGCGGTTCCAAGCGTAAGACAGCTACAATTGGTGATGTTGTTGTTTGTGCAGTCAAGAGCGCTTCACCGAATGGTGCTGTCAAGGATGGTCAGGTTGTTAAGGCTGTTATTGCCCGTACAGTATATGGAATCAAGCGTGAGAATGGTTCTTATATCAAGTTCGATGATAATGCAGCTGTGATTATCAAGGATGACAATACACCGGTCGGAACACGTATCTTCGGCCCGGTAGCAAGAGAACTTCGTGATAAGGGATATATGAAGATTGTATCTCTGGCACCGGAAGTTTTATAAGGGAGGCCGAATATGAAGATTAAGACAGGCGATACAGTAAAAGTTATCAGCGGTCATTACAAGGGAACGGTCGCTGAAGTAAAGGCAGTCTCTCCAAGAAAGAACAAGGTTATTGTTGAGGGTGTCAACATGGTCAAGAAGAGCTTAAAGCCATCTCAGGCAAATCCTGATGGAGGCGTTATTGAAGAAGAAGCTCTAATTGATGCATCCAATGTCATGCTCTATGACAAGAAGGCCAAGGAAGCCAGCAGAGTTGGCTACAAGGTTGATGATAAGGGCAATAAAGTCAGAGTTTATAAGAAGTCTGGCAATGAAATCAAGGAGGCTAAGAAGTAATGAACCGTCTCGAACAGAAGTATATTGAAACAGTTAAGCCTTCCCTGATGAAGGAGTTCAATTACAGCTCTGTAATGGAAGCTCCAAAGCTTATAAAAGTAGTCATCAACATGGGTGTTGGTGATGCAATTGCTGATTCCAAGCGTCTGGAAGAAGCAGTTGAAGAACTGACTCTGATCTCTGGTCAGAAGCCGGTTATCACAAAGGCCAAGAAGTCCATTGCTAACTTCAAGCTTCGTGAAGGTATGCCAATTGGCTGTAAGGTAACATTACGTGGTGAGAGAATGTATGAGTTCTTAGATAAGCTCATGAACATCGACTTACCTCGTGTTAGAGATTTCCATGGTGTCAGCGCAACTGCATTTGATGGCAGAGGCAACTATACATTAGGTGTCAAGGAACAGCTGATCTTCCCTGAAATTAACTTTGATAAGGTTAACAAGGTAAGAGGTATGGATATCGTTATCGTTACAACAGCTAAGACAAACAAAGAGGCTGAGGCTCTGTTAAGAGAGCTGGGAATGCCTTTCACAAAGTAATAGAAGGAGAACAGAATGGCTAAGACAAGTTTAAAGGTAAAGGCTGCACGTCCAGCTAAGTTCTCCACACGTGAATACACACGCTGCGAGAGATGCGGACGTCCGCATTCCGTATTAAGAAAGTATAAGCTCTGCAGAATCTGCTTCAGAGAGCTCGCTTACAAGGGTGAGATTCCTGGAGTTAAGAAGGCAAGCTGGTAAGGAGGAAGACAGGTATGAATATGACAGATCCTATTGCTGACATGCTCACCAGAATCCGTAACGGATATCAGGCGAACCTGACAACAGTTGATATTGCACCGGCTTCCAAGGTTAAGGCACAGATTGCCAAGATTCTGAAGTCAGAAGGTTATATTGAAAATTATGCTACTGAGGGTGAAGGCATCGAGAAGAAGATTGTCGTTACTCTGAAGTACAATGCCAAGGGTGAGAAAGTCATCTCCGGCATCAAGAGAATCTCCAAGCCAGGTCTTCGTGTTTATGCGAAGGGAGATAACATTCCGAGAGTTCTGAATGGACTTGGCATTGCCATCATTTCCACATCAAATGGTATGATGACAGACAGAGAAGCACGTAAACAGCACATCGGCGGTGAAGTAATCGCCTATGTCTGGTAAGAGAAAGGAATTATTGAATGTCACGTATCGGAAATAAAGCGATTACCATTCCTGCTGGCGTAGAGATTACTGTCGGCGAAGGGAATGAAGTGACTGTCAAGGGCCCTAAGGGAACTTTAACAAGGGCATTCTCCCCGTTAATGAAGATTGAAATTAACGAAGGCGTATTGACAGTTAAGAGACCTAATGATGAAAAAACAACAAAGCAGCTGCATGGTACAACAAGAGCTCTGATCAATGCCATGATTGAAGGTGTTGAGAAGGGATTCTCCAAGCAGCTGAAGGTTGTAGGTATTGGTTACAGAGCAGCATTAAAGGGCAAGACACTGTCCCTTAGTGTTGGCTTCTCCCATGAAGTAAATCTGGATATCCCGGATGATGTCAAGGTAGAAGTACCAGATGCTACAACAATCAATGTCAGTGGTATTGACAAGCAGAGAGTAGGACAGTTCGCAGCTGAAATCAGAGAAGTCAAGAAGCCTGAACCTTATGGAGGAAAGGGTATCCGTTATGTGGATGAACATGTACGCCGTAAGGAAGGCAAGACTGCTGCAGCTAAGAAGTAATGGGAAGGAGAGAGTAAGAATATGCTGAAATTACAGAAAAAGAATGAAGAGCGTATCAGACGTCATAAGCGTGTACGTAAAGTCGTCAACGGTACTCCCGACTGCCCAAGACTGAATGTATTCCGCTCTAATGCGAATATCTATGCACAGGTTATCGATGACACAACAGGCAGAACACTCTGCGCTGCATCTTCTCTGGCATTAAAGCTGGAGAATGGCGGTAACATTGAAGCAGCCAAGAAGGTTGGCGAAGACATTGCCAAGAAGTGCCTCGCAGCAAACATTACATTTGTAAAGTTTGATCGTGGCGGCTATGTATATCATGGAAGAGTTCAGGCACTTGCTGATGCAGCAAGAGAAGCTGGACTGAAGTTTTAAGGAAGGAGACGAATCATGCCAAACGAGAATAATGAAGTTCGTCCACAGCAGACACAGCAGAACGCTAAGCGTGCTGGCGGACGTCCGCAGCGTGGCGGAAAGCGTCCATTAAAGAGACGTGAGCCAAAAGAGTTCGACAGTGTTGTCGTCTCCATTAACAGAGTATCCAAGACTGTTAAGGGCGGCCGCAGAATGCGTTTCGCTGCTCTGGTAGTTGTAGGTGATCATAAGGGAAGAATTGGATTTGGAATGGGTAAGGCTACTGAAGTTCCAGATGCAATTCGTAAGGCTGAAGAAGCTGCTAACAAGAATGTATTCAGAGTTAACCTTGTTGATGGAACAAGAACTGTTCCACATGAGGTTAAGGTTACACATGGATCCAGTACAGTATTCCTGGCTCCAGCTGCTCCAGGTACCGGAGTTATCGCCGGTGGTGCAGTACGTAACATTCTGGAACTTGCTGGTGTTGCCGATGTTCTGTCCAAGGTTATTGGTTCCAGAACAGCAGTCAATGTTGTTTATGCAACTCTGGATGCATTAAAGTCCATGAGAACAGTAGATCAGGTTGCGAAGCTGCGTGACAAGAAGGTTGCGGAGATCCGCTAAGAGAAGGGAGCACATATATGAAACTCAATGAATTAAAGCCAAATGAGGGTGCCCGCTTCACAAGAAAGAGAATCGGACGCGGTCTTGGCTCAGGAACAGGCAAGACATCCGGAAAGGGGCAGAAGGGTCAGAATTCCAGATCCGGCGGTGGCGTAGCTATCGGATTTGAAGGCGGCCAGACACCTTTCTTCAAGAGAATGCCTAAGAGAGGTTTTACAAACTATACCCGCAAGGAATATGCAATTGTCAATGTTGAGGATCTCAATAAGTTTGATGATGGTGTAGAAGTAAACTACGATGTTCTGAAGGCAGCTGGACTTGTCAAGAAGCACCTTGATGGTGTTAAAGTCCTGGGCAATGGAAAGCTGGAAAAGAAACTGACAGTTAAGGCTGAAAAGTTCTCAGCTTCCGCAAAGAATGCAATTGAAGAAGCAGGCGGAACAGCAGAGGTACTCTGATCATGATGCATACGTTCACGCAATTGTTCAGGAATAAGGAGACCCGTAACAGGATCTTCTTTACCCTGGCCATGCTGCTGATCTATCGCATCGGTTCTGCTATCCCTGTGCCGGGGGTAAATGCAGATACTCTGGCTAGTCAGATTGCTGATAACTCCATCCTTAACATGATGAATCTGTTAGGCGGCGGTGCCCTTGAAAGATTAAGTGTTTTCGCAATGGGAGTTACGCCATATATTACCGCAAGCATCATCATTCAGCTGCTCAGTATGGATGTCATTCCTGCTTTAACAGAAATGACGAAGTCTGGTCAGACAGGCAGAATGAAGATGGAAAGAATTACCAGATACCTTGGTGTTGTGCTTGCCTTTGTACAGGCATATTCCCTGGTATATGGTTTCGACAAGCAGTACTCTATTCTTGAAAATTCCAACCTTTCCGGTTATCTCTATACTGCAACAGTTATGAGTGCAGGAACGATGTTCCTGATCTGGATCGGTGACCGTATTTCCATGAAGGGTATCGGCAATGGTATTTCCATTATTATCTTTGCCGGTATTGTCGCAAATATGCCAGCGCAGTTTGCACAGGTATGGAATGTTCTTGCCGGTGGTACAAGTCAGAGTGAAATGTTTAATGGTATACTGCAGTTTGCGTTGTATATCATTCTGTATCTCGCCATTATCGTATTCGTTGTCATTATGGAGACAGCCCAGCGCAGAATACCGATTCAGTATACGAACAGCACAACCGTCAGAGGTGGCAATGATGTAACTTATCTGCCATTGAAGATAAACAGTGCTTCCGTTATTCCGGTTATCTTCGCACAATCCATCATGACTGCACCACAGATTATTATCAGTTTCTTCAATACAGATCTGTATAATAAGCTGAATCAGTGGCTGTCATTAACAAGCTGGACTGGTTTACTGCTGTATGCTGTATTAACGGTTCTGTTCACGTTCTTCTATACTGATCTTCAGGTTGATCCGGATCATATAGCGGAGAATCTGGGTAAATCCGGAGCTTATATTCCGGGTATTCGTCCAGGTACAGAAACACGTTTGTATCTGCATAAGGTATTGAACAGAATTACGGTTCTTGGTGCTGTGGCATTAACAATCGTAGCTGTTATTCCATATCTGTTACCAATGTTGACTAGCATGCCGGCATCCTCCGCTATCGGTGGTACTGGTATCATCATCGTCGTTGGAGTTGCTATGGAGACAATTGCCCAGCTGAAGGGCCAGCTGACGCAGAAACAGTATCATGGTTTTCTGAACTGAAAAGGAGCAGAAATATGAATATACTGATCATGGGCCCTGCCGGAGCCGGCAAGGGAACAATGTCGGATTTGATTCTCAAGGAATTCAACATTCCGCATATTTCTACCGGAGACATGCTGAGAGAGAATGTACGTCAGGGTACTGATCTTGGTAAGAAGGCTAAATCCTACATGGATGCCGGTAAGCTTGTTCCGGATGATGTCATTAATGACATGGTAGAAAAAAGACTGTCTGAACCAGATTGCCAGAAGGGTTATCTGCTCGATGGTTTCCCACGTACACTTGTTCAGGCTGAAACATTCGCTAAGATTGAAGATGACCTGAAGAAGCCTGTACAGTGCGTCATTGCTCTGGAAGTTGGTATGGATGTATTAACAGACAGAGTAACGGGACGCAGAATCTGCCCGAAGTGCGGTGCTATCTACCATATTCGTAATTTCCCGCCTAAGGTTGAGAATATCTGTGATAAGTGCGGTTCTGAACTGAAGCAGCGCAAGGATGATACCGTTGAACAGCTGAAGGTCAGAATGGACGAATATGAGAAGAGTACGAAGCCAGTCATTGATTATTATGATCAGCGCGGGGTAGTCAGACATATTGATGCATCCCGTGATACAGATACGGTATTCAATGAAATCAGAGAAGCTTTGAACAGTATTAATAAGTAATGAGTCTGAAGGGGAAAGAGTAATCTTTCCCTGGAAGGCTGTTCTTATTAAGCTTCATTGAAATTACAAATTAAAAGGAAATGTGTGCCTGCGTTTCTCGTAACATCCGGATGTATTGTCATCCGCATATTAAGAGATGAACATTTCCCGGGTAATTTCTCTCAAAATGTGAATACACAGGCAAATTAATGCAGACAAGCTGTATAATTTCTGTTAAAATTTATGCTTGCCAAGGAGGCACTAAAATGAAAGTAAGACCATCTGTAAAACCAATTTGTGATAAGTGCAGAGTCATTAAGCGCAAGGGCGTTGTAATGGTTATCTGTGAGAACCCTAAGCATAAGCAGAGACAGGGTTAATAAAGGAAAAGGAGAATAGATAGAATATGCCACGTTTTGCCGGTGTTGATATTCCGCGTAATAAGTTTATCAGAATATCTCTGACATATATTTATGGAATCGGTCCTTCAACTGCAAAGAAGATCTGTGCAGCTGCTGGTGTAGATCCAGACACAAAGACAAGTGATCTGACAGATGAGCAGGAGACTGCTATCCGTAGCCAGATCGATCAGATCAAGACAGAAGGCGATCTGAGAAGAGAAACAGCTCTGAACATCAAGCGTCTGATGGAAATCGGATCTTACAGAGGACTCCGTCATAGAAGAGGTCTTCCAGTCAGAGGTCAGCGTACAAAGACAAATGCACGCACAAGAAAGGGTCCGCGTCGTACTGTCGCGAACAAGAAGAAGTAATAGGAGGACGAAATGGCAGCTAATACAAAGAAGAAGGTCGTTTCCCGTAAGAAAAAGGCCAAGAAGAACGTCGCCAAAGGCGTCGCTCATATCCATTCAACTTTCAATAACACAATCGTTACCATCTCTGATGAAGCTGGTAATGTCATCTCCTGGAGTTCTGCCGGAGCTTTAGGATATAAGGGTTCCCGTAAGTCTACACCATATGTAGCTCAGTTATGTGCTGAAGCAGCTGGTAAGGCTGCAGTACAGCAGGGAATGAAGACAGTAGAGGTAAATGTTAAAGGACCTGGAGCTGGTAGAGAAGCTGCAGTCAGATCACTGCAGACAGCAGGTCTTACAATTACAGCAATCAATGATGTGACGCCGATCCCTCACAACGGATGCCGTCCGCCAAAGAGACCGCGTGGTTAATCAATAGAACAGGAGGATTGTTTAATGCAGAAGTTTGAACGCGCCGATTTTGAAGTAGCAGAATATGTAGAATCTGAAAATTACGGTAAGTTTGTTCTTTCACCGCTTGAAAGAGGTTTTGGTACAACGATCGGTAATGCGCTTCGCAGGGTCCTGCTGTCCTCCCTACCGGGAGCTGCCGTTTTCTCTATCAAGGTTGATGGTGTTTATCATGAATTCACCACTATCCCTGGTGTAAGAGAAGATGTTTCCATGATCATCCTTCAGATTAAGAAGCTGATTATGAAGATTGAAGATGATGAAACCTACACACTGCAGATCTCTGCCAAGGGACCATGCACAATCACTGCAGGTGACATTGTCTGCCCGGCACAGGTTGAGATCCTGAATAAGGATCTTGAAATTGCACATCTTGAAGCTGGTGCAACTCTAGAAATGGAACTGAAGGCTAAGAATGGCCGTGGTTATGTTTCATCTGATATTAACAAACAGTTGAATCAGGGTGCATCCCAGGGAATTGGTACTGTATATACTGATTCTATCTACACACCAATTGATAAGGTTGCCTATAACGTTGAACCAACAAGAGTTGGTGAAGATGTTAAGTATGACAGTCTGACTATGGAAATCTGGACAGATGGTTCCGTGAATCCACAGAAGGCACTGTCTTTAGCAGCCAAAATCCTGATTGATCATCTTGAGATTGTTGCAAATATCAATGAAGATGTTGTCAAGATGGACAATGTAATTAAGGAAGGTACTACAGAGCAGCCTAATAAGGGCCAGCAGATGATGATCGAAGATCTTGATCTTTCAGTACGTTCCTATAACTGCCTGAAGAGAGCAGGTATTCAGACTGTGGATGAACTAACACAGAAGACTGAGGAAGAAATGATGAGAGTCAGAAACCTCGGTAAGAAATCATTAAAGGAAGTCAAAGAGAAGCTGAATGAGCTTGGCTTAAGCTTCAAATCATTTGACTGATAGAGAGGGACGTATATGTGGAATCGTAAGTTTGGAAGAAATGCTGATCACCGTAAGGCTATGCTGAGAAACCTTGCAACAAGTGTTATTCTGTATGGCAAGGTTGAGACAACATATGCTAAGGCTATGGATATGCGTTCAGTCGTTGACAAGCTGATTACGCTTGGCAAGAGAGGAGATCTGGCAGCACGTCGTCAGGCAGCTGCTTATATCCGTAATGTTGTTGCGGATGAGAAGACTTCTCAGACTGTACTGCAGAAGCTGTTTGATGAAGTAGCACCTAAGTACAAGGATCGCAATGGCGGTTATACACGTGTTGTTAAGACAGGTGTACGTAAGGGTGATGCAGCACCAATGGCTTATATTGAATTGGTATAATTACTGATATTGATAAGCAGGATAGAAGGTCATATGTATGTATGATCTTCTTTTTTTTCGATAAGGCTTGAAAAGAACATTTATATACAGCATATAGGTTATGAGATAATAAAACAAATAGAGAAAGGCGTCATATAGGGGAAAACAGATGTATTTGATCGTGAACAATTCCGATTTCTATAAGTCGAGTAATTCACAGCATGGAAAGATGATGGACTGGAAACACCGGAAGTGGAAGAATAATTCGGAGCCGGGGTGACGGACATCCTGACCGGACGATATTTATGATTCCTTTATTTTCCAGCAATGATACATTGCATGATAATGGATATAGTACTGGTTGTATAAAACAAAGAAGTGCAGATGAAACGAAAACACAGTCAGGATTATTGACTGGAATTTCTGAATTCTGCACAGTACCAAGAATCAGGGCAGAATTACAGGAATTCTGCTGTTATAAGTCAGCACCACATTTCAGAGAGACTATATTAAAACTATTGCTTGATAAAGGAGAATTGAAGCTGACTATTCCTGATAAACCAGGCAGTCCAAAATAAAAATATGTAAGAAGGTATTGACCAGGCTGAAGAAATAAGCTGGATAGGGGTATGTATGAGAGAATTGTTGGAATGGAATGCATATGGCGGAATTGTATCTGTCTCTAATTCAATACGCAGATATTATGGCCTGACTATGTATCATGATTCGGATACAGATCTGGATCACTGGTTACAGGAGAAGAAGCCTTATCGCATCATTGTATTGCTGATAGATGCGATGGGGGAAAGTGTCATTCATAAGCATTTAAAGAAACAAGATTTCTTTATGAATCATGAATACAAGACTACAACTACTGTATTTCCACCCACAACCAGTGCTGCTACTACATCCTTACGTACCGGTATGTATCCGTGTGAAACCGGATGGTTAGGATGGGATCAGTACTTTAAAGAGAAAGATGATGAAATCATATTATTCCTGAACCGTTCTCAATATCACCGGAATATGTATTATCCTGATTTTTCTGATAAAGCATTGCCTCCACAGTTTATAGGTAAAGAACTTTTAGAAAAGGGTATAGGTTTTGATTCTGTGTGGCCTGAATGGGGAAAGAGTCATCCTTCTGAAAGTTATACAGATATAATGCAGAATATATTAAAAGTGTCAGGCAATAAAGATAATCGATGTATCTATGCTTATTGGGATGCATTAGATACTTATATGCATAACAATGGTCCTTCTTCTGAACAGACTGGTTTTATGTTAAGACAGATTGAAAGAGAAACTAAGGAAATGGCATTACACCTGCCTGAAGATACAGCATTAATCATAACGGCTGATCATTCACAGATCGATATTAAGCCTAAGGATATCTCTAAAGAAAAGGATCTGATTTCCTGTTTCAGACATGAACCATCCTTAGAACCAAGAACAATGACTTTCTATATATGGAATGACAAAAGAAAACAGTTTGAGGATACATTTCGCAGACTGTTTGATGGTAAGTATCATTTGTATACAAAGGAAGAAGTGATCAATGGTCATTTCTTTGGAACCGGTAAAGAACACAAACGTTTTAAAGAGTTTATCGGAGATTACCTGGCTGTCGCAGAAGATGATACCCAGATTGTGTATCGTACTTCTATGAATAAGAAGGGAGATCACGCTGGGAGATTGAAAGAAGAGGCAATAATTCCACTAATTCTGTATATGAAGTAAAAAACTGCTATAATGAGGCAATGAAAAAAATACTGATAGCTATGGTAACAGTCGTGATGATGTTAAGCGGATGTGCATCAAAAAAGGTACAATCCTCTTCATCTGAACCATCTGTTTCCTATAAGAATAGTAATAAGGATGCTTATACGTCATATTCTGACAGTATAGCTGATCGCAAAAATGCGTCATCCTGGAGTGCTGCCGTACAGTCTGTATATACAATGAATTACAGTGATGATACCAATGCGGTATATCAGCTGGATGGTACGCTGGATTATATGAATCCGGATGATCCTGTCGCACGTATCCAGACACATATTGAAAGAAGTGATGGTCTGACTCTGGCTACAGATGGTTATTATTATGGAGGTCGTCTGTATAATACCTATAACAATGTCGATTACTACGAGGATATGAGTGAGGATCAGCTAAAGCAGAGTATGCTTGTGCCGATGGATCCTTATGCATATGAAGAATCACAGATAGAGAATATCAAGGCTGAAGATGGTTCTGATGGATCTATCAGATATACATATTCTCTGAATAAGGATACAGCAGGTACGATCTTTACATCCCGTTATGACAGCTATGGATTAAACTCTTTTGACTCCTATAGTGTTACAAGCAATACCATTACAGATACATTTGACAAAGATGGTCATTTTACAAATGAGAATGCTGACTTTACTATTGAAATAACAGTACAGGATCAGAAAGTAGAAATAACATTCCATTCTTCTCTGAATTATCTGAAGTTTGATCAGACAAAAGTGAAGATTAGTGATGATCTTAAGAAGAAACAGTCAGCTTATGTCAATTACAAGGATATTGATACGGATTCTATTACGTCTGATTCTACTGCTGTAGATGACAGTGAAGAATCAACTGTGACTGCTACATTACAGAAGAGATTAGTCAACAGAGAAGGCTATAAGAAACAGGATGACGGCACATATCAATTAGAATTCAATGAGAATGAAAGATATATCTTTGACTTTGCAAATGATACATTTACGTATTCCAACTATACGATAAAGTATATATACAGCTGGAAGAGCAATACTGCATCCATGGGCGCATGTACATATGAATTCAATGATAAGCGTAAGTCTTCAGATTGTGATGATAAAACGATAGATATGATGAATACTGTAGAACAGTATTTTGAGATGGAATTGTATTACTGTGGTGTATCAGCTTCTGATCTGGAAGCTGAAACCAGATAAAATCAGAAGGGAGATTCTATGAGAGCAGTACTTTCCGTGGTAGGCAGGGATCGTCCGGGTATCCTTGCATTCGTTTCAACGAAATGTGCCAGTCAGAATGTCAACATCGTAGATGTAACGCAGAAGGTTCTGCAGGATCTGTTTACCATGATTATGATTGTGGAGATTCCTGAGGAAGATAGTTTTCACACTTTTGCGGATGAAATGGAGAAACAGGGAGATGCTGAAGGATTGAAGATTCATGTCATGCATGAAGATATTTTCAATGCGATGCATTCTATCTGAGGTGATCTATGAATAACAGCAGATATTCTGATAATATCCTCGAAACAATCCGGATGATTGATGAAGAGAATCTGGATATAAGAACAATCACCATGGGTATCAGTCTGATGGATTGTGCAGACAGTGATATTGATAAGTCATGTCAGAAGATATATGACAAGATCACAACCAAGGCAAAGGATCTTGTTAAGACAGCTAGGGATATTGAAAGAGAGTACGGTATTCCGATTATCAACCAGCGTATTACTGTTACACCAATATCCTTATTAGTCAGTGTCTCGGGTGGTGATCCTGTTAAGTATGCAAAGACATTGGATAAAGCAGCCAAGGCAGTTGGAGCTTCCTTTTTAGGAGGTTATTCTGCGTTGGTACAAAAGGGAATGACACCTGGAGATAAAGCTTTGATTGAATCCATACCGGAAGCTCTGGCAAGTACGGATATAGTTTGTTCTTCTGTTAATATTGGTTCTACAAAAGCAGGCATTAATATGGATGCTGTAGAAATCATGGGCAGAGTGATTAAGAAGACAGCTGAATTAACAAAGGATAATCAATGCTATGGTGCTTCCAAACTTGTTGTATTCTGTAATGTCGTAGAAGATAATCCGTTTATGGCAGGTGGTTTCCATGGCATTTCGGAACCGGATGTAGTCATTAATACGGGTGTATCTGGTCCGGGTGTAGTCAGAGAAGCAGTCAGAGAGGCTGGTAAAGATGCCTCTATGAATGAAATCGCAGAGATCATTAAGAAGACAGCCTTCAAAGTTACCAGAATGGGACAGTTAGTTGGTACAGAAGCCGCAAGAAGATTAGGTGTACCTTTTGGTATCGTGGATCTTTCCCTGGCGCCAACACCAGCAGTTGGTGATTCTGTCGCAAATGTTTTGGAAGAAATCGGTATTGAAACATGCGGTGGTCCTGGCACAACCGCAGCACTTGCCATGTTAAATGATGCTGTTAAGAAGGGTGGCGTCATGGCTTCCTCTTCTGTAGGTGGATTATCTGGTGCATTTATTCCGGTATCGGAAGATGCTGGTATGATCCAGGCTGCTGAAAAGGGTACATTATCCATTGAAAAGTTAGAGGCGATGACAGCTGTATGTTCAGTAGGTTTGGATATGATTATTATTCCTGGTGATACAACGGCTGAAACAATCAGTGCCATCATCGCAGATGAAGCTGCTATCGGAATGATCAATACAAAGACAACAGCCTGTCGCCTGATTCCTGCGATAGGCAAGAAAGCAGGAGATCATCTTGTTTTTGGCGGCTTAATGGGTGAAGGACCGGTTATGCCTGTCAAGAAGACGGATGCGTCCGTCATGATTCATCGTGGTGGCAGAATTCCTTCACCAATCAACTCTCTGAAAAATTAAATAGACAATTATGTGTCATGCCTGTATGATTATGAACCAAGGGGGGGATTTTAAGAATGAAACTGGTTTATGACGTACAGGACAGACCACCATTTTCACAATTAATTGTGTATGGCTTTCAGCAGGTATTAGCGATTATGGCAGCTACGATTGCTGTTCCGTTAATTGTTGGTAATGGTATGTCTACCGCTGCCGCATTGTTTGGCGCAGGACTTGGCACATTAACATATACAGCATTTACTGCAAAGAAGAGTCCTGTTTTTCTGGGCTCTTCTTTTGCGTTTATCGGATCTATGACTGCAGCCTTTGCAGGTGCTGTCAGTACCTCGGCAGGATATGCAGGATTGATTATCGGCGCCATTATGGCAGGACTTGTTTATGTCATCATTGCGCTTATTGTACGTAAAGCAGGAGTTGAGTGGGTAGATAAGCTGATGCCTCCGGTTGTTGTAGGACCTACGGTATCTATTATCGGATTATCACTTGCCAGTAATGCGATCAGTGACTTACAGACAAGCAACGTCACTGGTGAACCTACAAAGATAGCAGTATTATGCGGATTATTTGCATTGTTTATGACCATGATTGCCAGTACTTATGGCAAGAAACATGCAAAGATGATCCCTTTTATCATCGGTATTCTTTCCGGTTATGTATTAGCAGCTGTATTTACATGGATTGGCAATGCGACAGGGAATACGGCGATGCAGATAATTGATTTCAGTACATTACAGGCGTTAACCGCGGATGGTATCACTGTTAAGACATTTATCTCTGTACCGGATTTCACTTTCTTTGAGGCAGGAAAAGGATTATCTCAGGTAGATGGATCGTATCTTGGTACATTGTTTGCAGCATATGTGCCGGTCGCCTTTGTTGTCTTTGCGGAACATATTGCAGATCATAAGAATATATCATCTATCATTGGAAAAGATCTCTTAAAAGATCCGGGATTGGATCATACATTGCTCGGTGATGGCATTGGTTCTATGGTAGGTGCTTTCTTTGGGGGATGTCCGAATACTACTTATGGTGAATCTATCGGATGTGTTGCGATCACAAGAAATGCATCAGTCGTAACAATCATTACAGCCGCAATAGAATGTATGATCCTTGCCTTCTTATCACCGGTTGTGGCTTTTATATCATCTATTCCATCCTGTGTCATGGGTGGTGTATGCATGGCTTTGTATGGCTTTATTGCTGTATCAGGATTAAAGATGGTCCAGCATGTAGATCTCGATCAGAATAAGAATCTCTTTGTTGTATCAACAATCCTGATTGCAGGAATCGGTGGTTTATCGTTAACCTTTGGACAGGTAACGATCACCAGTGTTGCGTGTGCACTCATATTAGGTATTCTTGTTAATGTGATCTTAAGTAAAGATCCTTCTATAAAGTAACTATTTACGCTAAAATAGATACATGAAGTTTCCTAAGTCTACAGATTCTAAGTATACAGTCGTCATTCAGTATGGATGTGTTGCTTTAGCAATAACGGTTATTGCTTTATATCTTCTGTATCATATGGTTCCATGGTTAGAGACGGCATGGCATCTGATAACAGCCATATTGAAACCGTTGTTAACAGGGTGTCTGATTTGTTATCTTTTATATCCTTTTGTACAGTTCATTGATCAGAAGTTACAGAAGAAGATTCGTAATAACAGAACATGCAGGTCTCTGGCTGTATTGATTGTGATAGTCATTATCCTGGCTGCTATTGCCATATTGTTATCCTTATTGATATGGTCTGCGGCCAGACAGATCACCCAGATTAATTTGGATACGATCAAAGATGCATTAAAAGATGCAGAGAATTCATTGGGTGGTGTTGTCGGAAATCTGATGGATTATCTGGAAAGTCAGAACATTACAACATCTTCTATTACAAAGAAGGTAACTTCTTATGTAACAAATGCATTAAGTAATGCGGCAGCAACCTTATCTGTATTGTTCTTTGGATTTATCTTTGCGATCTATTTCTTAATTGATGGCAAGAATATATCAGGATACTGGAAGAATGCGTCTAAGACGTTATTGCCGGATAAAGCTATACAGGTAATGCAAGAATTGGCATCTGATGCGGATCAGTGTTTCTCAGGATATATCAGAGGACAGGTATTGGATGCAGTCATTGTTGGCTCTGTGACTACAATAGTATTCTTATTAATAAGAATGCCGAATGCCCCTGCTATTGGATTGATAACAGGCTTTGGCAATCTGATTCCTTATGTAGGTCCAATATTAGGATATGCGTCAGTAGTCATTATCAACCTGATTGATTTTAACCCACAGATGTTAGTAATAGGGTTAATCGTATTGATCATCATTATGTTTATTGATGGCAATATTATCAATCCAAGGCTGCTGGCTAATGCAGTACATGTACATCCATTACTGGTGGTGGCAGCTTTGATCGCAGGTGGTGCTATTGGTGGTGTGGCAGGTATGTTACTGGCAGTACCGTGTGCAGCCTTTATCAAGATGCAGTTTGATAAGCTGTTAGAGAAAAGAAGAAATTCACTAGAGAGACAGTCATAAAAGATTTGACTGTCTTTTTTAGGGTCACCAAAGCCGGGTATTTTTTTACTTTACAATAATGATACATGCTTGTGTATTCAGCACTTCTGTCAACCGCAATTTATTAGCAATGGTAAACCCGGTCTACCATGCGTTTCCTGAGGGTGGACCAGGTTTACTTTTTCTTTTTCCTGTTCAGGAGTAGACCTGGGACCATGGATTCATTGCTGATGAGCTGTCATGATGAAGTTGCAGAAAAGCAGTCGGCAGAATCAAAAAACATTTCAGGAAAGGAGGATGGGCCGACCATGCAGAGGTTGTTAAATGATATTCTGACAGATTGTTCAACAAATGATCAATTTCAGTTCTCGGTAACTTGCCAGGAATGCGGAAGAGAGTGGAAGAGTAAGCCAATTGCTTTTTCAAAGGCTGGTATTCCTCCCGCTGCAGAAGGAAAAAAAGTAATCTATGCAGCACTTTATCGGCGCGAAAAAGAAGCTGTATATCAGCAGGCAGAAAAGGATGCCGAGACACACTTCAGCAGATGTCCGATCTGTCACAGATGGGTATGTGATGACTGCTTCATGGTTTGTGCAGATCTGGATATGTGCAGGCGGTGTGCAAAGAAGCTGAATGAACAGGGCAGTATCGTCGGAATCAAAAATGAGAGTTGAATATAGCAATTCATTTGGATCACAAAGATCACAGGAGGTAAATGATGGGACTGATTAAAGCTGTATCAGGAGCACTGGGCGGTACTCTGGCTGACCAGTGGAAAGAATTCTTCTATTGCGAAGCAATGGACAAGGAAGTACTGGTGACAAAGGGAAGAAAACGGGTCAGCGGCCGCTCATCCAACAAGATGGGAAACGACAATATTATCTCTAACGGATCTGGCATTGCGGTTGCGGATGGCCAGTGCATGATCATTGTCGAACAGGGCCAGATTGTTGAGGTGTGTGCGGAACCTGGTGAATTTACGTATGACACTTCGACAGAACCGAGCATCTTTTCAGGAAATCTTGGCAGCAGTATTGCGGATACATTCAAAACATTTGGCAAACGCTTTTCATACGGCGGAGATACCGGAAAGGACCAGCGTGTTTACTACTTCAATACAAAAGAGCTGATCGACAATAAGTTCGGCACCCCAAATCCTGTACCTTTCAGGATTGTAGATTCCAAAATCGGTCTGGATGTCGACGTATCGGTCCGCTGCTCCGGTGTGTATTCTTACCGGATTTCTGATCCGATTGTGTTCTACACGAAGGTCTGCGGCAATGTGGCAGAGTCCTATACAAGAGATCAGCTGGACAGTCAGTTGAAAACAGAGTTTATCAGTGCTTTGCAGCCGGCTTTTGCCAAGCTTTCTGATCTAGAACTGAGGCCAAATCAAATCGTAGCCCATAACACCGATCTGGAAAAGGCAATGAATGAAGCTTTGTCCGTGAAATGGGGAGAACTAAGAGGATTGGAAGTTGTCAGTATTGCTCTGGGGAGTGTGACCCTGCCTCCGGAAGATGCTGAAATGGTCAAGCAGCTGCAGCGTACAGCAGTAATGCAAAATGCCAATATGGCAGGTGCAGCCCTGGTTGGTGCTCAGGCTGATGCCATGAAGGCAGCGGCGGCTAATCCTTCCGGAGCAATGGCCGGCTTCATGGGCATGAACATGGCAATGAATGCCGGTGGCATGAACGCCCAGAATCTGTATGCCATGGGCCAGCAGGCACAACAACAAGCACAGAAGCCTGCACAGGCATCCGCCCAGGAAAGCTGGAAGTGCGCTTGTGGGGCAACTGTAACCGGTAAATTTTGTCCGGAATGCGGAGCAAAGAAGCCCCAGCCTGTCCAGACGGAAACTTGGAAGTGTCAGTGCGGTGCCGTCAATACCGGAAAATTCTGCCAGGAATGCGGCTTGCCAAAGCCTTCTGATTCCGGTGAGTGGACATGCCCACAATGTGGCAGGGTCAATCAGGGAAAGTTCTGTCAGAACTGCGGCACGAGAAAACCAGAATGAAACGTGGATCACAGCGAGATAGCAAGATTGCAGATCAATGATTGCGGATCAATGAATGACTGAGAGGAAAAATATATGGCTAAGCAGAATTGCAAACATTGCGGCAAAGAAATCGGTTTTGCGTCACAGGTCAAGCTGGCGGATGGCTCGTTCATTTGCCGGGATTGTTACAAGCAGGCCGGCCGTGTGTTCAATAATATGGTTCACACATATCCGGCATATGAAAGGCTGCTGAAGGAGCAGGAAAGGAACGAGAGAATTGTGACTTCCATCCTCAGCGGACAGAAGAAATCAGAAGTCTTTGGTGACGAATCAGGATGGCTCCTGTACTGCTATGCGGCCTCTGGACTGATGTTCTTCAAAACGGAGAGAGGTGGTTTTGTCGGTCTTGGTGCAGATAAAACATACAACATCTATCGCTATGCTGATCTGGCAAGCTATGAGGAAGCGGATGGAAACCAGGCCATTGATGCCAGGACAAAACCAGATAAGACGTATGTTCATCTGGTCTTCGACGGAGACTACGCAGTCAGAGATATCTATATGCCAAGCAAACCAGGCATGACAAAGAAACTCGCCAATTACTTTGATGAGTGCTTCGGCATCGGTGGAAAAGGCCTGCGGGGTTTAAAAAAATCATTCCAGAAAAACAAGCAGGATGCTCTGGCCGCAGGAGCGATCGCTGCCGGTATCCAGAGCATGCTTTCAGGCGGCGATCAGGAGCAGGCAGCACAGTTGATCACGGATCAAGCCAAACTTGTTCTCCAGGGTGATCGCTCCGATTGGATCCGCAAAACGAATGAAGTTCTTGCAAGTGCCGGCATCAATTGGGAAGTGTAAAGAAAGGAAAGGTAATTATCATGACAACAGCAGTAAAACGGATTTGTTCAATCTTCCTGACAACAGTGACAGCATTCAGTCTGGCTGCCTGCTCCGCGGGTACGGGCAGCGCAAAGCCGACGGCTGGTACTGCTGAAGGAACAAAAGCATCCACCGCTTTATTCTCACTCAGTTATTCAGATGACTGGGAACTGGATGAAGATAAGACCAACGACAGCAGTGATTATTGCTATATGAAGCTTACCATCCCACAGAATAATACGACTCTGGTGACCGTTGATATTAAGGCATCGGTAGACAGTGCTAGCACGTATCGAGACAGGCTTAAGGGCAGTGGAATTGACGCCTATGAACTTGTTGAAAAAAAGAGCGTGGAGACGACCAACATTGGTGGTGTAGAATGCGTGGAATCTGAATCGGAATCCTGGGGTTCATCTACGCTGACATATCTTGGCCGTGATGAGCTATCCAGCACGACAGTTTTCGTCAGTATTTCCGGTGATCAGGAGGATTCACGTGTCAAGGATCTTATCAAGTCACTGCAATTCACACTGACAGATATTGATAACACTGACGCGCCATGGCCTTGGAACGGGCAGCCGTTCTCAACCGATGGGCAGCACACGTACAGTGCTGGCGATCATACCATTACCGCTGACTGGCTCAAACTGGATGATCCGCTGCTTGTTTCCGATCTGTTCTCCGGCCGTGTGGAAATCACCGGTGATACTGTCTGGGTTCTTCTGGACAATACGCTCTATCAATATCAATACAGTGACAATGCATTGACTTTCATTGATAAGCAAAACTTGAAAGATAAAGGCGATTATGAAGAACTTCTGGCAGATTCAAGCGGAAAACTCTACGTTTCTGGTTTCATGGAACCGATGCTGGTGATGGAAAATGGCGAAGTGACCGGACAGTACGAAGATGTCGACAGCGCCATGATTCATCCGGATGGAAACTGGGGGATCTCTGCATTTGTCGGCCGACCGCTGAGAAAAATCAGCCTGAATGGAGAAACAGCACAGATTGAAGAATGGGCATTGCGCTCATCTGCAGAAACTGACCGTGCCTTCCTTTCACAGAATCATATCTATGTGAGCGGTACATCGGATGATAAAGGTGAAGAAACAGTCTGGGTCTTTGATACAGCAGGCAATCAGCAGTTTGAATTCGGCAATGTCGAATTTTCAGAAAATGGCAGTCTGGGGTCCATCACTGACGTTGTAGAGACAGCTAATGGCTTCATCGCTTTCGATGGCAATATGAGGTCGATCCTGTTCTATGGAGGCGATGGAAATCTTCTGGCAACAGCGGATGATGAAGAACTGTTCGGTACGTCTTATCCATGGATCAGCTCAGCAGCTGTGATGCCGGATGGAAGTGTTCTGGTCGCATTGAGCGAGGGCAGAGCAGACGATTCTGCTGATGAACTTCTGCTCTACAGGCTGAGCGGATTCTGAGCCGATCTAATCGACTCTAAGTCTAAGAAACCTTTCAACAGCTAAACAATGAATGGATGGAAGGAGTCAGACGATTCTGGCTTCTTCCATCACCTGAAACAGGAAAGGAGTAATTATCATGGCAGATTTACAGGAATACAAATGTCCCAACTGCGGTGGGGCAATCTCTTTCGACAGTACACTCCAGAAGATGAAATGTCCATACTGCGATGCGGAATTCGAAGTGGAGGCCCTGAAGCAGTATGATGAGGCATTGCATCAGGATACTGAAGATCATATGAACTGGGACACTGCTGCCGGAAGTGAATGGCAGGAAGGAGAACAGGAAGGTCTGCGTACGTATGTATGCAAGTCCTGCGGCGGTGAAATCGTCGGTGATGAAAGCCTTGCTGCTACTTCATGTCCCTTCTGCGGCAAACCCATCGTGGTAATGGGACAATTCACCGGAGATCTCAAGCCAGATTATGTGATCCCTTTCAAGCTGGATAAAAAGGCTGCTAAAGAAAGTCTGCAGAAACACTTGAAGGGAAAGGTGCTGCTGCCCAAGGTGTTCAAAGATCAGAATCATATTGACGAGATCAAAGGCATTTACGTTCCGTTCTGGCTGTTTGACACCGATGCAGATGCCTGCATCCGCTATCGGGCCAGCCTGGTCAGATCATGGAGTGACAGCAATTACAACTATACAGAAACCAGTTATTACATGGTAATGCGGGAAGGCACGATCGGCTTCAGCCACGTACCGGTGGATGGCTCTGAGAAGATGGCGGATGATCTCATGGAGTCCATTGAACCCTATGATTTCAGTCAGGCTGTTTCCTTTCAGACTGCATATCTGGCCGGCTATATGGCAGATAAATATGATGTGGACGCAAAGGAAAGCATCAAGCGGGCCAATGAACGCGTGAAGCAGTCTACCGCTTCAGCTTTTGCCAAGACAGCAACGGGATATACCACAATCACGCCTGAGAGCACAAGTATTACTCTTCGCGGCGGCAAGACAAAATATGTCCTGTATCCGGTATGGCTGCTAAATACAACGTGGAACAATAAGCAGTATACATTTGCGATGAACGGACAGAGCGGCAAGTTCGTTGGTGATTTGCCGATGGATAAAAAAGCTGCACTGTTATGGACGATTGGATTGTCTGCTCTTTGTGCCGGCGGCGCCTTTGGCATTGCCAATCTGCTGTGGATGATTTTCTAGATCAAGGAGGAAGGATATGAAAAAGATATGGAAAAATACACTCCTTGCTGCAGCCATGTTCCTGATGGCCTTGTTTACCTGTATTCCTTTACTGTCTGTCGTAAGAGCTGAAGACAGCACGAGTGGCTTTGCGGATGAACATTATCGTCTGATCGATATGGGCGAAATTGTTGATGAGAGCGATGAAGAAGAGCTGCTCGCTGCTCTGGATGAATTGAGTGAGAGACAGAAGCTGGAAGTTGCAATCGCAACCGTGGAATCCCTTGAGGGAGAAGATATTGGCACCAAGGCTGATGATATTTATGATCTTTACAATTTCGGATATGGCGAAGACAAAGATGGCGTTCTTCTGCTGGTCTCCAAAAATGACAGAGAGTGGTATATCAGCACTTGTGGATATGGCATTACCGCATTTACGGATGCAGGAATCCAGTATATAGGCAAACAGATGAAATCAGATCTGTCCGATGGCAACTACGCTGCTGCCTTCCATACGTACATCGACCAGTGTGATCAGTTCATTACCCAGGCCCGGACAGGCCGTCCCTATGACCGATCCAATCTGCCAAAGGGAAAACTTCCGATGACATGGACACTCATATCGCTTTCCGGCGGTCTTGCTCTGGGTCTTGTCATTGCCGGCATGCTGAGAGGACAGATGAAATCAGTTCGTTATGCACCAGAGGCAGACCATTACGTCAGAGATGGCAGCCTGAATATCACCCGCAGTAATGATATGTTCCTGTATCGGACCGTAAATAAAACGGTTCGGTCAAAGGATTCTGGCAGCAGTACACATACATCTTCATCCGGCAGGACCCATGGTGGCGGTGGAGGATCATTCTGATCCTTGAATTGTCAAGCCAAACGCAACAGAGTGGAATAATAGACCTCAAAGGGTGTCCTGTACCCCAGGCATTTGCGAGGTCTTTTATTCAGTTTGTCGAAGACGGACTATATGTATTCCTCGCTGATATCAGTCAGATCTTGCCCCTTGGGAAAGTATTCCTTTAAGAGCCCGTTGGTGTTTTCGTTGGTTCCTCTTTGCCAAGGATGATGTCAGTTAGCCTGCGGACTAAGATGGACAATAGCCAATCCAGCCATGAAACATTTCTGCAGATTCTTTGCGCCTTTGATCTGCCTGATGGCAATCGTTGCTGTGATGTGATGGAGCTCAGCGAAGAAGATGGATCGCTTGTCATAAGAAAAGCAAATCCGGATGCAGGTAAGTTCGTTCTTCCGGCGGCCGGGTGATGGCTTGGAACATTTGATGCATATCTTTTCTCCTGCTGCAGCAGCCACAGGACAAACCATACGAAAATAGGATATATTCAGAGAAAAAATACAGAGAGGGGCTTTATGCGGACGAAACAACTGATTCTGCTACATAACAATGACATGCATGGCGATTTTGTACCTCATCAGATCGATGGAATGGATACGGGCGGTCTGCCACTTCTGGCCGGGTATGTCAACCGGGTCAGGAAAGAAGAGAAGAATGTTCTGTATGCCATTGCCGGAGATGTATTTCAGGGATCGATCATAGATATGGAATATCGTGGGATCTCCACGATTGATCTGATCAATCAGCTTAATCCAGACGTAATGACCATCGGTAATCATGAAGTGGACTACGGCCTTTCACATCTGCTGTTTCTGGAAAAATGTGCAAATTTTCCTATCATTAATGCCAATCTCTATGTGAACCTGAATGGAAGCAGACTGTTTCTGCCCTACCTGATCAAAGAAGTAAATGGCATGAAAGTGCTGTTTATCGGACTGCTGACCGAGGATGTGATCGCCGTGACACGTCAGGATAAGGTGATCGGGACGCTTGTGGATGTTGAGCAGGCGGTGCATGAAATTCAAATGATTCTGGACAGCTATCGTACCGTTGATATCGACTTAACAGTATTGCTCACCCACATTGGCATTGAAAAAGACCGTGAGCTGGCAGCACAGCTGGATCCCTGCTATGGCGTAGATCTGATTATCGGAGGACATTCTCATACCATGATGGAGCAGCCGGAATATGTCAATGGCATTTGGATTGCGCAGGCAGGGGCCGGCACGGGGCAGATTGGAAGGTTTGATCTGATCTGCGACACAGATACCAACAGTATTGCTGATCTTCGCTGGCAGTGCGTGCCGGTGAATGAAGAGACCGCCGAAGCGGACCTTACGATGCAGGAACTGCTGAAGCGATATCGTTCTGTGACAGATTCCAAATATGCAAGGGTGATTACTACATTTGCACGCAGGCTGACGCACCCGTGTCGGACGCAGGAAACAGAGCTTGGTAATCTTTATGCAGATCTTCTGCAGAGCGGAAGCTCGTTTGACTTGATGATCCTTAGCTCTGGTTCCATCCGCAAAGAGGAATTGGGACCGATCATCACATTTCAGGAAATGAAGGAGAATACGCCCTTTGATGACTGCCTTTGGATGCTCAAGGTAAATGGCGATCAGCTTCGGAGGATGATTGCTTTTGTTTTCCGGGAGGAAGCCTGGCGCGGACATACCGAATTCTATCAATATTCCCATGGGATGCATATTGTATGGAATCGCCGAAAAGAAGACTTTAAGGAATTCTGCTTTCATGGAAAAGAGATCAAAGATGCAGATGAAATGACAATCTGCCTGCAGGATTATCATTTTAGAAATTTTGATCAGGTATTCTCGGTAGATCTGCATGAGGTGCGTAAAAATATGGAACCACGAATTATTGCCGGTTCCCTGAATCATATTGTGGAAGAATACATGACGAAACATCAGGGACTGAATGCGGAAATCGAGGGGAGAATTGAGGTGATTTAGGAGGGGAATATGAAAATAATGGTTGAAACAATGCCATCAAACCTGCAGAAATTTACTTCCATGACGAAGTATGAATTTTCAGATCCGATAAAGGTTTGTACATGGCTGATTTCGGGAGGGAGTTGTTATGAAAAGAGTAACGGTAACCATGGACAAACTGCCAAAGAGCGTGCTGGAGCTGAAAAGTGAAGCAGAGAAGATGCACTCACCGGAAGGAACAGCGATTCTTACCATTGCAGCACTATGCCTGTATCCGGAAAATCGTGATGAGTCGCTTGCAATGCTCGATTATTTAAGAGGTCCGAGACCGTTAAGTATCGCGGAGAAGCAATTCATCCGGGATCGATTTATGGATAAGGACTATGTGCCGCGTTCTTATTTTAAGGGCGCAACTCCGGACAATGACTACATGCCGGATCTTCCATATGAACTGGAAGTGATTGATCAGGAGCTGCCAGAAGAGGACGGGTATGAGACGCGCTACTTAAGAAGTGGAGGAGCGGATTCACCTCGCCCGATTAAGTTCAGAAATAAACCATCTACAGGGGAGTGGTTTTTATGGGAACAGCTGTTGCTTGCAGGAATCAGGGAGCCGGCAAGTAAGGATCCGTGGAGGTGACGGGGGAAGATTGTGAGTCGCGTATGGGTAATAAATTAAAAATTGTTTTATGCTTCGGAGGTGTAATTCTTGCCCTTTTTGCAGTTCTGATTGGTGTAACAGTCTATCAGAACAGTAGTTTAAAAGAACGAATAGATAACAGCAAAAAAGTTAAGGAGAGCAAGATGACAAAATTTGAATATTCGGTTGGCGGTGGAATGCGCGGAGAATCGAGCACTGTCACCGTCAGTGTTGCGGATGAGAACTCCTGCCTGATTACGGAGACCGATAAGGAGTATTATGCTGCAAGGAAGGTTGTGCACGAATACCGGACGGAAGAGGATCTGCTTGGGGAAATCGAAGACATTTTCCGCGAAAATAAAATGCAGAAATGGAGCGAAAAGGACCTGAGGGATATTATTGTGGCAGATGGAGCGTCTGAGAGTTATCGCTTTTCTTTTACAGATACTGATGTGTATTTTTCTTCGCAGTATTATCCAAAAAAATACAGTGAAAAGCTGGCTAAGATTCATGAGGTGATTGAATCAAGAAAGAAGGAAGCAGAACAGCTTCCTGCACTGAAGCTTCCAGTGGGTGAGTCAGAGGATCAGGTGAGCCCGTCAGCGGAAATTTATCCGACGGATGGATATTTAGGGCTTTTTCTTGAATCTTACGAGCAGAATGAATTACATTTTGTGATTCGAAACGGGCGTAAAGAAGCGTTTCCAGGAATTGGCGAGAATGGCTTGAATGCGACTGTTTCTGAGGTGAAGATCATCGATTTGGCAAGTCAGGAGGAACTGCCGCTTCTGTCTCCACGTTACGGATATGGTGGAGCCTGTGCCGGGGGGGGATATTGGAGAAGGCTATGTGACGCCGGAAAGCTGGTTGGAACCTGGACATTACGAGTTACGAGTGGAGAATCTTGCCTGTGAATTTGAAATCGTGAAGTGAGAGTTTAAGAAAGAGTGAAAGTATGGTACCCGTCAATGTAATTGTGGCGCTTGTCATTGTCGGGCTGTTTTGTATTTTGATGCCGGCAGGAAAAATCTATCTTTCTCCGATTATCGACTGCTTTGATGGATTGCCGGTTTCTTGGACCATAGGGACTTCTCCGGATGCCGAACTGGTCAATACTATGCTTGATAACGCTATCGGAACCCTTAAGGAAAACGATCACCCCATTATTCATTCTGATCGAGGTGCACACTACCGTTGGTCAGGCTGGATCGAGAGGATGGAGAATGCAGGCCGTGAACTACTCGGTTACTTGTAGCCGAGTAGTTCACAACGCAAACATCATGATAAGAATGCATACAGGCATTGCCATAATATTGGCAGTGCCTGTTATTCTATATCTATGTGTTTTACGTACAATACTGCAATTCTGGAATAAGATGTTAGAATAAAAGGCGTAATAGATTGGATGAGAATATATGGACGCAGTCAGAGAAAAATTAAAAGAAATTGAAAAACAATATAACGATATTAATAAACAGTTAATTGATGAGAATGTATTAAAAGATCCAAAGAAGCTGACAAAGCTTTCCAAAGAAGAAGCAAGATTAAAACAGCCGGTAGACGCATGGCATCAGTTACAGGATCTTGATTCGAGAATTGAACAGGCACAGGAGATGCTGAAAGATTCAGATGAAGAAATGAAAGAGATGGCCAGGGTCGAATTAGAAGAATGTGAGCCGGAGAGAGAAAAACTTCTGGATCATATTCAGAAACTTCTGATTCCAAGAGATGAGGAAGATGGCTGCGATGTAATCATGGAGATACGAGGTGGAGCTGGTGGAGATGAAGGAAACATCTTTGCGGGTGACTTATATCGTATGTATACAAGATATGCCGAAAGCAAAGGGTGGAATGTACAGGTTATGGAAGCCAATCCTTCTGAAGCAGGAGGTTTTTCACAGATTATCTTTTCTATCAAAGGTACAGATGTCTATAAGTATCTGAAGTGGGAATCTGGTGTACACAGGGTACAGAGAGTTCCTAAGACAGAGACACAGGGAAGAATTCATACTTCTACAGCTACCGTATTATGTCAGCCTGAGATTGAAGAAGATGAGTTTGAATTAGATATGAATGATCTGACTTTTGAAACACACAGAGCTTCCGGTGCAGGTGGTCAGCATATCAATAAAACAGATTCAGCTGTCAGAATTGTACATGTACCTACCGGTATTACCGTCAATTGTCAGGAAGGCAGATCACAGATTGAAAACAGAGAGACTGCCTTAAGAATTATCCGTTCCCGTGTCTATGAAGAAATGAAGAGACAGAAAGAGGAAGAAGAGGGCAAGATCAGAAGATCCAAGATTGGTACAGGAGATCGTTCTGAAAAGATCAGAACCTATAACTATCCACAAAACAGAGTGACAGATCATCGTATTCACTACACCACAAATCACTTAGATCAGATTATGGATGGCAAGCTGGATGAAGTGATTAATGCTTTGTTGGAAGAAGAAGAGAAGAGAAAACTGGAGGCAGCACAATGAGTACGTTTGCGGACAGTGTCAGAAAGTATGAGAAGCTTTGTGAAGCAGTAGATGTGCCTGCTGAAACTGTTATGGCATATCTTGTCGAGTTATCACAAAGAGAAAGATATGATCTTTATCTGCATTATGATGAAGAGATGCCTGAGGAATTGGAAAAAGAGTTTGATGCAGGTATGGCAAGAATATTAAAGCAGGAACCTATGGAACATGTATTAGGGTATTCCTGGTTTTATGGATATAAGTTTATAGTGAATGAAGATGTACTGATACCACGTCCTGAGACAGAAGAGTTATGTGCGAATGTTTTAGCCAGAATGGATCAGTTTTTTGAGGATTATGATGCGATTGAATGTGCAGATGTAGGTACTGGTTCTGGTGATATCGCTATTGTATTAGAAAAAGAAGAGCCTAAGGTACATATGACTGCGACAGATATCTCTGAGGAAGCATTGGTAACCGCAAGAAAGAATGCACAGAATAATCAGGCTGACATAGAGTTCCTGGCTGGTGATATGTTAAAGCCTTTAATAGACCATCATAAGAAACTGGATGTACTTGTATCTAACCCGCCATATATTCCATCTGAAGAAAAGATGGAAACATCTGTTATAGACTATGAACCTCATGTTGCATTGTTTGGCGGTGATGATGGTCTTAAGTTTTACAGAGAGATCTTTAAGGATTGCCGCAAGGTATTAAAAGATAAATCCTTTATGGCATTTGAAATGGGTTGGGATCAGAGAGAAAGAATGTCCGCTTTAGTAAAAGAGCTTCTCCCAGAAGCAACCTTTGAAATATTAAAGGATATCAATGGTAAAGACAGGATGCTGTTTGTTTATTTTGGATAGGAGTGCAAGTCATGAATGTGAAGGAGAAGACAGAGGCTTTCAGAGCATCCTGCAGGGTGTATAAGAAAGAAAAAGAAAATATCAGTCAGATGGATCCGGATACATTGTCAGAAGGAGACAAGCAGCTTTATATCTTTATGAAAGAAGATACAGAGTTTGTCGAGAAGACATTTGACAAGTTAGCCAAAGAATGCGGCAATGTTGCAAGAATGGCTGTATGGCTGTTATTTATAGAAGGCAGGACACAGGAATCTGTTGCAGAACAGTATGGTATAACGAGAAGAACTGTTCAGTATCAGGTGAATAAGTGGCTTACAAAGGTGCTTTAATAATGGAAGATAGAGAAAGACTGAATGTCTTTAAAAGAGAATGCCGTAATTATTATCTTTATGAGTCTGATATAGAGATGGTTAAAGATAAGATCAAGCATACAATTAACAGACTAGAGGATGTTAAGTCACCTGTATTAGATAAAGTAGGTTCTTCTCCTTCTCCAAAGGAGAAGGATATCATTAAGTTAATAGAACTGAAGAACCTGTATGAGGCACGTTTACAGTACTATGAAGATAAGATGAAGTGGGTAAAGGAAGTAACAGAAGAGATTCCTTCTCCTGCCTACAGAGCCTTGACATGGATGACCTGTGTACAGGGTAAGAATAAGAATGATATTACATTACGGTTTGATATTTCTGCGGAGTCTGCATATCAGAAAAGAGATAAGTTTCTGTTACAGGTACTGGATGATGAGAAGATGCAGGAGTTACAGGCTATAGATGATAAGAAACCACCTACATTAACGACTAAGATAGAGGATCTGGGATAAAGAAATGAGCGGAATACGGATAGGAGATCTGATTGGTGAAACAACCAGTTATGACAAGAAAGAAAGTGTTGAATTAAATAAACCTAAGAGCTGGTGTAAAAGCATAAGTGCTTTTGCGAACACCAGTGGAGGTACACTGATATTTGGCATTACAGATGATGATACAGTTGTAGGTTTAAATAATGCTAAGAGCGATTCTGAAAAGATCAGTGAAATCATTAAACACAGAATTACTCCATTGCCATCCTATAGCTTAGACTTCCATGAAACAGATGATCATAAGGTAGTGATTATTCTTAATGTAAATAAAGGCGAAGAAACGCCATATTACTATATTGGAGATGGTAATATGACAGCTTATATCAGATCTGGCAATCAGAGTATTCCTGCGCCAACAGTGGTTATGAGAAGACTGGTTCTGCGTGGTATGAATTCCACGTTTGACTCATTAAACACCGATTACAAGGCATCCGATTATTCCTTCTCAAAGGTAAGAGAAAGATATAAGGTATGGACTGGTAAAAGTCTTCCTGATGGTTCTTATGAATCATGGGGCATGGTTAACGAGGATGGCACTTTAACAAATGCTGGTGCGTTAATGGCGGATGAGTCGCCAATTAAGTATTCCAGAGTGTTCTGTACCAGATGGGATGGAATAACAAAGAGTGGTGGAATCATGGATGCATTGGACCATCAGGAATACAGCGGCGGTTTGATTTCACTATTAAATGATGCGGAAACTTTCATCAAAGTGCATTCAAAGACCATGTGGAAGAAAACGGATAATTCAAGATTAGAGTTTCCGGAATATGTCCATCGTAGTTACTTTGAGGCACTCGTCAATGCACTGGTTCATCGTGACTATCTTGAGTATGGTAGTGAAGTGCATGTAGATATGTTTAATGACCGTCTTGAGATTTCTTCTCCTGGTGGAATGGTTGATGGAACTAGAGTACAGGATAGAAATCTCAGAACGGTAGTATCCAAGAGGAGAAATCCAGTGATAGCTGATATATTCAATAGACTAGGCTATATGGAACGTCAGGGCAGTGGTCTCGGAAAAATTCTGGATGGTTATGAAAAATCAGAAAATTTCAGAGAAAAGAAAGAGCCAGAGTTCTATTCGGATGATTCTGTTTTTATAGTGACATTACCAAATCTGAATTATCAATATCTGGATAATATGAATATGTTTGATTCTTCTGAGACTGTTAATAAGCAGAAAGAAGATTCATTGAATTTGACAGATCGTGAAAAAGAAACACTACAGAAGATGGAATATGGCGTAGAATACACAGCTAAAGAGGTTAGAACCTTTTTAGGACTTAAATCTTCGAGAACAAGAGAGATATTAAATTCTCTTATAGATAAAGGATTTATTCGCGGTACTTCAGCTACAAGAAACCGGAAGTTTATTAAGGTTGGTCGTCCTAAACATGATGATTTAGAAGGGAATGGCGAGAACGTAAACGAGTTACCGGCGAAGAGCGGCGGAATACCGGCGAAAAGCAGCGAAAACCGGTGAAAACCGGCGGAATACCGGCGAAAAGCGGCGAAAACCGGCGAAAAGACCGGCGGAATACCGGCGAAAACCGGTGAAAACCGGCGGAAAGGCCTGCGAAATACCGGTAGATTAGACTGATGATTCGCAAGTGATTATCACACGACGGTTGAATGATCATTTATGTATAGCTCTTTCATAAAATGAGATCAGACAGGCTATATTCTTATACAGTGTGACATATCTTGGTAAGTATGGAACATTACCGGTAGTAACATATGCACAGAATGTACAGGATCCTTTCCTGTTATTTATTAAAAGAGTTGCAGATATCATAGGCGCATTAATAGGACTTGTGTTTACAGGCATCATTGCCATATTTGTAGTGCCAGCGATAAAGCTGGATTCACCAGGTCCTGCCATATTCTCACAAATCAGAGTAGGTAAGAATGGGCGCAGGTTTAAGTTCTATAAATTCCGCTCTATGTATGTTCCTGCAGAAGAACGCAAGAAAGAGTTAGAAAAGAATAATCAGATGAATGGTCTGATGTTCAAGATGGATAATGATCCGCGTATTACAAGAGTCGGTAAGTTTATCCGTAAGACTTCATTAGATGAATTCCCACAGTTCTTCAATGTATTAAAAGGAGATATGTCCCTTGTTGGAACAAGACCTCCTACAGAAGAAGAATTTGAACATTATAACGAGCATTACAGAAGAAGATTATCCATGTTTCCGGGTATTACCGGATTATGGCAGGTAAGTGGCAGAAGTGACATCAAAGACTTTGATGATGTAGTCAAGCTGGATCTCAAGTATATTGATAACTGGTCATTAGGACTGGATGCGAAGATTTTATTTGAAACATTTGCAGTAGTATTAAAAAGAAAGGGTGCTGAATAAGTATTCTTTCTCTTTTTACATACAGTTAAAGAATCTTTTACCTATGTAATCTATGGGCATCAACATGAAAGTATTTAAAACAGATATGGATTTTGTGTCTCATGTCATGCTCTCTTCAGCTTTGAATATATTCATCTGGGGGATCTGATTGATATACGTTTTATAAGAAAGATTAATAGTGTCACAGGTGATGTATCCTGCTTTAGCTGTTATGCCTCTCATGAAATGACCATACGCAGATCAGATTGATTGTCACTGATC
>DXZE01000013.1 GCA_019415435.1 Erysipelotrichaceae bacterium
ACATTACATATAGATATAAAAATGCCCGATTCATCTCCCATACAAGTAAGGGAGATAAATCGGGCTGTTTCTTAAAGATTTTCGTGCTAAGCAGGGAAGCATGATGAGTCCTTACGAAATAATCACGGTAATATTACAAACCAACATGGTTGTAATATCTGCTATTGCTCTTGTTCTCAACGGAATCAAAAAAATGATCGCCGAGCCTTGTAACTTCGCGACCATTTTCAAGAAGTTAAGGATCAGCTCTCACCGGTGATCCTCTTACACGTTTCGTATAACTAACCCTTCGGTTTCGTCATTGGCTGTTTGTGATCTGATTCAGATACACAGACTTCCTTAAATCTTTCAATTACAGGAACGATCGGATCTGAAATATTCTCTGGTATCTGATCAAATGGGAAGAATTTCAGCTCTTCGATCTCACTCTTTTCAGGATGAAGTTTACCATGGTAATGATTACAGATGTATATAATTTCCACATTGCATACTTCGTCGCCATTAGGATACACATAGTGCGTTCTCTTGCCGGAATTGATCATAAACAACTGCATTTCATCTGCTATAAGACTTGTTTCTTCAAACAGCTCTCTTTCAGCACACTCTTCACAACTTTCATCAATTTCCATCGATCCACCGGCATAGCCCCACTTGTGGTTATCCGTACGCTTTCCCAGAAGAATTTCCTGCTTGTCATTGATGATAATAATACTGGCAGCACATTGGATCAGTGTCTGATGACCAACGTACTTTCTTAAATCCATGATATAGCCCATATCAGTGTACTAATACAGAACCCCCGATGAATTCACGGATAATAGAGTTATTCGGGATCGCCGAATCATCCGGAATACTGACAAAGAATTCCAGGAACTGTAACATTCTCTGTGCTTCACAATACTCTGGGGCATCAATATCAATTGCTTTTAACAAAGGTTCTGCATACTTTTTCAATACAGCTAATTCATACTGACACTGACTGTTAAAGAATACATCTGCCTGGTCATTATATGGAAAGATATTCTTTTCCTCTCCTCTGCGTACAGACGGCCAGTCATCTATTGTCTCTGAAGCTGAACGGTTACGGGTACGGTGATCCCTGACAAGTCTTCTTAACATACGGGCATCGGTTGTCGGCACACGATGATGACGGTCTATGTTTAACTGTGTCAATGGACTGATATAGATCCTGAACTTTTCCTTATCATCTATACCTTTCGTTAAAGCAGGATTCAGGCCATGAATGCCTTCAATGACAATCGGCTGATGCGATTCAATGGAAGTGATACGCCTGCCGTATATCTTCTTCCCTGTGATAAAGTCAAACTCTGGCAGGTCAACCTTCTTCCCTGCTAACAAAGCATTCATCTGTTCCGTGAACAGATTGACATCCAGTGCACTTAAATCCTCAAAATTCAGACTTCCATCTGGTTCCGGAATCAGCTGATCCCTGTTTACAAAATAGTCATCTGTACCTAAATACAATGGTTTTAAGCCTATGACTCTTAACTGTATGCATAATCTTTTCGCAAAGGAAGTTTTGCCAGAAGAAGAAGGACCGGCAATCAGCACAATACGTTTATTCTGTTTATGAATCATTTCTGCTATCTCAGCGATACGCTTTTCATGCAGAGCTTCACTTAACAGTATGGTTTCCTTGTAATTACCACTTCTGACAATCTCATTAAGATCACTGGCTTCATCTATGCCTAATAACTTATCCCAGTGTGTTTCTTCTGAGAAAGCTTCATAAAGCTTCTTCTGTTCTGCATATACAGGAACTGTATCCGGGTCTGAAGGATGCGGAAATCTTAATAAAACTCCATTGCGGTACCTTCTTATCTCAAAAAGATTCAGATAAGAAGTATCCGGTAAAAGATGCTGGTAAAACAATGCTTTCTGATGATTTAAAGTACAAATCCATCCACCTCTTAAATCATAGGCAGAACGGAATAACCGCATGTCATCACTATCCTCTTTCACCTTCGGATCACGCAGGATATCTTCTCTGTCACGCCATTGTTCTCTGATCGGAAGCTTTTCTTCAACCATCCCTTTCATCTTGTTTTCAATGGCATTGCATACTTCATCCGTTAAAGGAGAAATCTTAATCTTCGTGAATAATCCTTTGGAAAGTGAATTGGCAATTAAGGTATGTGCTTCTTTACCATATAACTCATGTACAGCTGTTATATACAGTAATGTCAAGGACATCTGATAGCTCATATTGGCATAGGAATCACGCATATCCAATAAATCTACATGACTGTCATTCTGAATAGAATAATCTAATCTTTCACTGTGATTATTGACCCGGCAGGCAAGGATTCTGAAAACAGGCTTTTCTTTTAAAGACTGTATTATGTCTTCCGGTGTGATTCCCTGTTTATATTCTTTTTCAAATGTTCTGCCTTCTGGCAATGTAACTGTTACTTTCATTTCTTTTTCTTCCTGTATTTTGTATGAAACACCTTCGCTGCAGGACGGTTCTGTATTTCATTTAAATCAGTTTCAGATTCTTCCATAACTCTCATCATGGCCGTCTGTGAATTGAATGGCGGATTTCCATCTTTTATCTTATGATATCTGCCCGTATCCGTTAACATTCTTGCCTTGGTATTATCCTGCATCAGAATATCGATATATTCATGAATCTTCTTACGGATAGACGCATTCATAACCGGGCAGGCTATCTCTACTCTTCTCTCGGTATTACGGGTCATGAAATCTGCGGAAGAGATATACATCTTTTCTGATGTTCCCCTGCCAAATACATAAATTCTGGAATGTTCCAGATACCTTCCTACAACAGAGCGGATATGGACATTATCTGTCTTGCCTTTCACACCAGGCAGTATGCATGAAATACCACGCACAACCATCTGTATCTCTACACCTGCCCTGGATGCTTCAGAAAGTTTAGCAATCAGATCTTCATCTGTAATGGAATTCACCTTAACAAACATGAATCCCTTGTCACCTTTGGCAATCTCTCTGTCCATAAGTTCTAATAATGTGGATTTTAAGGATACTGGTGCAACCAAAAGCGTATGATAGTTTCCATCCAGTTTTCCGATAGCCATATTCTGGAAGAAAGCATTGGCATCTTTAATAATAGATGCACGTCCTGTCATCAAAGCCATATCGGTATAACTCTTTGCGGTATTTTCATTGAAGTTACCGGTAGATATCAGTACAGCCTGTTCTACCTTCTTATCCTTTACCTTTGTAATCAGACAGATCTTGGAATGTACCTTATATCTTTCAAAACCATAAGTCACATTACAGCCGGCATCTTCAAGTCTTTCGGAATAGTCAATATTATTCTGTTCATCAAAACGTGCCTTCAGCTCTATCAATACATCTACTTCTACCCCGTTCTCCGCAGCCTGACACAGATAATCAACTAATCTTGCATGGTTAGCCATTCTGTATATTGTAATCCTGATAGAAACTGTATCAGGATCATTGGCAGCTTCTTTAACAAGCATGAGGAAAGGTGTCATAGCCTGATATGGATAATGCAGTAAAATATCCTTCTTACGAATCTGATCAAAGATCGGCTGATGGTAGTCAAGATCTGCGGAAAGCTTAGGTTCATATGGTTCATATGTATTACGGATACGGGTTTCATCATCTAACAGTTTTTCAATACCGAAGACATACTTCAATGACATCGGTACACTGCACACAAATAACTCTCTTCTTGTAATCTTAAGATGGGCTAACAGATACTTTCGTAATGCAGAAGATGGCTTCTCAGATACCGTTAACATCGTCACATTCATCTTTTTTCTCTGTTTCAATACCTTGAGCATCTTCTTGCGATAATCCACAATATCTTCAAAAATTTCATCAGCCGGATCTACATAAGCACTTCTCGCAACCGTGAGCTTCATGGATTCTGTAATCACCGCATCAGGAAAGATACGGTTCATATTAGCGAGAATCACATCTTCTGTATGTACATATCTGAATTTCTTCTTATGCGGTAATACAATGATAGAAGGCAATGACTGCGGTACGGGAACAAGACAGAATACACCATGATTCTTCATCTTTAAGATACCGATGATATAGGTAATATGGTTCTGCAGATTCGGAAACGGATGATGGGCATCTACAATCTGAGGCATTAATAAAGGTTCTATTTTATTTTTATAATATTTTCTTAAAAACTTGATTTCTTCCTTTGTACAGTCAGAAACCTTCAGATCTTCAATTCCCTCTTTGGCAAGCTTTATTCTTAAATCTTCATAAATCCTGTCTCTCTTCTCACATCCTCTTTTTGCGGCAGGATAGATAGCATCTAACTGTTGTGCTGGCGTTAATCCGCTTTTATTATCTACTTTGGAATACCTTGCTTTATGTAAATCACATAAAGATCCTACCCTGACTCTGAAAAATTCCGTCAGATTGGAAGTATAGAAATAAACAGATTTCAATCTTTCTAACAGAGGTACGGTTTCATCCTTTGCCTCATTTAAAACCCTGTCATTAAAGCGAAGCCATGATAGTTCCCGGTTCTGGGTATATCCTTCTTTATATAAGTTTTTCTGCATACATGCCTCTCATACAATTATCCTGAACTGCTCATATTAAATCTGAAGACAGCTGGTATGATATTTTTCTTCAAAACTGATTATATGTATTATATACGATCTGTTTTATCATGAAAATCAAATGGAGGATTCATATTCATGAAAAGAATAGTCACAATGCAGGATATATCCTGTGTAGGAAAATGTTCCCTTACAGCTGCACTGCCGGTTATCAGTGCCATGGGCATAGAAACAGCGGTATTGCCTACAGCTGTATTATCCACACATACAATGTTTCAGGGATTCACATTCCATGATCTGACCAGTGAAATAAAGCCAATCATGGAACACTGGAAGAAAGAAGGCTTTCACTTTGATGCAGTCTATACAGGCTATCTCGGTTCTTTTGAACAGCTGGATTTAGCCGCAGAACTGTTTGATACATTTGGCGAAAAGTTAAGAATCGTGGATCCATGCATGGCAGATAATGGAAAACTATATGCTGGTTTTACAACTGACTTTACCAAAGCCATGGCAAAGCTATGTGCCAAAGCCGATGTCATTGTGCCGAATATGACCGAAGCAAGTTATCTTCTGGATGTTCCTTATGTCACTTCGTATGATGAAACATATGTCAAAGATATGCTTAAGAAATTAACAGATCTCGGTTCTGATACAGCTGTATTAACCGGTATTTCCTTAGAAAAAGGAAAGACGGGCGCATATGCATATAATCAGAAAACGGATACCTATACTTACTATTGCAATGAAGAAGAGCCTGAACATTTCCATGGTACAGGGGACCTATGGTCCAGTGCCTTCTGTGGTGCCCTGGTACTTGGAAAACCTTTTGAAAAGGCATTACAGATAGCATGTGACTTTGTAAAAGATGCCATTCATAAAACTCTGGAAGAGAAAGATCATGTAAACTATGGCGTTAACTTTGAACAGGCAATACCGGATTTAATCAGGTCAATATTTTAAATATCTCGTGGTAATTGTTCTCCTGAAAAGAACATTTCAACGGGCAAGCTCCGGGTTCGATTCCCTGAGCCGCTTTTTTTCTTTGTGCATTCAAAAAGCTGTCCAGGACCAGGAATGTATTTCCCGGCTTTTTGGACAGCCTCTTTTACTACTTACCGAATCTTGCCATCAGATTAGCCATGGCATCATCCATGGTAATCGGCTTCTTAGGTTCTTTTTTCTTATTATTGTATTTCTTACGATCGTGAGAAGATTTGCGATGCTTCATAGCCGCATCTCTTTCTTCCAGCTTCTCTAACGGTAACAGTGATAACTGTACACGGCCGCGCTCTTCATCAATATCGTATACCCATACCTTGACAATATCACCTACAGATACAATCTCAGATGGATGCTTAACTCTGTTCATAGACATATGAGAGATATGGACAAGTCCATCTTCATGGAGACCGATATCCACAAAAGCACCGAAGTCAACGACATTTCTGACGGTACCGGATAACTCATCTCCCTTATGCAGGTCAGAGATTTCCAATACATCACCCTTTAATAAGGCTCCGTCAAACTGATCACGATAGTCTCTTAAAGGCTGTCTGATCGCATCTTCAATATCCTTTAGTGTATAGGAGTCAATGCCAAGATCCTTTACCTTGTCATCCGGGAAGGACGCATCTGCCTCACCGAGCTTATCAATACCACAGGCTTTCATCACTTCTCTGGCCTTGTCATAAGACTCAGGGTGAATGCTGGTTTCATCCAATGGTTCATCACCATCTGTGATTCTTAAGAAACCTGCACACTGTTCAAATGCCTTAGGTCCAAGCTTTTTTACCTTCAATAACTGCTTTCTGTTAGTAAAGCGGCCATTGATATTACGGTAATTGATAATCTCTTTGGCAATACCGGCATTCAGACCAGAGATATGTTTTAAAAGATCTACAGAAGCTGTATTTAAATCTGCACCAGTACGGTTAACAGCCATCATGACAACTTCATCCAGTCTGTCAGATAATGCCTTCTGTGGAAGATCATGCTGGTACTGGCCGACACCAATAGACTTAGGATCAATCTTGATTAATTCCGCAAGCGGATCCAGTAATCTTCTTGCGATAGATACAGCAGAACGGTCTTCAATCGGCATATCCGGGAATTCTTCGCCAGCCTCTTTCTGGGCAGACCATACGGATGCACCAGCTTCAGAAACAATCGCATACTGTACATTCAGATGATATTCCTGAATCATCCCGGCGCAGAACTTTTCAGATTCTCTTGAGGCTGTACCGTTACCAATCGCAATAATCTCGACATGATACTGGTTGATCATATCTGCGACGATCTTCTTGCATGAGGCAATTTTTGCCGGGTCCTGCTTCTCACCACGGAATGGAATGATAGTCTTATAGGTAAGCATCTTTCCGGTTGAATCAATGACCGCAAGCTTACAGCCATGCGCAAAACCAGGGTCAAATCCCAATACAACTCTTCCCTTTAAAGGCGGCTGTAAAAGAAGCTTTTCAAGATTCATGGAGAATACTTCAATTGACTTATTCTGTGCTCTTTCGGTCAGATCACTTCTGATTTCTCTTCCAATAGAAGGGAATAACAGTCTGTCACAGCCATCATCCGATGCTTTCTTTAATTCATCTGAAACAATCGTATCCTGACCATGGGTCAGATTGTTAAATGCTTCATCCTTCAGATGATCTTCATCAAAGACAAAGGAAACTGTAATAACCTTTTCCTTCTCTGCTCTGTCAATTGCCATGATTCTGTGATCAGGAATATCAGAGATCTTTTCAGAACGGTCATAATACATCTCATAGACCTTCTTCTCATCAACAGCATCCTTCTTTAAGGCTGTCTTTAAGACACCTGTCTTTACAATGACATCCTTGAATGCCCATCTCTGCTTGGCATTATCTGATACAGCTTCGGCAATGATATCCTCTGCCCCCTGAATGGCATGAGCTGTATCCTTTACATTCTCATTGACATACCTGGATGCTTCTTCTTCAAGGGAACCCTCTTGCGGTAAAGCAAGCATCCAGTCTGCCAAAGGCTGTAAGCCAAGCTTTATAGCAGCCGCAGCTCTTGTCTTTTTCTTCTGGGCATATGGCTTATAGATATCTTCTACCTGGGATAACTTCTCTGCATCCGCAATAGACTTTCTGATTTCATCTGTCAGTTTGCCCTGGGTTTCTATAGCTGCTAAGACAGCCTCCTTACGGTCCTTTAACTTCTGCTGGTAATCATATTGTTTCTGGATATTCAGAATCTGGTCTTCATCCAGACCATGTGTCTGTTCCTTACGATAACGGGCAATAAACGGTACGGTTGCACCATCCTGCAGGAGGGATAATGTACTTCTGACCTGGTCTTCACTGATCTTTAACTGTGCCGCCAATGCCTTGATAATTTCATCATTCATGTTTTTATACTCCTTTCACGCGGAATAATTGTAACAGATATTCTTTATGAAACAGGTCTTGACATGCAATTACGTTATACAGGCAAAAGAAAAGAACTGTTTTGCAGTCCTTTTCTTAAGAGATTACTGAATGCTTGCGTTATAGATTTTGTCTACTGCTTCTTTCAGAGTGGCATTGAACTCTTCATCACTCTGCTGGTAACGCAGATCCTGTGCTAATGCTCTTGAGAAAGAGGCAATCATGCCATGATTCTCTGCCAACAGCTCACAGGCATGATCCTGTGTATAGCCGCCAGACAATGCGACGATACGTACAACATGCGGATCCTTCATAAGATCTTCATAGAGATTTGCCTTAGTTGGAATGGTCAGCTTGAAGATTATCTTTGCATCATCATCCAGTTCCTTCAAATGTTCTTCAAACAGCTTATGCAGCAACGCTTCGCTTTCTTCTTTATGCGGATTATGAATGTCTACTTCTGGTTCAAGGATTGGAACCAAACCGGCTTTTACAACCTTCATGCCAAGTTCAAACTGCTGGTCTACGATTGCTTTAATACCTTCTTCATCATAATCCAGAATGACAGAACGTTCCTTTGTGCCGAAGATGTGTCTGTCATTGACCGCATGGGCCAGTGTATTCTCTAAATCCGGAATCGGTTTCATCAGACGAACATGATTCTTCTCATCTTCCAATCCTTTGTCAATCTTCAGAATCGGCACGATACCTTTTACATTCCAGAGATAATCGGCAGTGTATTGATCATCTATCTTTCTGTCCATTGTATTCTGGAAGAGAATAGCAGCTAATACACGATCACTCGTAAAGGAAGGACTCTTGATAATACGTGTACGCATGGCATGTACAATATCAAACATTTCCTCATCATTATGCCAGGCTGTACTGTCAATGCCATAAGCCTTCAATGCCTTTGGTGTAGAGCCGCCTGACTGGTCTAAAGCTGCGATAAATCCAGGCGCAGAATGCATACGTTCTAACTGTTTCTGATTCATATAATCACCTCCGAGTTAGCTTATATTAACAATATAGCACGTTTCATTTCATATTAAAGTAAGCCGCAGGAAAAATTGCCTATTATACTGAGATACATTTCTGTGTCAAGACTGTTCTTTATATATCTGTCTGCTATACTTTCATTGCCGGAGGAACACATATTTTTCCTACACTTTGATATAAGGGAATCCTGACTGGAGAATTCTGTGTTGAACACTCAGTACGGCTGAGGATCCTGATGAATGACCATGGATACCCACCTCTACATAAGAGGGAACATATCAAGCCTTCGGCTGTTATAAACTATTCAGACTGTTATTTATAATAAATAACAGTTTTTTATTTATTCCGGCATACTTTGGTTTACAATCTGGATATGAAAATCATTAAATATCTGTTTTCACGTATCACACTGATAATTCTTGCGGCAGTACTGGAAGTTATTATCCTTGTGATTCTCTATAACTATCTGATGAATCTTGCCGGATGGATTGAGATTGCCCTGCATGTATTGAGTATCATCATTGCGATTACCATGATTAACAATTCAAGACACCTGTCTTCAGATATGTTATGGATACTGTTAGTCGTTATATTCCCGGTACCAGGCACATGTATCTATCTGCTGTTATTCTCCAATCTCTTTACTTCCCGCATGTATCGCAAGATTGTCCGTGAAACAGATACAGCTTCTGTTTATTACAAACAGGATCCTGAAGTCATGGAAAAGTTAAACGAAGAAGATCCGGATCTGGATGGTCAGTTTCATTACATTTCTTCTTCTGCCGGATTCCCTTTCTATGAGAATACTTCCTTTGCTTACTACAAGTGTGGTGAAGAAGGATATCCGGTGATGCTTGCTGAACTGAAGAAAGCAGAAAAGTTTATCTTTCTTGAATACTTCATTATTGAAGAAGGTGTCATGTGGAATGGCATCCATGAAATTCTGAAACAAAAGGCAGAAGAAGGATTAGATGTCAGAGTCATCTATGATGATATGGGATCTATTTCCACAATTCCTGTCTCTTATGCCAGGAAGCTTGAAAAAGAAGGCATCCACTGTATCCGTTTCAATGTCATTAACCCTTTATTAAATGCGGTTATGAATCACAGAGATCACCGTAAGATACTTGTCATTGATGGCAAGACTGCCTTCTCTGGCGGTATCAACCTGGCTGATGAATACATCAATGTAAAGAAACGTTTCGGCTATTGGAAAGACAACTGTTACAGAGTCAAAGGCAAAGCCGTATGGTCCTATACCGTTATGTTTTTAACAACCTGGAATGCGATAAGACCTGCCGATAAGGATTACACTGTATTCAAGGCAGAAATAAAAGAGACAGAAAAGAAAGATGGTTATATAGCACCATATGCAGAAACGCCATTGGATGGAGAGACTGTCGGTCAGAATATCTATATGAATGTTCTGAATTCTGCCAATGATTACGTATATATCTTTACGCCATACTTAATCATTGATACAGATCTTGAAAATGCATTGATATTAACCGCTAAAAAAGGCGTAGATGTCAGAATCATCACGCCTGGTATTCCGGATAAGAAAATTGTCTGGAACATAACCCGTTCTTTCTACAGAAACCTGATTGCGGGTGGCGTAAAGATATATGAATATACGCCAGGATTTGATCATGCCAAGGTATTTGTCAGTGATGATCGAATTGCGACCGTAGGTACATTAAATCTTGATTACCGTTCCTTATATCTTCACTTTGAAAATGGAACCTATCTTTATAAATGTCATGAAATTTCGGATATCAAGGCAGACTTCTTGGATGCCTGCAGTAAATCCAGGTGCATACGCTTAGATGAAATACATGAAAATGTATTCCACAGGATGTTAACAGGTTTCTTAAAACTGTTTGCTTCAGAGATGTAAGTCACTGAGCCTCTGGTGAAGCAGTAGGTTCAGGTGTTGTGATCGCAGTCACATCCACCACTGGTAAAGTAACCTCAGAAGTATAATCTGTATTGGTATAACGGCTTTGTAAAGTTAATGGGAAAGAGAACTTATCCAGACGCTGAATCAATTGATCATGAGAAGATTCCGGTATGGCAAAACCTGTACGCCAGGATTTGCCGCCGGATCTTTTTATATCCGTACAATAGTATTTCCCGTCATCTACGATTTCTACTGGTTCTGCATCTTTTACAGTTAATGGATCCAGCAGACTGTGCATTCTGTCTTCTATATCATGCGACCATGTAAACTGATATTCATCATCATAATGTATCTCTACACCAACGTTATAATATTCTCCACTCTTTACAACAAACGTACAGCCGCTGTAACGCTTGTCAGCTTCTTCTTTCTTTGACCCGCATCCGCTCATAAACAAGAGACTCATGCATACAAGCGTGCATATTCCTTTTTTAATCATTATTCCCCCGATTTCTTTATTATTATACCTGTGAGAAGAAGTGAGTGAAACAGGATTATTGTTATAATGATTCACAGAGGTATGATATGAAATTTGCACATCTGGCTGATCTTCATTTAGGCAAGACTGTGAATGGTTTTCCCATGATTGAAGATCAGAAATATATTCTGAATCAGATCTTACAGATATTAGATGAGAGACATGTCGATGCTGTATGTATAGCTGGCGATGTTTATGACCGCTCTGTTCCATCTGTAGAGGCTGTAAATCTTTTAAATACATTCTTATCAGAATTGAATAAAAGAAAGCTTGAAGTCTATATCATTGCCGGTAATCATGATTCTTCTGAAAGATTATCCTATGGTTCTGGTCTTTTCCATCAGATACATATTCACATCGAAGGAAGCTGGTCTGGTCATCTTGCCTGTCATGATTTCAAAGATAAATATGGCATTGTAAGAGTACATTTACTGTCATATATTCATCCTTCTGATATCAATCGCTACAGTGAAGAAAAAGCAGACAGCTATAACAAAGCCATAGAAACAGCCATTCAGACTGCAGATCTTTCAAAAGACAGAAACATCATCCTGACCCATCAGTTTGTAAGTGGAACTGTGCTTGATACAGATGGATCAGAAGAATTAAACATTGGCGGTTTAGATGCAGTAGATGGTCATCTGTATGATTCTTTTGACTATGTGGCTATGGGACATATTCACAGACCCCAGAAACTGTTAAGAGAAACCATGCGCTATGCGGGAACCCCATTACCATATTCCTTTGCGGAATGCCGTTATCAGAAAAGCATGCCGGTTATAACAATGCATGAAAAAGGAACAGAACCACTCATTGAATTATGTCATTTAGAGCCATTGCATGGCATGCGTGAGATTCATGGTTATTTCAATGATATTCTCCATAACAGTAAAGATGATGCACATACAGAGGATTACATGCATATCATTTTAAATGATGAAAATGATGTGACGGATGCATTGCCGCAATTAAGAGATATCTATCCAAATCTTATGAAAATGGATTATGACAATACCAGGACCAGAAATCAGAATGATTTAAGAATCTTAAAGAAGATGGAAAAACAGAATCCGATGGATATATTTTCTACGTTCTATAGAGACAGTAATGGTCAGGAAATGAGTGATGAACAGAAGAAAATCGTACAGGATCTGATTACATCCGTATGGGAGGAATCATGAGACCATTAAAACTGATCATGTCCGCCTTTGGACCATATGCAGGTAAAACAGAACTAGACCTTAATCAGCTTGGAAGTGAAGGCATCTATCTGATCTATGGTGATACTGGTGCAGGAAAAACAACCATCTTTGACGCCATCGCTTTTGCCTTATATGGACAGCCATCCGGTTCCATCCGTCAGAACAGCATGCTCAGAAGCATCTATGCGGATGATCATGATAAAACATGGGTACAGCTGACCTTTCTTCATAAAGGAGATACATATCAGGTTACCCGTAATCCGGAATATACATATCCCTCTTCTAAGGATCCATCCAGGACCATCAGAGTTTCTCCTGATGCAGAACTGATCTATCCGGATGGTCATGCCATCCACAAGACAAAAGCAGTTACTTCTGCCATTGAATCCTTATTAGGCATGAACCGCAATCAGTTTACCGAAACAGCCATGATTGCCCAGGGTACCTTCCAGGATATTCTTGATGAAGATACGGTTTCCCGCGGCATGTTATTAAAGAATCTGTTTCATACAGATAAGTATGCAGTACTATCCAAAAAATTACAGGATAATGCCAATGATCTGTATGTGAAATTAAAAGATGAAAAGAAGAAAACAGCTCTCTATACGGCTTCTATTCAATGTGATGACAATGATGAAAGAAAGAATACACTTGTCTCATCTGGTGAAAATGTACAGACAGAGGATGTTTTAGAATACCTGGATCAGCTGGATCAGGAATTTATTGTCACTTTAAAAGACAAACAGTCGGAAGAAAAAGAAAAACATCAGAAACAGATGGAATGGAACCAGCAGATAGGAAAAGACAGAGCTTTGCTTTCTTCTATTAAAGAGCTGGAAGCTGTCAGGAAAGATTTACCATCTTTAAAAAATACAAAAGAAGAGACAGAGAAAGCCTGGAATGATCTTCAACAGTCACATATTGGCGAAGATATTGATAAGCTCATGATCCAGAAAGCACAGGAAGAAAAGAACCTGCATGCTTATAAAGAATATGAAGATGAAAAGCTTACAAATTCCAGGCTGACGCGTCAGAAGAATCTTCTGTTAAAACAGAACACACAGATTCAGGAAGAGATACAGAATCTGAATACATTCATTAAAGAAGATGAGATAAAGAAACAGAAACTATCTGATACGAAAGAAGAATTAATGAAGTGTGAAAAGGATATCGATACCATGTCACTACGCATGCATCAGATATCACAAATAGATGATTTATCGAAACACATTCAATCCCTGCATCAGGAAACAGAGCAGAAACAGACAGAGTATAAAAAAGCGCATACTGCTTCAGAAAATACCTATACATACTGGCATCATATACGGGAGATCTACCTGAATGCACAGGCTGGTATTCTGTCAAAGGATCTTGAAGAAGGACAGCCTTGTCCTGTATGCGGTTCTGTTCATCATCCTTCCCTGGCAGTTTTAAAAGACGATGTACCTGATCAGACTGATATGGATCAGGCAGAAGAAGCGTATCATGATGCACTGGATAAAGAAGAGCAGCTTTCCAGAGATTCTGCTCAGCTTTTAGGAAATATACGCTCTGATGAAGCACAATATGCATCACTTCTGAAAGAAACAGACATTAAAGAGGAAGATATTGATAAAGAAAGAGAATCTGTACAAAACAGCCTTCATGCACTTCATTCAAAGCAGTCTGAAATGAATAACCTGATTGATTCCTTAAAAGATATTGAAGAGATTTATCAAAACAATCTGAAGGATCTCAAGACAAAAGAAACTTCTCTCAATGATTCTGATAATGAAATCCATAAACTGGATCTGTATATCAAAGAAAGCACTGTAAAACTGGATTCTTTAAAGAAACAGTTAACTGCCTCTTCACTTTCTGAAGCACAGCATCATATTCAGTTACTTTCTGATGCGATCAGGAAAAAACAGGATCTGATGGATCAAACCCGTCAGAAAGCATTAGATGCGGATAAAGACTACCAGGCTGTCATCATCCGCAAGGAAACACTTGAAAAGTCCATTGGAAATCAGAATGTATCAGAAGAGGATATCCTTCAGAAAGAAAAGAATGTTTCAGAAATTCATGAACAGTTATTAACCCTGCAGAATGAAATCAGTACGATACAGGCAGCCATCAATCAGAATCAATCTATCGCAAAACATCTGAAAGAAAGTGCAGATACATACGCTTCCTTAGATCAGAAGTACAGAGAAGTGCGGGCATTATCCGATACTGCTAATGGCACTTTAACCGGTAAGACAAAGATTAATTTAGAAGAATATGTACAGATGAGCTATCTTGACAGAATTCTGTATTATGCCAATATCCGTTATGCAACGATGTCTGATGGTCAGTATGAATTAGTCAGAAGAACAGAGGGATCAGGTTTAAAGAGTCATGCGGCACTGGATCTTGATGTCATTGATCATATATCCGGTACCTACCGTTCGGTTAAGTCATTATCTGGTGGTGAATCTTTCCTGGCCTCACTTGCTTTAGCCTTAGGTATGTCTGATGAAATCCAGGCAGAGGCAGGCGGTATAGAAATAGAAACCATGTATATAGATGAAGGATTTGGATCACTTGATTCAGATGCCTTATATAAAGCCATCAATGCCTTAGGATTAAGAAACAATCATCGTCTTGTTGGTATTATTTCTCATGTAGAACAGCTGCGTGAAGGTATTCATAAGGGAATTATAGTAACCAAGGACTTCAAGCATGCAGGCGGCTCTGACGCAAAAGTATTTCATGATGATTAGAAAACAGGTAGAATATCGCTATGTTGAAATTCAATAAAAGTGAGTGGATCAGCACTCTTTTAGACAGCGGTATATTCTTAATGGAACTGTTATTCTTCTTTGGCATCACAGTTATGACTGATGCCTTCATACAGGGAATTACAGGCATCTATACAGCCATTGCGGCAGGCATGGTACTATCCGGCATGATTGTATTTGAAATCATTCTCAGGGTATTGAAGCGTAAAAGAATAACCAGTCACAATGCATTACGTGTCTCATTTGTGATAGATGGATTGTTACTGAGTGGTGCTTCTGCCTTATATGGATATCAATGCTTTCTGGTTACATTTATACTTTGTGCACTCAGATTATTATCAGAACATTTCCTGCATAAGGATATATTCAGATTACTGATATCCCTGTTAGCGCAGATGATTGTGATCTACAGTATGTCTTCCTTCTATGGTAAAGGTATTCTCTCTTTCAGTGAAAGTATGACCATTGCCTTTGGCATCTCTTTATATCTGATTAAAATCATGCCACAGGAAATACCATCTGAGAAAGAATCGGATTCAAAGAAATCCATGATTCTTCCGGTTATTCTGCATACCGTCGTCACAAGTCTGTATCTTGTTTCATGGGGATTACTTGTACCGCAGTTAACAGCAGTCAATCAGGCAGGTACGGATTTCAAGAGTTCCATATGGCCTGTTTTATCTGTCATTGTTATGGCAGCTGCGTATATCCTTTACTGCATTGAAAGAATCTTTTCTCATAAACTGAATGGCAATCAGCTGTACTTAACAAGAAGAATCAGTACTCTGATAACTGTCATTATCTTCTCTCTTTTCTTATGCTATACACATGGAACACCTGGTATAGCCGCATTGTTATTTACAGCAGCTCAAACCGCCGGAACCATTCTTCTTTATATCACCCATCACACTGAAAGCTTTTCCATCAGCTTTATCCGCTGGCTGTTATCTCATCTTGGTACAATTGGTCTTATGATGACTGCCTTTACTTTGTATGATGGCATACGTCTGGATTATTCTACAGTCACAATGGTTATGATGATACTTTGTGCACTCATCAATATTCTGACTGCTTTGGAAGATACAGATGTCTATGCTTTGAAGGAGTAAACATGCAGAAATTTATCTTGTCATGGACTGCTGTGATGAGTATTATTGCATTTGCCTGTTATGGTGTGGATAAGCATAAAGCAAGAAAGCACAGCTGGCGTATATCAGAGAAAACATTGATTCTCTTAGCTTATGCAGGTGGTGCATATGGATCCTTCATCGGCATGTATGTATTTCATCATAAAACAAGGCATCTGAAGTTTCGTATACTGATACCTTTGTCTGTTTTACTTTGGACAGGTATTGTAATAGTAGTAATAAGAGGAATAAACATATGGCAGTAAAACTAATCTTTATCGATATCGATGGAACATTAACAAATGATAAAAAAGAAATTACCCCTGCAACAAAGCAGGCATTAATGACAGCACAACAGTATGGCATCCGTTTAGTCATTGCCTCAGGAAGACCATCACATGGCATCTTCCAGTATGGTGATCAGCTGGATATGCGACTGCATCATGGTGTATTCATCTGTTATAACGGTGCCAGAGTCGTCAATTGCGAAGATGGCAAGGTCATGATGGATATTACGATACCGGAAGGCTTAACGACTGCTGTATTAAACCATTTAAAGAAATTTGATGTCATCCCTTTAATCACACATGGTTCTCATATGGTTGTAGAAGATGTATATAACTGTATGGTAAAAGATGGTGATCATGAATTTAATGTATTAGCTTATGAGTCAAGAAATAACGGTTATCAGCTCATGGAGACAAAGGATCTCGCATCTTATGCAAAGTTCCCATGCAATAAGATATTAACAGCTGGTGACAGTGATTACCTGCAGGCTCATTATGAAGAAATGTCTGAGCCATTCAAGGGTAAGTTAAATATGATGTTTACTTCCAACTTCTACTATGAATATACAGCCTTTGGTGTAGATAAAGGTACAGCCGCAAAGGAAGTAATGAAACAGTTAAATGTAAAGCCGGAGGAATGCATTGCCTTTGGTGATTCGGAGAATGATATCCCAATGTTAAAGCTTGCCGGATTAGGCATTGCGATGGGTAATGCCCAGCCGGATGTTATAAAAGCTGCGGATGAAGTAACCCTAGATAATAATCATGATGGTATAGCCGAATCACTTTACAAACATCTGGAACAGCTTCATACGTATGAATAAAGTTTCACAGGCACTGTTTCTACAGTGCCTGTGTTTATGAAACAATGTGATGATATTTATCCATATGAATGATTTCATCTGATACGGCATCACTTAATTGTCTGTCATGTGTCGCAATGATAATTAATCGATCTTCCTTTTTTAATTCCTGAATAAAGGAAATAATCCAGTTCTGACCATCTTCATCAAGACCAGATATTGGCTCATCCATAATCAATACTTTCGGTTCCATTGCCAGAACCGCTGCCAGGGCACACCGCTTCTTTTCACCGCCAGATAAGGAAAAAGGAGCCCGCTTGCGTAATGATGTTATCTGTAAAAGATCCAAATACTTTTCGGTTCTGTTCTTTACTTTCTTATCATCATAGCCAAGCTGGTATAAACCAAAAGCTATTTCATCTTCCACAGATCTTGTGAATAGCTGTGTTTCTGAATTCTGAAATACATACCCTATCTGTTTATGAAAATCACTGGAGATCTTTTTATCCCTCAGTTTCTTTTCTGTTACTTCATTACCATCAAAGAGATAACTGCCGGAATCAGGGAATGTTAATCCATTTAAGATTCGAAATAAGGTACTTTTCCCGCATCCATTCGGCCCTTCAATCACATAACACTTCCCATCCTGAAAAGAGATACTGATATCATCCAGTACCTTATTTTTATCATAAGCGAATGTAATATCTTTCAGTTCAATCATAGTCATCCCATGTACAGAAACATTATAACGAGAAATACCGGTATAAGCAGATATACTGCATCCTGAAAGGTAAACTGATGCTTGTTATATATCTTATATGTACCTTCAAAACAACGACATGTCATCGCTTCACTATTGGCAGAAGCCATCTGTGAGGATTTCAGAAATGTAGTTCCAAGAATTCCACCAATATGAGAATCTTTCCATGATCTCTTTCCTACACTGCGTAATGTCACGGCTTCTGTTAATGCGTTGGCATAACTCCCGAGAATTACCAGATATCTGACAGTCAAATCCAGTACAAATACGAATAAAGATGGAAAATAAAGACTTTCAAAAGCACCTGTTATTTCTTTCCAGGAGAGTATTTCATTCATAACAGAAAGAACCAGTACTGATTCCATGACTTTCATGGATATTGTCAGCAATGTGCCGGGATTACCCATGAATACAGCCGGTAAGGTAATCAGAACAGAGAATATAACAGCAGTAACCGTATTCCTGACGATATGTTTCAGACTGTTATTATTCATAAATGCAGCTCTTAACAATTCAATTCCAATGACTGTTACTGTATAAACAGCATTCCGTGAAAAAGCGCACAAGAGTATGCACAGAAAAGCTGTACATACTCTTAATACAGGAGAAACATTTAATAATGTTTTCTGTTTCTCTCTTTTCTCATATACCAGAATACGTCCGGCTGCCTTCATGACATCTTTGTCAATATTCATGCGGCCTTCTTATCTGTATGATTCATAGAGATTAAACGGCATATAATCACTAATAAAGCTGTTCCTATTACAGCAGAAAGAATATATCCAAACCAATCCGGTACACCGCTCATGGAATAATCCGGTAATAAAGCATGCCATTCAAAACCATTCTTCATACCAGCAGGTACATAACCGGCACCAGTAGACGCAATCTCATCTGCGCCCCATTCGCCCCAGGCAGTACCTTCCGCAAGTAAACCTGATGGAACGGCAAGGACAATAACTGTTAATAAGGCTATCAGTCCTTTTGAAGTCTTTGTCTCTTTTGTATCTTTAATCATCTCAGGTGAAACATGTCTTACAAATGCATATAAAGCGATCGTAAAGATAACTTCGGCAGCACCGAATATCGTCAGATGACCGATCATCATAGCTGGTATGGATACATTTAAACCATATGGGCAGTATAAGGCATTTCCCGCCGCATCATGGAATAGTAATGGCTGTATGCCAAACTCTACCGCAGCACATAAGGCAGCCGCGTTAATACCTGCATAAGAGCCTATACCAGCTGCTATATAATCACTGTTCTTACCTTTTATTACTTTCTTTAAAAGACGATATGTGCCATATCCCACAAAAGGTAATACAAACGCCATATTAAAACAGTTGGCACCATAGGAGATAATACCGCCATCTCCAAATATGACTGCCTGTAATAACAAAGCTACTGATACTGCTATACACGAGGCATATGGACCAAGTAAGATACTGATCAATGTCCCTCCTACCGCATGACCGGTTGTACCACCCGGTAACGGAATATTAAACATCATGCCAAGAAAAGAAAAAGCAGCCGCTACACCTATATAAGAAATCTTTTCTGCGGGCACTTCTTTTCTGACTTTATAAACACTGACAGCCCATACCGGAATCATGGCTGCGGCCGTTACAGCACAGGTTTGGGGACTTAAATAATTCTCAGGAATATGCATGAAATGTAACCTCTTTCCAATATGTCATAATTATAAAAATAAATCACAAAGGAAAGAAGCCCGCCATGGGGATACCATTTTATGTGCCTTTACACAGGTTATTACAAATGTATAAAATATGAAGTATGTTTAATGAGAACCTTAAATTTTATCAGGCTGATACGGATGATTCTGATATATTGCATTTATTCCAAAAAGCCTTTGCAGAAGATAACTATACTGCTGTAGAAAACCTGTTCTGTCTTGGTGATATTCATAATGGCAAAGGAGATCATGTATCTTTTGGAACATGCTTCACATGGCTTATCCAGAAAGAAACAGAACTGATGCGTCCCTGTCTTACAATTCTTTCCCGTTATGTCACATGGCATGAAATTGTACCTTTACTCAGCATTCCTTCTATCCGTGAGGATATATCCAAAATCATTATGGGTGCCATCAATGCGGATATTACGTTAATAGAAGAAAGAAGACCTTGTTCTTCTTTATCAAAGGCATTGCCTTTACATAATGAAAATGCTGTATTAGCTGATACAGCTCATACATCTCTTGGTCTTTCCTTAGAAGATTATGAAAATCTTGTTTTAACACTCAGAGAGAAATCAGCTGATGAAATCATTGATGCCGATCTGATTAAAGACTATAAAACAGCTTCAGATATGGATATGTTAAACCAGCTGCATCACTATGACAGCATCCTGATTCTGATTACAAACTGGTAAAAAAAAGAGATCTTACGATCTCATTTTTAGTGGTTCCTGTCGGGCTCGAACCGACGACCCACTGATTAAGAGTCAGTTGCTCTACCAACTGAGCTAAGGAACCATATTTCTTTGTGCTTGATTATTATATGATTCCATAGAAATAAATGCAACACTTTTTTAATGATTTGAATAAGTTTTTGATTCCTGGTCCTTCATTTCCAGATTATCAAAGGAAGTAGATAACCTCTGATATAACTGTTCTGGTGTTAATGTATCTGCGTCAATAAGATGTGTCTTTAATTCTGTATTCATATTCTGTACCTTCTTTCGTTATCTGTATGATACATACCTGTAAATTTCTGATTGTACATAATTATGTACAATGATAATTTTCTAATCGAACAGTAAACCATTTTGCGGATGACAAATCTCATCATTATGCGCATTTTTGCTTATGCGTTGTCTCAGATAGAATCAAATGTCTTAAAATCCGTGGTATCTTAGGCCTCCAAAGTAATGCTGTTGGATGAGAAATATCCTCTGTCTCTTCAGTCATTTCAGGCGGCACGCTGTATGTCATCATGTTCAGATAACGTACCCATGTATCAAAACTCTTATTTGCAGAATGAAAAACAGAATTTGTCAGAAGCGTAAAAGGTGTTCCACATTCACGGCATACATATCTTTGTTGTTCCAAATGGCAATAGCTTCCTGCAGTAACCCGAACTGCCCAGCGGATAATGCAAAAACATCATCCAGGAAAGGATTCTTGTATAAATTCATAACGACATTTCCACCACTTAAGCAGCCATCTGACGGAGATGTCGCCAAACATAGAGCCAGATAGCTGCTTAAGAGTTTCTATATTGGCTGTGTCAGTATAAACTTATTCATTTTTCCAAAAAATTGTTTACTGTTCGATTTTCTTATGTTTTTCATAATGCATGAATATGCTTGCGTTATAATAATTCAGGAGGATTAAATGAATCAGATTTCTACGAAAGTCACACATCTCCATAATGGCGTACAGATTCCTACAATCGGCTATCGCATTGATAAAGATAACGGTACAGCAAACTATGACAGGATTCTGCGGGCTGTTCATGCCGGTTTCAGACATCTGGATATAGCCTGTGATGGTGATACAGAGAAAATTGCCGGAAGAGCCATCAGAGATTGCGGCATTCCCCGTAATGAACTCTTCCTCTCTCTGAAGCTGGATAATCCTGATCATGGCTATGACCGGGCAATCAGGGCATTTGAGAATACACTCAAAAGACTGGATACAGATTACGTGGATCTGTATCTGATTGACTGGCCTAATCCAATCAGGTTCAGGGATACATATGAAGAAACCGCTGTTGATACATGGAGAGCATTGGAAACCTTATACAAGGAAGGCAAAGCCAGAGCGATCGGCCTTGCCAACTATGAGGCAAGACATATTGAATTTTGCTTACAGAAATCAGAGATTGCGCCAATGGTAAACCAGGCAAGAATCTATCCGGGCTTTCCTTTCAATGACAATCTGGATTGTGCTAATGAACATATGATACAGACAGAGGGTTTCTTACCGCCTGATCATGAAAAGATACTCAACTGCAATGAGCTGCGTATCTTCAGTGAAAAATATCATGTGACACCAAGACAGATATGCATCCGCTATCTTCTTGAAAAAGGATGCATTGCCTTATGCCAGGGAACTACCGAAGAGGAATTAAAGGAATGTTTTAAAGCCTTTGACTTTACAATCAGTAAAGAGGATATGAAATTTCTGGATGTCATGAAAAACTATGGTCCTGAAAACATCAATCCTGATACATGTGACTTCTGAAAAAGACAGAAACCAGTTTTATCTGATTTCTGCCTTTTTCATACTTCTGAATGTATTGTTATACTAAGCATTCGCATTAAGATACTTGCCATAAACATGCAGATAATACTCTTTTTCTGCGTGTCTGATGCCTGCCCAGTATGCCTTTTCCTTTTCACTTCTATGAATCGAAAGGCGTGTCCAGACAGAAGCGGCAATTACCAATACGGCAGCGATTAATACTGCATAAAGAATCATTGTCATATTGAACACCTCCTTACAGCATGAAAATATACAGGATCTGTGTTACTTTATATAGGACATATGTCCTATATTATTGAAAGGGGTTTCAATATGCATACAAGAGAAATGTTAAGAGATGAGCAGAGACAGATATTAAAAGAATACGGTTTAAGTGAAGGCATTCTTCGTGGAACTGTCTGCCGGCAATATGAACCTGGTGAAACCTTAATGGAAGAAGGAAGTATATTAACCTATCTGATGATTGTGACAAGAGGTGAAGTAAGAGTCAGTGCCGAAGCCAGGAATGGACGTAACCTGATTCTCTGTTACTATGTCTCTTCCGGTATCTTGGGGGATATGGAAATGCTGTCGGACGAAAAGAAAATATACAATCACGTATCATCCGTCAGTGATGTGGAAGTCATTGCAATACCTTATCAGATGAATCAGGATACTCTTGAAAACAATCTCACATTCATGAAGCATCTGGCTAAGGATACTGCCTTAAAGCTTGTACAGAGTTCAAGAAGCTACACAGACAGTGTCTTATTAACCGCCAGGCAGAGATTATCAAGATACATTCTTCATAACAGCAGAAACAATCATTTCTCTGAAATCATGAGTGATGTAGCCTTATCAACAGGTATGTCCTACCGTCATATGTACCGTATTCTGGAAAAGCTTTATGAAGATCATATATTAGAAAAGAATATTTCCGGATATACAATTCTGAATCCTGATGCATTAAAGAAGGAAGCAGGCATCTGATCCTGCTTCCTTTCTTATCCTTCTATTCTGTCTGTTTTCTGATTCTTTTCAGTTCCTGCAAGATTATCATCAGAAGTCTCTGCTTCAACTTCCTTGATAATGCATTCATTACCTGTGATTAACCATGTATTCTCACTGCCGCAATATGGACAGGTACGCCCATATTTAACAGTTGGATAATTTTTCTCACAGTCTCCGCAGTATGTGACCGCTGGTAATGTTTCCAGCTTCAGCTCACAATCTTTTAAAAGCGGATGTCTTGGTTTGAAGTAATTCCATGCATCAATAAACAAGTCTGTAATAATACCGGATACTTCACCAACCTGCAGAGTAACAGATCCATATTTGGTTATATGGTTTTCAGGAGCCATCTCATCCAGTGTCTTGGCAAGATGGGTTACAATCCCCATTTCATGCATTACTTTGCTTTCCTCTTGAACAGGATCTTCATTTCACGCTGGGCTGCATAAGGTGCAATATACTTCATCTTATCCTCAGCCTTGCGGTAATTGGATGCATCCGGAAGATCTCTCTGTAAGTGAATCGCATCGAATTCACATCTTGTTGTACATAAGCCACAGCCAATGCATCTGTTCAGATCTACGGTTGTAGCGCCACAATGTAAGCATCTTCCTGCTTCTTTCTGTACCTGTTCTTCTGTAAAGATTTCTCTAGGATCTGCGAATGGATCGGATACCTTCTTCTTAGCTGGTGTCTGACGATTGCAGTTATCATAGCCTTCAACAACAATGTCATCCTTATCTAAAGCGTTGAACTGTCTGAGGTCTCTGGCAATAGTCAGAGACTGACCCGGATGCACATATCTGTGCATGGACTCGGAAGCCATCTTTCCTTCGGCTATTGCATCAATCGCAAACTTTGCGCCATGGTAAATATCACCACCGACAAAGACATCCTTCTGCGATGTCTGGAATGTGACAGGATCCGCAATAGCGCCGCCATTTCTTCTGAGTTCAACCTTTTCATCCTGTAACAGGTTGCCCCATTCAGCTGCCTGACCGATTGCCTCAAGCACATTCTCGCAAGCAATGGTAATGGTGTCATTATCATCATATTTCGGATCGAATCTGCCTTCGGCATTCTTTACCTGTGTGCACTTCTTGAAGATGATACCGGTAACCTTGCCATCTTTATTTAAGATTTCCTTAGGTCCCCAGCCATTATTGATTTCAATACCTTCACTCTTAGCCAACGTAACCTCATCATCACTGGCCGGCATCTCATCTTTACCTTCCAGGCACAGCATAGTGACCTTACCATCGGTTAAACGCTTGGCAACTCTTGCGACATCGATAGCGACATTACCGCCGCCCACGACGACAACATCTCCATGAAGCTTAATGGAATGATCCTGGTTGGCTCTCTTTAAGAAAGAAACACCAGATTCTACGCCATCACTGTCTTCACCAGGAACATTTGCCTGACGGCCGCCCTGTAAGCCAATTGCAATATAGAAAGCCTTGTATCCCTGCTGTCTTAATTCCTTTAAAGTAACATCCTTGCCTACCTCTGTATCACAGCGGAACTCTACACCCATCTTTCTGAGTACATCGATTTCCGCATCCAGAATTTCCTTTTCAAGCACAAAGTTAGGAATACCATTCATTAACATGCCGCCAGGTCTCTTCTCTTTTTCAAAGACCGTAACGTCATAGCCTCTTTCTCTCAGATAATATGCACAGCTCATGCCGGCAGGACCAGCACCGATAACAGCCATCTTGTAATCCGGTCCCCACATGCCGCCATGATCAGTCTCACATAACGGTACGTAGCGGCTGTCCTCCTTTAACTCCTGTGCTGCAATAAACTTCTTGATCTCATCTATTGCTACAGGTTCATCAATTGTTCCTCTTGTACACTGCTGTTCGCAATATCTGTTACATACAGCACCACATACATACGGGAATGGATTATCCTGCTTGATCAGTTTCAGGGCATCCAGATATCTGCCTTCCTTAGCCATCTGGACATATCCCTGGCAAGGTAAATGAGCCGGGCAGGCAGCCTTGCATGGAGCTGTTCCGGTAGGATAGCAGTTGATCTTCGCATCTTCACGATAATGGGTATTCCACTTATCCTCTCCCCACTTTGTCTCATCAGGAAGTTCGGATAACGGATACTGAATAAAGCCATGCTTTGTGCAGAGCTTCTGTCCTAACTTGGCTGCACCAACCGGACATACTTCCACGCACTTTCCACAAGCCACACATTTTGTATGATCCACGTGTGCACGATAAGCCGAACGTGACATATTCGGTGTGTTATACAACTGGGATGTACGGATTGCATTACATACACCCGGAGCACAGTTACAGATACCGACAATCTTGTCTTCACCATCAATATTGGTTGTCTGGTGTACAAAGCCATGACGCTCTGATCTTTCAAAGATCTCCAGAGCTTCTTCCTTTGTAATATAGCGGCCACGGCCTGTATTGACACACCATTCTGCCAGGTCTCCTGTACCTATACAGCATTCCTGTTCAATCTCACCATCGCCTTCACCTCTGATACGCTGCTGTCTGCGGCATGTACATACACCTACAGATAACTTGCCGTCATACTTGTCTAACCAATGGGAAATGTGTTCAATCGGAATGGACTCATTCTCACTTTCAATAGCTTTCTCAACCGGAATAACATGCATACCGATACCGGCACCACCTAACGGTACCATCGGGGTGATGCCTTCCAATGGCATCTGGGTCAGGGCATTGAAGAAAGTAGCCAGGTTCGGGAACTTTTCAACCAGTTCATCATTCATCATCATGAACTCGGCAATACCCGGCACAAAGATCGGAACATCATACTGAATATGATGATCTGCATTTTCTCTGTTTGTTTCTACACATCCAACCCACATGACATAATCCAGCATTTTCTTACACTCTTCATCTGTCATATGGTTCATGTCACGGAGTTCTTCAAAATCATAGTTCTTACGCGGTTTCTTGAAGCTCAGTAAGAACTTGACCTGATCCTTGTTCAGCACTTCATCCATAGCCCATACATCCGGATCATAATTATGAATATTATGTGTGTACTTATCGATGTACCGGTCTGTGATCATGGAAACAAGCTTGATGACTAACTTCTCTTTTTCCGGATCCGGTGCTACATAATTCGGATCCAGACGGTAATCTCTTTCATTTACCATTCTTTTCTTTGGGGCACTCATTATAATTTATTCACCTTTCCAGGATTTCACGGCTTCTTTGAGCCAGTTGATCCACGCATTCATTCCTTCACCCGTCTTGGCGCTTAACGGGAATATCTGAATATCAGGATTCAGACGTTTTGCACGTTCCTTACACTTCTCTATATCAAAGTCAAAATATGGTAAAGCATCTGTCTTTGAAATAATCAATACATCACTCTTGGAAAACATTAATGGATACTTCAGAGGCTTGTCATCGCCCTCTGGCACAGAGAGTATCATAACATTCCTGCCTGCACCTGTATCAAACTCAGCCGGGCATATCAGATTACCAACGTTCTCCAATATAGCTAAATCAACATCTTTATTGTCCATGGATGCCAGCCCTTCTTTTGTCATACCGGCATCCATATGACACATACCATCCGTATGTACCTGTACACTTTCTGCGCCAAGTGAGGCAATCGTCACAGCATCTACATCTGAAGCTATATCTGCCTCTAATACAGCGATATGCATCTGATCTTTCAATGCTTTAATAGTCGCAGATAACAGGGTTGTCTTGCCAGAACCAGGAGAAGACATGAGATTGATCAGAAGAGTTCCCTTCTGTTTCATATCTAAGCGTAAAGCATCCGCATCTCTGTCATTGGATGCTGTAACACTTTCATGGAGTTCAATGACTTTCATGACTGTTCCTCCAATCTTCTATCTGTTTTCTTAACCAGTTCGTCCAGGCTTCAAAGCCATCTCCAGTCTTTGCGGAAAGCGGGAATACCTGAATCTCAGGATTCAGATTCCTGGCACGCTCTTCTGCTTTTTCTATATCAAAGTCAAAGACTGGCAGAACATCTGTCTTATTGATTAACATGGCATCAGAGACCTGAAACATCAAAGGATATTTCAACGGCTTGTCATCACCTTCCGGCACCGAGAGAATCATGACTTTTAAAGCTGCGCCAACATCAAACTCTGCCGGACATACAAGATTACCAACATTCTCCAGGAAGATAACATCTGTATCTTCAATTCCCATCTTGTCTAATCCGCGTTCGGTCATATCCGCATCCATATGGCAGCTGCCACCTGTATGTAACTGAATGACCTTCGCACCGGTTTCCTGGATGGTTTTCGCATCGACATCAGAATCCACATCCGCTTCCATAACACCGATTCTGTATGTATCTTTTAAAGCTGAAATGGTTCTTGTTAATAAAGTTGTCTTGCCTGCACCAGGCGAAGCCATCAGATTGATAAGAAAAACATTCTTTTTTTCCAACTGCTTTCTTACAGAAGAAGCAGCGCGATCATTATCCGCTTCGACACGTTCTTTCGTGTCATAAATTTCATATGCATTCATGTATGATTATCACTACCTTGGTTCTAATTCTATCAGGATGTGAAAGCGTTAACAATATTCCCGAACCATACAAAAATATCATTTTGCCAAAAGAAAAGGCATATACGCTTTCACATATATGCCATCACTATCAGAAACCAAACAATCCTTTTTTCTGATAATCTTCAATCTGATAAGAAGTTACTGTATAACCCGTTGGGTCAATCGCATCATGCAGGACCTTTTCAGAAATATCTGTATCTGCGATAATCACTGCTTCTTTCTTTGAACGGTCAGCCTTAACTTTCCTGACCGGGAAGTTATTGCGGATGGTATCTGCTACATGTGATTCACACATGCCGCACATCATGCCATCAATGCCTAATGTAATCTTCTTCATCTTTAAGACTCGATCCCAACAAACTTATAGTCTTTGTCTTCTACAGCTTTCTTGATTTCAGCTTCCGGAACTTTCTTTGTTGTAGTTAATACAGCTGTTCCCTTTTCATGAGAGACATCTGCGTTCTCTACACCATCCAGCTTTTCCAAAGCCCTCTTGACTGTCATTTCGCAATGTTCACACATCATGCCATCAATCTTTACTGTTTCTGTCATTTCCTTTTTCCTCTCTACTCCAATATATTCATAATCCGCATCTTCTACAGCTTTCTTCATAGCTTCTTCATCAGGAAGCTTTGTATATGTCACAACCACTTTACCGGTTGTATGATCTGCCTTAGCGTCTGTGATGCCATCCACACTCTTTAAAGCATTGGATACATGTCTTTCACAGTTCTCACACATCATACCCTTTACATCCACAATTTCTGTCTGTGCAGAAGGGATCGGGCAGACACCCGGATTACCATTTACTGCATTCTCAGCTACTGTTACAGCATCACTGTTATCTGTCGCAGCTCTATGACGCATTGGTTTATCATGTTTACTGTCATGAACCTTGAAGAGATTCAATCTCAATGCATTCATGCATACTGTAAAGCTGGATAAGCTCATCGCAGCTGCACCCCACATCGGATTCATATGAATACCCTGATATAAGCCGGCAGCCATAGGAATCAATACGGCATTGTACGCAAATGCCCAGAACAAGTTTTCATAGATATTACGTAATGTTGCTCTGGATAAGCGGATAGCACCACTGACATCGGTCAGTTTGGAATTCATTAAAACGATGTCCGCAGAATCAATCGCAACATCCGTACCAGCACCAATCGCAATACCTGTATCTGCTCTGGTAAGAGCTGGTGCATCATTGATGCCATCACCAACCATCGCTGTCTTGCCACGCTTCTGTAATCTGCGGATCTCCTTTTCCTTGCCATCCGGCAATACACCGGCAACGACTCTGTCTACACCAGCCTGTTTGCCAATGGCTCTTGCGGTACGCTCGTTATCACCTGTTAACATGACAACTTCAATACCCATCTTCTGAAGTTCCTTAACAGCCTGCGCAGAATCATCTTTAATGACATCCGCTACCGCAATAATACCAATCAGCTTTCCATTTTTTTCAAAGAATAATGGTGTCTTGCCTTCTGCGGCAAGTTCATCGGATTTCTTCTGAAGATCAGAAGGTATCTTTGTCATCGTGGAAATAAACGCATTGGATCCACCATATACTCTGGAACCATTGATTTCTGCCGTTAAGCCATGACCAGCCAAAGCCTTGAAATCAGTGACTTCTTCTGCCTTCAGATTTCTTCTTTCAGCCTCTGAAACAATCGCACGGGCTAATGGATGTTCACTCTTTGACTCTAATGCATAAGCATCTTTTAATAATTCTTCTTCGGAAATACCTTCGGCAGGATAGACACCTGTTACTTCTGGCTTACCTGCTGTAATCGTACCCGTCTTATCTAATGCGACAATCTGTAACTTACCAGCATTTTCCAAAGCTTCTGAAGTTTTAAAGAGAATACCGTTCTTTGCGCCCATGCCATTACCTGCCATGATCGCAACCGGTGTAGCTAAACCAAGTGCACATGGGCAGGATATGACAAGTACCGTGATGGCTCTTTCAAGAGCTTCCGCAAGATCTGCCCCAGCGACTAACCAGCCAATCAGAACAATTATTGCAATAGTAATAACAGCCGGCACGAACACACCAGATACCTTATCCGCGATTCTTGCGATCGGTGCCTTGGTAGCTGCCGCATCGGATACCATCTGGATAATCTGTGAAAAGGTTGTATCTTCACCAACTCTGGAAGCCCTGGCCTTGATATAACCAGACTGGTTGATGGTTGCGGCTGATACGTTATCATTGACTCCTTTATCAACCGGGATAGATTCACCTGTTAAGGCAGACTCATCTACAGCTGTTTCCCCTTCAATGATGACACCATCTACCGGAATGGATTCACCAGGCTTTACTACAAAGACATCACCTGTCTTTACTTCATCGATTCCGACAGTTACTTCTTTTCCATCTCTTTCCAGAACCGCAGTCTTAGGAGCCATCTTCATCAGATTCTTCAAAGCATCTGTCGTTCTGCCCTTGGAAAGTGATTCCAGGGTCTTGCCTACAGTAATTAATGCCGGAATCATAGCTGCAGATTCAAAATACAGCTTGTTATGATAGAGATCCATCAATTCCATATTGGATGTTCCATCAGAGATCAGATATGTCATTTCCATCAGAATAAAGAATGACCATCCAAATGAAACACTTGAGCCAAGGGCTACGAGTGTATCCATGTTCGGTGCTCCATGGAATAAGGATTTAAATCCTGATGTAAAGAATGCCCGGTTGATGTACATCACAATTAATGCCAGCATCATCTGAAGCACAGCTAAGCCAATATGATTGTGATTCAGAAAAGAAGGTACCAGCCATCCCCACATATTATGGCCCATTGTGATATACATCAGCGCTAACAGGAAACCTATGGATAACACAAGTCTTCTGACTAACTTTGGTGTTGTTGTATCTTTTAAGGCATCTTCTTCTGCCTGTAACTTTGCACTGGCAGAAGACTTCTTTACTTCTGCCTCAGCCGGCTTTGCGCCATAACCCGCATCTTCGACTGCCTTGACGACATCTGCTTCACTAGCGGTTCCATCTACCGTCATGGAGTTTGTCAGAAGCGAAACAACTACGGATTTCACCCCCGGCACTTTGGATACTGCTTTTTCTACGTGGGCCTGGCAGGAAGCACAGCTCATGCCTGTAACGATATACTTTTCCATTTATATTACTTTGACCACCTTTCCAATCACTTCATTAACTTCTGCAATACTTTGACAAGTTCATCAATAGACTCATCTTTTCCTGCCCTGATATCATTGGCTACGCAGCCTTTGATATGACATGCCAGTAACTCTTTATTGAAACTGTTCAAAGCACTCTGTACGGCTGATACCTGAATCAGGATATCCGGACAGTACATATCATTTTCAACCATCTTTTCAATACCGCGGATCTGGCCTTCTGCTTTCTTTAATCTGGTCAGAAGTTTTTTCTGTTCTTCCGGTGTACGTTTTACATGCCTGTTCGCATTACTTTCATTAATAATCTCTTCTGCCATATTTCTAAATACCCCTAAGGGGTATCTCCTTTCACATTGTAGTTATATACCCCTGCAGGGTATAAGTCAACTAACATGCATAAAAAAAGAAAGTATTTTTCAATACTCTCTAAAATACATTCAACAGGATCATGTAAACTGCAGTCCCAAGAAAGACAGATAAGATTGTATTCTTCTCCCATATATGAATACCTGCCACAAAGGCGGAAGCTATAATCATGGAAAGTGCTTCATGACCATCTGCACCCGTTAATCCCTTTAGGCCATATACAACCAGGATTGCCATAACCGCCGCAGGTAATAGATCCTTTAATCTGTCCAGGATCGGAGGCATCTTTCTGTCCCCATGGAAGACAAGGAAAGGAATGACTCTCCACATAAAGGTAATCAAAGCACATGAGATAATTACCCATACAGCCATTGTCTTACTCATATGCTTTCTCCTTCCTGCCTGAAGCAATCAAAACCGCTGTTGTCACAATTAATGAAGGCAACAGGAAATTATCCGGTCCCAACAGAATCAGAAATAATACCGAACATACAACCCCTGTTAAAGCAGGCTTATGATTCTTTGTGCCTCTCCATTGGTCGATAAAGATTGTGATAAACAAAGCAGTTAAGGCATAATCAACACCCCGAATATCGGAAGGGATCAGGCCTCCGGCAAGATTACCTGCAATCGATCCCAATACCCAGGATGAATGACATAAAAGAGCCATCATAAACTGTGCATCTGCCTTATCCACATCATCCGGATATTCCCTGATGGAATTAAACAAGGCATATGTTTCATCCGTCAATGAATGAATCATATAAGGAAATCTTTTGTCCGTCTTCTGGAAATCATCAATATAGGAAAGACCATAGAACAGTTGTCTGGCATTCATGAATAAAGCTGTAAATACAACTGTTAAGAAAGAAGCTCCTGCATTCATAAAGGCAGCTAGTACAAACTGGAAAGCACCTGTATAAATGAATATGGAAGCAGCCGCAGCCCATATCCAGTTCCATCCACCCTGTCGTAATACCAGTCCGAATGCCATAGCCACAAAGAAATAACTGATTGTAATCGGTAAAGTCTTTATAAAAGCAAATTTAAAAGATGCACGTTTCTTATTCATAATGGCACTATTATAAACCAGACATGCATCGAATTGAAAAAGCGTATATTGTTTTCGTGTATATTATTTCAATACTTTCGAAACTTATTTCATTTATCTTTACGGAATACCAGAAGCTTTGACATGACATAGTTTGTGACAATCACAACAACCTGTGATATTAACTTTGCGATCTTATCATTCTGATGCAGTAAAGTGACCATTACAAACATGATTGCCATATCCATAAGCAGCGTTGTGACTCTGGAGCCTGTAAACTTCACTGCTTCTTTGACAATATGAGGATCTTTTGACTCAAAGACATACTTGCGGTTTGTGGCATACGCAAAAGCTACTGAACAGATCCACGAGATTACATTGGCAGCCTGTAACTGTACAGAGTTATCCGCATCTAAAAAGGTGGCAGTACAGAGATAATAGACAGCTAATGAAACAACGGTTGTTAATACACCGGCAATCAGATAATTAATAATTTCCTTATATTTGTTATACAGTTCTTTCATACTATGCATTCCATGGATTAGAAGGATCCGGATCGGCAGAATCCCATCCCTTTCTGTTATCATTCAAATCTATTGTGATTGGTACAGTTTTCCCTGATGGCCCTGGATTTGAGGCATCATCATAGAATTCTACCATTGTCCCGGATGGACAGTTATCATAGGTCCATTTCACATCTCTTGCGCATAAGCGGATACATCCCATACTGGCGCCTGTATTTAAAGTTACTTATTCCATGATCTATTTTTCCTGATTACACTTACAGGATAAAGTCAGTTTCTTATATGTACAATGCCAAAAAGACATGATGTTATAATCGAAGTGAATAGTGATTATATGTCCAGCTTCTTTGTTCCGCCAAGGAAGTATGGCAGATCTTTTCCCTGTTTCTGCCATTCATGATACTCGGCTACTGCCGCAAACATCACATCGCCAGCACTGTTTAAAGCAGTTTCTACAGAATCCTGGACAATACCGATAATAAAGCCAATCGCCACAACCTGCATAGCCGCATCATTGGAAATGCCAAACATCGAGCATGCCATTGGTATTAATAGCAATGACCCGCCTGTTACACCAGAAGCCCCACAGGCAGCAAGTGTACTCAGAAAGCTCAAGATAACAGCTGAAAGTACATCTACATATATGCCTAATGTATGTGCACAGGCTAATGTCATGATTGTGATGGTTATAGCTGCACCGTCCATGTTAATTGTGGCACCTAATGGAATCGAAACAGAATACATATCTTTATCCAATCCAAGTCTGGCGCATGTGTCCATATTAACCGGGATATTGGCAGCGGAAGATCTGGTAAAGAATGCCGTTAAGCCAGATGTCTTTAAGCATCTCCAGGCTAAAGGATATGGATTTTTATGCAATACAAGAAAAGCCACAAACGGATCTATTACTAATGCCACAAATAACATACACCCGATTAATACAAGCAAGAGATATCCATAATCTGTAAAGATGGATAAACCACTGGATGTTACATTTGTATACACAACACCTGCTATACCAAATGGGGCAAGATTAATGATCCATGTGACTGCTTGCTGTATGGCGGAAGCCGCATCCTTTAATAAATCACGGGATGTATCTGATGCTGTTTTCTTAAAGGCAAGACCTATAATTACAGCCCATACAAGTACGCCGATATAATTGGCATTCATGAGGGCATGTACCGGATTATCTACCATATTCATAAATAATGTATGCAATACTTCACCTATGCCCTGTGGGGCATCCGCAGCTTCTGCGGCTTTACCTAATTGTAAGGCAACCGGAAACAGATAACTGACGATGACAGCAGTCAGGGCAGCCAGGAATGTCGTTAACATGTACAGGCCAAGTACTAATCCAAAGCGGTGATCCAGACGCGCTGACTTTTGTGCCAGGGCAGATATAACAAGCACAAATACAAGTACAGGAGCGATTCCTTTCAAGGCTCCGACAAACACATCCCCGAAAGTGCCGATCCATTGCCATCCCGGTACTATCAAAGCCAGAATAATCCCAACAATCAATCCCACTAAGATTCTCTTGATTAATGATACATGTAAATATCCCTGTACGATCTTTTTCAATGTATGCATATATATCTCCTGAATGTATTTAATTGAAACACATCTGTTTTTATATAACGCACACTACTATATCATAAAAAGCCATCTGAAGCATGTTCAGACAGCTTATAAAAGAATTCCAATCATAAAGCACAATTGTGCTAAGGCATTGACACCCTGTTCTTTCCAGTTATTCTTTGCATTTCTTCCATCCAGATGCTTCGCATAATAGCTCATGCATATCATGCCTGCTATACCGGTTAAGAAAAACAGCCAGGAAGGGAAAGAAAGTATATGTTTTATAACGATAGAAAGAGACCACTTGTCATGATTGATGATTAATCCACTGATCATAAGAAGAAAGCCCAGAGGCATCAGATAACGCATCTGTTTATTAAAGAATGAAATATCTTTTTTGAGCAAAGCCAGGATAAATTTCCAGCATACTTTTAACGCACCGGCGATAATGACTATAACAGCTCCAGTCAGAAATAATACACTGTCAAATCTGGAAGAAAGAATACCCGCAGATATACTGAAGAATAAAACCGGCAGGCAATCCATGAAAGCCATAGACAGGGTAAATCCTTCCGGAATATCTTTCTTTATGCTTTCAGCCATGTATACTTCTCCACGGAATATAAATGTGTACCAGGTATCAGAATAGGTGTTTTCTTCACATATTCCTGATAGACAGGATCACTTCCATAATTCTTATTCTGTCTGACCTCTAATCTTCTTGCGCCACCAAACATGACATAGATAATACCGATATATCCAAGAAGCGGTATCAGCCATTGGGCAATGCCTGTATAGATATTCAGGCCAGAGATAAACATACCTGTCCAAAACAGCATCTCACCAAAGTAATTCGGGCATCTGACATATTTATATAAGCCAGTATCCACAAACCTGTGCGGATTCTTTTTCTTTGCTTCATTCTTCTGATAATCCGCAAGCAATTCCAGAATAACTCCTGTTGCGGATATGATCAGACCAATGATGCATAATGCATCCGTACCTCTGTTATCCTCTAATCTGATCCATACAGGTGATGTTTCACATACATATAATAATGAAGCAGATATCCAGATCATAGCTTTCACAAAGAAGCTCATGCCTTTACCAGACTTGATTTCTTTCTTCATTGTCGCATTATAGGATGCACTCTTTACTTCTCTATAGGCAAGAAACATCCATAATCTGCATCCATACACTATTAAGAGAATGCATTGCAATGCTGTACCAATGCTTAATACACCATGATACATGCCTAATAACACAGCACCAGTTGCAGCTACAGCAAGTCCATAACCAATAGATATAAACCAGACATACTTCTTAAAGCCGCATATGCTGGCAAGTAAAGATACACCAAGCAGAATTAAAAAAACCTTTGTCATATAAAACCTCTTAAAACACCGGTATGATTGCAATACCGGTGTATATTCTACATCTTTTATGCAGATAATGTATGTGTATTCACATACCGGATGATATTAGAAGCATTGGCATAGATCTCTGTACTGTCTTTACCTACCGCAGCTAATGTCGGTGCCTGCATGACACCATACATCTTCACAAGATCAGGATGTTCCTCCGCATCTATCACCTGATAGGAAATACCCTTTTCATTTAACATCTTTTTAATCATGGCACAATTCGGACATGCCCTGGTTGTAAATAACAGATACTTTTCAGGTGTTATCTCTTTCTGTACTGAAACAGGTTCTTTCTTTTCTGCCTTATAATCTGTCACAGGTCTTGAGACAAGTCCTTCTACATTATATGTCTTACGGTCTTCAAACTCCTGACGTTTGCCGTCATTCCAGTTTCTGACTGGTCTGTAGTAACCGGTAATACGGGAATATACTTCCGTATCTGCGCCACACTTCGGACATTTCCATACTTCACCAGAGATATAGCCATCATTTGGGCATACGCTGTACGTAGGAGAAATTGTATAGTAAGGAAGTTTATAATTCTCTGCAATCTTTCTGACAAGCAAGGCAGCCGCCTTCCAGTCTGATAATCTTTCGCCTAAGAAGGCATGGAATACCGTACCGGATGTATACAGCACCTGCAGAGGATCTTCTATATCCAAAGCAGAGAATATATCATCTGTATACCCGACTGGCAGATGGGAAGAGTTTGTATAGTATGGAGTGCCATTACGGTTAGCCGTAATAATATCCGGATACTTTTCCACATCATGTCTGGCCAGGCGATACGCTGTAGATTCTGCAGGTGTCGCTTCAAGATTATAGAGATCACCATATTCTTCCTGATAATCCTTTAATCTTTCTCTCATATGATTAAGTACTTCTATCGCAAATGCCTGTGTTTCCGGATGTGTTAAATCTGCCTTCAGCCATTTGGCATTTAAACCCGCTTCATTCATACCGACTAATCCGATGGTAGAGAAATGGTTATTGAATGTACCAAGATAACGCTTTGTATAAGGATATAAACCCGCATCAAGAAGCTTTGTGATAACCGTTCTCTTTGTCTTTAAGGATCTTGCGGCAATATCCATCATATGATCCAGGCGCTTATAGAAATCATCCTTATCCTTTGCAAGATAAGCAATTCGCGGCAGGTTGATTGTCACAACCCCAATGGATCCGGTCGATTCACCACTTCCAAAGTATCCGCCTGACTTCTTCCTTAATTCCCTTAAATCCAAACGTAACCGGCAGCACATGGACCTGACATCAGATGGCTTCATGTCAGAATTGACATAGTTAGAGAAATATGGGGTTCCATACTTGGCTGTCATTTCAAATAACAATCTGTTGTTTTCTGTATCAGACCAATCAAAGTCCCTGGTTATGGAATAGGTAGGAATCGGATACTGAAATCCTCTGCCGTTATAATCTCCTTCAATCATTACTTCAATGAAGGCCTTGTTTACCATATCCATTTCCTTCTTGCAGTCCTTATAGCAGAAATCCATATTCTTACCGCCAACGATTGCAGGAAGTTCTGCCAGATCATCTGGAACTGTCCAGTCAAGAGTGATGTTTGTGAATGGTGCCTGGGTTCCCCATCTCGATGGTGTATTAACACCATAGATAAATGACTGCATGCACTGCTTAACCTGCGGATAAGTCAGATGATCAGCTTTTACAAATGGCGCAAGGTATGTATCAAAGGAAGAGAATGCCTGTGCGCCTGCCCATTCATTCTGCATAATTCCCAGGAAATTAACCATTTGTGAACATAAGGTACTCAGATGTCTGGCAGGGCCAGATGTGATCTTACCGGTTACACCGCCAAGTCCTTCCTGAATCAGTTGTTTTAAAGACCATCCTGCACAATATCCTGTTAACATACTCAGATCATGAATATGCATATCTCCAGATCTGTGGGCATTGGCTATTTCACTGTCATATACTTCTGATAACCAGTAATTGGCAGTGATAGCACCAGAGTTAGAAAGAATCAGACCGCCTACAGAATATGTAACCGTACTGTTTTCCTTTACTCTCCAATCCAAAGCCTTCAGATAAGAATCAACCAGTTTCTTATAGTCTAATGATGTTGCATTAATGTTACGGATATTCTCTCTCTGCTTGCGGTAAAGAATGTAAGCCTTGGATACATCCGCATAACCGGATTCACTCAATACCTTTTCAGCAGAATCCTGAATCTGTTCTACATCAATCAGACCATCTTTGACTTTTGGTTCAAAATCCGATGTCACTCTTAAAGCAATCATATTGATGATGTCATCGTTATATTCTCTCTCACAGGCATCAAATGCCTTTGAGACTGCCTTTGCAATCTTATCAAGATGAAAATCTACAATCTTGCCATCTCTTTTTCTGACTCTGTACATCTCTATACCTCCTTCACACCTCTTAACTCTGCCTGAGGCACATACTTTCTGACTTCTTCCAGCATCTTCTTCATTTCATCTGCATCATACGCATGCCAGCCCTGTTTAATCAGATTCTCAGAGCTCTGAAACTGCTGTAAATAATAGTGATCATCTGGTGCTATCCACTTAGCAATCGCTATAATATCTTCCATTTCATGAAACTCTTTTACAACCGTTGTTCTGAATTCATGTTCTACCGGGTTACTCTTGAGATACGCTACTGACTCTTTAATAGCATCACAAGAGAATACCGAAGGATCCATACCTGTTGTCAATGCATACTTTTCCGGTACATTCTTTACATCCATAGCCACATAATCAATGAGTCCTGTTTCCACAAGTTCTTTCAAAGCAGCTGGTTCATTGCCATTGGTATCAAGCTTTACAAGATATCCAAGTGACTTGATCTGTTCTATAAATGATTTCAGATCTTCCTGTAATAAAGGCTCACCGCCTGATATGCATACACCATCCAGCAATCCCTGTCTTTTCTTCAGATAGGCAAGTACATCATCCGGATCAAAGAATTCATAATTTTCAGGTATATACACCAGATCACGATTATGACAATACGGACACTTGAAGGAACATCCGGATAAAAATACTGTACAGGCCACTTTGCCAGGATAATCCAGTAATGTCATTCTCTGTAAGCCACCAATACGAATACCTGTATATGGTTTTTCAGGCTGTAATTTTTTACGGGAATTATCTGTTACTTTAGAAAGCATCACATTAAACTGATCAAAATCCACACCATCCGCTAATGCATTCCGGCATTCATTACGATATTCATAAATATCATTCATAATGTCAGCTGCTTTCTCAGTCGTATACAGTCGCTTGACTCTCTTGTCCTTTTCATCCTGTCTTGTCTGTACATAACCTTGTGTTATCAGTCTGTTCACAGATTTCGTAGTAGTACCTTTATCTACTTCCGAAAGTCTTGTAACATCCTGCATGGTTATGCCTTCATTTTCATTAATAAGCATCAGAAAGATAACCTGACCGCTGCCGATATCATAAGAGCGTAATACATGGTCATAATATTTCTGTGTATTCCGGTACAAAACTGATAAATCAAGCATAAAGTTTGAATGATCCGGCATATGATTTCCTCTCTGTTCTTATTAGTTGGACTTCCTACTAACATGTATTCTAATACCAAACAGCATGGACCGTAAATGCTTTTCTCTAACCTCCTTTACCAGTACCATACTCATTCTTATTGTTTTCATTGTGCATCATCATGTACACTCACAATTTTACGCATGTCTATAGTACTGTATATGGAGGCACTGATATGAAATATTATGCGGAATATGTAAGAGATGGAGAATGTTGTGAAGTCGTCATGAATGATAAGGAATATGAAGAGATGTGCAGGGAAGCAGAGGCAGGTTACATAGAAATTCTGCATGAAGGTATCTTTAAAGATGAAGCATATGATTATGAAAACTCAGATCATCAGGTTTTCCCTGCACATGCTATACTGTCATCGAAAGAGAGCTCTTAAATGAAAAAATATCTGTCTGAAAAAGATCTTAAAAAAGATAATAATCTTGAAAAACTTCTTGAAGAAAGAAAAGCGCCTTTAAGTGAAGAAGGCATGCGTCTTGCCTTAACGGATTTAACCATGTATCTGACTGGTCCTGTATCTTTTATCACTTCTGTATATCCTAAAAAAGAATTGAAAGATGATCCTGACCTTCATGCAAAAGATGTATTTAAAGCAGACGTCATGCAGGGAACAGATAAGGAGAATTATTTTCCTGTATTTACCAGTCTGGAGAATATGAATACATGGAAGAAATCTTTAAGTGAAGGAGAATATTACTACGTTATGGATAAGCGGGATCTGCTGGATTTCCTTCACTATAATGCAAAGATAGCAGCCGTTGTAGTCAATCCTGGAATTGATGATCTGTTACTCTACAGAATGCAGTTACAGAATCTGATTCACATAGGATCAGAGAATCAGTAATAAAACTTCTCCACATGGAGAAGTTTTTTAATGCCTGTATGCAGAAATTCTGAGGGTTTTGCCTTTTCTTCGGTAATACACAAGTAGAAGGAGGCTGAACTACTGCTAAAAACAGCTTTGAATCACAACCATATGACAATGCATTTAAATCTCTGTTTACCAGATGTAGTCCACGGGTTATTGTTCCATTTATCAATGAAGTATTGTAATCAAAAGATCATTAACAGTCTGACAAAATAATCCTTATAAGCCTGACTGCTCCCACAGGCAAGCCTGTGGGGTTCTGATTGCCAAGTGTAGCTTGTA
>DXZE01000014.1 GCA_019415435.1 Erysipelotrichaceae bacterium
GCGGCCGTTAAGCCACATCTGAATGTTTTATGAATTAGGAGCTACAAAACTCGGGATATATGTTAGAACCATACTCAAAGAAAAGAGAGAAGGAACATGATTAAAAGATTAAAGAACAAAAAGGGATTTACACTCGCTGAGTTACTGATCGTAGTAGCTATCATCGCTATTCTGGTAGCAATCTCAATTCCGATCTTCACATCGCAGCTCGAGAAGGCAAGAGAGGCGACTGACCTGGCTAATATCAGAAGTGCTTACGCAGAGGCATCTGCTGAACTTTTGACAGATGATCAATCTACTGTCACAAAGGAAACTGCACCGGCTCAGAGTACCGGTAAGTTTAACAAAGTAACAAGTGCACCTTCGTGGTTTACTGGTTATTCTGATTTCTCAGTGACGACGGGAAAAGCATTTACAGTGACGGTTACTGATGCAGGTGTCGTAACCGTAGCACAAAAGCAGTAACAGTTTTACAACAAAAATATTGAATTTACTGCCCTCCGGAGCAATCCGGAGGGCTTCTTAATAATCAAAATCCCTCATCAAGAGGATGAGGGACACAATTGCTCAGATTTGTATTTAACAATTGTTATTGTGTTGCTTCAATTGTGACTTTTCCAGATGCCACATCGCCCCTGAGGCATGTATTCGTAACCTGCTCTGTACTATTACGCGCGCCTGTCCATCGCTTGTAATGACCCTAGACTATTGCGCAGAATGAGGCCATTTTCCGCAGATTTCGGAACCTGCGGGCGTAAATATAAGTTACCTACGATGATGGTTCATCAGCCCGTATATGTATTGTTTCTGTTTGCCATGGTCTGAATGTTGATTAGCATATGTATCAATGGATGGACAGATATTTCATTGCTAGGAGATGTGACCAGACATGAAGGGTTGTTAAGTTACTGGGGATATATTGGTGTTTTGTTTTTATTAGGGAGCTTGATCCGTAATGATCGGATTAAGGAGCTTTTTATGTAATGTATCTTTAGCAGTCAGTATAGCTGTAGCAGTATTTGCTGTATATCAGTTTTACATTCTTCCACCTGATCCTACTTTACATGATGAATATCCAACGAGTATATTCTTTCAGTTCAATCATTACGGATATTACTTGGCTATTCATATCATGCTTGCAGCAAGTCTTTTCTCTGTATCAAAGACAAAGATGAAGAGATTAATCTATCTGTTATGCATGAGTGTGAATGTGATCATTCTGAATGTAAACAATACCTTTGGAGCATACTTGCCTGTGTGTTCGGATTTGTTTTTATGATCATTGTAAGATGGATTGTAAAGAGAGAATGGGATCTTGCAGCAATCGCCTCTTTTGCGGTATTCTTCGGCATCTCTGCCATTATGACAATTGCAGGATGCGGGATTCTGGAGAGCCTTGGTCAGTTCTTTACGGATGTAAAGGATATTGCGGATGATCCGAGTAAAGCGGATGAAACAGGAACAACCAGATGGTTATTATGGAAGACAACAGCAGGTTATATTCGTAAGAGACCGCTATTTGGTTATGGGATTGAAGGAATTGATAACATGCTGAAGAAAGCTACCGGTAGTTCCAGAACACATAATGAATATCTGCAGTATGCGGCTACATTTGGAATACCGGAAGCTTTGGCTTATACGTGTGCATGTATTGGTGTATTTGTAAGGAATCTGAAACATAAGACGGAACTGAAAGAAGGAAGTCTTATGCGTCTGATTGCAGCATTTACCTATCTTGTATCTGCATGCTTTGGTATTACCATGTATAACACTGCTTCATTCCTGTTCATCTTCCTGGGATTAGGATACAGAAGTGACGAACACGAATGGGAAAATTAAGAGAGCAATGATGTGTGCTTTTAACTCATTGTCCAAGTCTCATCTTCCTTAACCGGAGGATGATTTTTTTCTGTGCCGGAGTATCCATATCCTTGCTACAGATTTCAACAGTTAATCTTTTTCTTCCGGTTGTTACAATCTGCATCCTAATTTTTACAGTTTATGAATCATTCATGTTCGCTGAGCAGACACTCTTGTTTTGTCATCATTTCCCTTCATCTATTAACCGACACAAATGAAACGATTTTGTATTCTATCGTGAGAATTCTATTTGTTTTAGCTAATGAAAAGAGTCAGCATTTCTGCTGACCCTCATTGATCAAAAGTATCAGGCAGGCGTCGCCGCTCCTGCATCTCTTTTAGCCCGATGGGCGCGTGGTTGCAACGAAATTTACCACCTCTGATGCCTTTGACTTTGTACCTATATATTACTAATTTTGAGCCTTTTTGTAAAGAATCTGCTTATGCCGTATATAGTTCTGCAGACGACTTTCACTGATTTTCCAGCCGGAGATTACAGAGTTTGCTAATGTCCCATTTTCAGAGTCAGTGCATATCCGGAGAACGATATACAAAATTTCACCGGACAAGGATATCTTCTTTGCTATCAGACCTGTATCTTTCCTACGTTCATCAAGAAAAATATAATCCGGATCCTTGATGGTTGATTTCAACTGTATCAGTGTTTCCGGGTATGAATCAGGATGATGGTCTGCAATATGAAGTAATTGTTTTTCGGACACAATAACATCGTCTGTATCAATTTCGTCAGTAATGCACTGATAAATCCTGATGTCTAATTTCCCCAGATAAATCACATCGGAATGAAACATAAATTCATATTAGCATATCTTATTCATAGCGGCAGTTTGATTATGTGCATCTTAAGTTAATTCTCAATTGGTTATTTGCAATGCCGGATGAACCTTTCCACGAAAATACCTTTTTGCCAACAAGTTATCTACTTTTGCCAAATTGTCACACACAGTTTGTAGTTCGGAAACGCACACCAATCAACTGGCACAGTTAGCATTGCAACCCACACAGCACGGGCCGTATTAGTTGCTATTTCTATTCTGATTTTCACATCACAGCTGGAGAAGGCTAGAGAAGCTACAGACTTAGATAATATTCGTGCAGCATATGCTGAAGCTTCTGCTGCAGCAGTTGCAGGCACAACTGATGATGCAAAGGTTGCAGTTACTGGCACTGGTGATTCTGCTTCATATGCAGTTACTACAGATCCAGCACAGAGCACTGGTGCATTTGATAAAGTAGAAAACAACATTAAACGGGCTACTCTTCCTGGCAACGTTACAAAGGGAACACCTTTCACAGTAACTGTTACTGCAACAGGAACAGCAACTGTTACACAGCAGCAGCTAGCGGATCAGGAAACTAATTTAGTTTGATATTGATAAGCTTATCTTCCTTAATCGGAGGATGAGTTTTTCTTATGGTTGTCGGTATTCGGGTTTTCACAGTTTATGACCCCTTTACATTTGCCTGGATATGATGGATATCATCAGCATCAAAAGTTTTTATCTTCAAGCATGAAGCGAATCATGTTTGCATGCTCAATGCCATTTCGTTTCTGAAGAATTGGATCAAGCGTCATAACGTACTTTTTATAATTGTCTTTTATGTTTTCTAACGGTCTGTATTCTCGATCTTCAGTTTCTTTGCTGTTCAAAATTGTCATTGCGACCTGAACATATGAATAATTCATGCCCGTATCACGCAAAATAAAATCACATTCAAGCTTGCCGATTCTGCCAACACTGACAGAATAGTTCTTGCTTCTGGCATAAAAGTACAGGATATTTTCAAGAACAGGTCCATAGTTGATTCTGTTATCTGTATTCATTGCAAAATAGAATCCTAAATCTGCAATGTAGTATTTTTTTTCACCGCCAATGGATCGTTTGGATTTCATATCAAATCTGTCAACGGGATAAAGAATTTTAGCATCCTGAAGAATCTGGATATATCGCCCAAGAGTAGGACGACTTATTTTTATGCCACTTCTGGTCAAATTATTTTCCAGATTTCGAATACTGGTCGTTGCTCCAAAATTATTGATCAGATAGGTTCGAACAACATCAAATGCCTGACGATCACCAATGTGAACACGCCTGCGAATATCTTTTTGATAAATTTCTTGAACAATGCTGGTTATATATGTCCTTTTATCCTGCAGTGAATCCATCTGCACGGCTTTTGGAAAGCCTCCTTCCAGAATAAAATGATTGAATTCCTGATAGATATCCGGGTCAATTGTTTTTCCATATAATGTTTTCATTTTCTCATATTCATCAAACGTCAGGGGATATATTTCAAACTCAATATAACGTCCGGTCAGTTTGGTCGTAAGTTCACCGCTTAATAAATAGGAGTTGGATCCGGTAATAAATATAGAATAATTGCCATCTTCCCGGAATCCGTTGATAACAGTTTCAAATCCTTTGACATTCTGTATTTCATCAATAAACAGATATTTTAGTCCTGATATATTGTCGTATTCCGAAAGAAGAGCATTCAATTGTTCTGGGGTGGTAATCCGATTATATTTTCTGGCATCAAGATTGATAAAAATCAGATTTTGATCGGGTACCCCATCTTCCCTTAACTCATCAGCTATCGTCTGCATAAGGCTGGATTTTCCACATCTTCTTATGCCGGTAATGACTTTGATGAGATCTGAATCGTTATAGAATCCACGTATCCTGGAAAGATATTTTTCACGTTTTAGTAAAACTGCCATAAATTCACTCCTTTTTGAAACAACATTACCTTATTACTTTGACCATTTTAATGAAAATATAAAAAATGGTCAAAGTAATTTAAACGGAATTATTTTGGCGACTGACTGTCGGTTTTCAAATGGTTTGTTCACAATTCGCAACCAAGCTGCGCACAACGATGTACTGACTCAGTTTTCATTGCAATCAACATGGCACGGGTCGTATTAGTTGTTATTTCTATTCCGATTTTCACATCTCAGTTGGAGAAGCTACAGACCTTGCAAATTTAAGAGCTGCTTATGCAGAATGCTCTACATCTGTTCTGACGGGATAATCTTCTAGCTCTAAGGTAGAGGCTACTGCTGATGGCAAGAGCTATAGGGAAAAAATTGATGTTAATCAGAAGAAAGCTGGTTGGACAGTCGACAATAAAAATGCAAAGATTGGTGAAACAGCAGTTACAGGATTAATGGCTTCTGATGACGTAACAAAGATGATAGTAACTGTAAAAGATGATGGCACTGTTACTCTTGCAGATGGTGCTGCTAAGTAATTTTAATTATTCATTTAAAGCTTATCTTCCGTGTCTGGAGGATGAGTTTTTCTATGCCTTCTTTTACTTTTATGAAAATGTTCACTTTGGCTTAAACTTCTTGTCTTTCTCTATTTCGCTCTATTATGGCCATAATGTGTTCCACGATTTTAAAATCCGCGTACACACATTTATGAAAAGGTGTGATGAATGAAGTGAACCCCCTAGGTTGTTGTCCAACTTAGGGGGTTCACTTCAGAACCGGTTTCCCTTGTCCACAGCATCTCATGGGTGAAGGTCGGCATTGGGAGTGCTCGTTGCCATTGCCATCCCTGTCTTTGTAAAGCAGAAACTGAAAGCACAGGAAGCTGTAGATAAAGCCAACCTTAGCGATGCTTATGGCGAAGTGATGGCAGCCGCTGCCTCTGATCCGGACCATTCCTGGTATGTGCCAGTGAAAATGACACATCAGGGACAAGGAAATAACGGAAATGTGCATAGGCAGTTTACGCTAGCTGGGAATGAGGAAACGATCGGAGGCGGTATCCGGGCTTTAGGAATCAATCGACCGGAAGGAACCAGCAGGACCTTGTACGTGGTTCTCTATACTTCCAGGTAGCTTAGAAATCTGCATGACAGGGGCGGAGATGCATGAATTACAGCTACGCATATTATATTGAACGGGAATATGGAATCCGGAACAGCAGGGATGAAGAATACATGAAAAATCCCTGAATTGTGATTGCCATGGGCACTGCAAGCAGCAGTTTGGTGAATGACTTGAAAAAAAACAGAATGAAATCAGATTTCCGGTGTATGATACTGAGCGGAAGATCTGATGGAGGGGGTGATCAGAGTCGATGCGAAAACAGAATCAAGGCTTCACACTGGCGGAGCTCCTTATCGTGGTTGCGATCATTGCTGTGCTCGTTGCCGTTAGCATACCTATATTCAATAATCAGATACGTAAGGCAAGACTGGCAACTAATCAAGCAAATGCCAGGGCAGCGTATGCAGCTTATACTGCAGGTTATTTGTCGGAAGAACTTGCCGGTACCGGCTATTTTACTTATGATATATCGACTGGAAAAGTAAGACAGGAAGGTCCTCGCAATTATGGAGCCTATGTTGGAAAGGATGGTCCCCATAATATGGATATTTCTTCTTGGACAACAGAAACTCGCACAAATAAGCATTTACCATTGGGAAATTATGTTTTTAAAAATTGGCAGATGCAAGTTCAGGATGGTGTAATAATCACTTATTATGGCTTCCTTGATAGTAGCGATCGTGCAAACTGAATTAAATTATTTCTACAGTTATATTTATACATTCGGTGATGATGGAAAGATCACCAGGATTCAAGCGAATGATAATAATAAATCAAAGCCTTCGAATCCATATTGATAACGTAAAACCGTAAGTTTGCGGAGACAAACGGAAAGGAGCAATGCTCTATGAAAAAGAATAAAAAGGGCTTTACATTAGCGGAGCTCCTGATCGTGGTTGCGATTATTGCTGTGCTCGTTGCCATCAGCATTCCGATCTTCCATACCCAGCTGAGGAAAGCAAGGCTGGCTGTGAATCAGGCAAATGGAAGAGCGGCATTCTCTGCAGCGGAGGCTGCCTACCTCGATGATATGGAGAAATACGGCACTGCTGCTTCCAACAGCAATACGCATGGCCGCTTCGAAAATTATGATACGGTGACCTATACGTATTTTCCGGAAGTAGGAAAAGGGATCCTGGATTTCCATTATTCTCCGGGAGACAATCGCTGGATCTGCGACAGCAATGGAAAAATTTATACAGATACGGATGTTTCGAAATGGACCGTGGATACTGAAATCAGCGATGGTAAGAAAATCGGCGATCTTGTTGCCAGGATCTGGACCATTCATTTGAATCCCGAAAATGGAGAAATCAAGGGATATTACTGTGCATTTCCGAAAGCAGATGAAGAGCAATACAGGCGAGTGCTCCAGGCATTTGCAGACGGTACGGAGGCACAGTTTGAACAGAAATAAGATAGGAGACAGGTGAGCATTCATGAAGAAAGATAAGAATAATGGCTTCACCCTCGCAGAGCTCCTCATTGTAGTCGCCATCATTGCTGTACTCGTTGCGGTCAGTATACCAATCTTTACATCTCAGCTCAGAAAAGCAAGAGTGGCAGTTAATCAGGCAAATGGAAGAGCGGGAGAGGCTGCGGCTTATGCTGCATACCTTGAGGATCCTTCTTACGATATCATTGCGTATGATATACGGTCTGGCAGGGTTGCAAAATCGAGAAGTACTAGCACAAATATAGCGGGAAACTTAAATATTAAAGCTTATAGTCCGAGCGCCAATGTAGTACCCAATGATATTTCATCATGGAATGTAAATACTGAGTTGACAGAAAATACTGCTTATAAGTTTGGAGATTATTATTTCTATCGATATATTTATACATTCGATAAAGATGGAACCATAAAAAAGATTCAGGCGAATGATAACTATAAATCTATACCATCAGATCCATATTGATTGCGTTAATTACGTGGTGTGGCAGTGACATAGGTGAAACGGAAAGGAGTGATGCTTGTTATGAAAAAAGAACAGAAAAAAGGCTTTACACTGGCGGAGCTCCTTATCGTGGTTGCGATCATTGCTGTGCTCGTTGCCATCAGCATACCGATCTTTACCTCCCAACTCAAGAAGGCCCGGTTTGCGGTTAATCAGGCGAATGCCCGCTCTGCCATGTCAGCGGCGATCACATGTTTCCTTGAAACACCGGATGATGTCAAGAAAACGACAACAGCTGACCGCAATGAGCATATGTATTTCAGATATGATACGAAGACGGGACAGTGTACATATGTGGGTTGGGGGAACGCAAGTCCTAATAATAAGATGGGATTTACATATAAGGATTTCGCCAATATTGGTTACTCACAAGGTGGAGGAAAAGGAGAAACTGATATATCTAAGTGGAAGATGAACATGGGCGGTAAGCTATTAAGTACTGGGCAAATGTCTTATACCGTTCTCACTGATCGTACATATCAGTACTGGGATGTTGCTATGCAAGGTGATGGTACTTTCCTTGCAATCGTATGTTTATGGTAATGAGAGGGGATGAGCATGTGAACAAGAACAACAGGAAAGGCTTCACTCTTGCGGAGCTCCTGATCGTAGTTGCCATAATCGGAGTCCTTGTTGCTATCTCCATACCTATCTTCAATACTCAATTGAAAAAGGCAAGGTTTGCGACCAATCTTGCAAATGCGCGGGCCGCAAAAGCTGCTGTATTTGCAACTTACTATGACAATAATGAACTGATGAAATGCAAGGTTTATGATATAAAGACTGGGACTGTATCGGGTCCACTTTATGATAATGCTTTGGACTATCAAGCTGCAGATAAAGGTGGCATATTATTTGCTCAGACATGGGATGAGCCAGAAACGTGGACTATGGATTCTTTTCACGGGGCACTCACAAAAAGAGTGTACAGTAAGATAGGCATTGAAAGAGATAGTTCAAAAGGTGATTACAAACCTGGAACGACGCGTTATTTATTCTACAACTATTAAGGTATATATGGAATCTGTCTCTTGAAATGAGATCTTAGGCAGGATCAGATAAGGAGTGATGCGGGATGAAGGAAAAACAGAATAATGGCTTTACATTAGCGGAACTCCTCATTATTGTTGCCATAATCGGAGTACTGGTGGCAATATCCATCCCGGTTTTCGCAAAACAGAAACTGAAAGCACAGGAGGCTGTTGATAAGGCCAATCTTCGTGCCGCCTATGCAGAAGTGATGGCAGCTGCTGCATCTGATCCGGATCACTCGTGGTATGTTCCTGTGAAAATGACTCATCAGGGACAGGGTAATAACGGAAATGTCCACAGACAGTTTGCGGTAGCAGCTGACGATGAGACAATTGGCGGTGGTATCAGAACGATGGGAATCAATCGGCCGGAAGGGAACAGCAGGACTCTATGTGTTGTTCTCTATACGTCAAAAGCGTTACAACGTATGCATGGACATAGTTTATGGAATGATAACTATGGGTATTATTTGGAACGCGAATATGGGATAACAAATAGTGCAGATACAGAATATATCGAAAACCCCAAAATAGTTATAGCAATGGGAACTGCAAGTGGCATATATGCGTTCGATCTGAAAAAAGCTGAATGATTTAATCAAGCAAGGACATGAAGTATAAGAATGAGGTGATCACAGATGAAGAGAAAACAGAATAAAGGCTTCACCCTTGCTGAACTCCTCATCGTGGTCGCCATCATTGCTGTCCTTGTCGCAATATCCATCCCGATCTTCCATGCTCAGCTTAGGAAAGCAAGGCTTGCTACGAATCAAGCAAATGCAAGAGCCGCGTTTTCTGCGGCGGAAGCTGCATACTTGGATTACGTTGCGGGGCATGGAAGCGTTAAAGAATATAATTCAACATATCATACCGTCACTTATATGTATTTCACAGCCGCTGGAAAGGGAGTCTTTAATGACAGCCCGGGCTACTGGGTTGTAGATAAAAATGGAAAAATTTCTACAAACACGGATGTATCCAGTTGGACACCTGATACGGAACTGAGCGATGGCCATATGCTGGGTGATCTCGTGGCAGATATCTGGACGATTCACATGAATCCTGATACTGGCGCTATTGTAGGATATTATTGTGCATTTCCGACACATGGACAAGAGAACTATCCGGATGCATACAAAAAGTATCAGGAAATCGTAAAAACATTATCCGAGGGCAAAGAATGGAATAGCTGATGATTGAAAAGCAGGTGAACACAACATGAGAAGAGAAGACAACGATGGATTCATTCTATCCTCACCGTGATGGCCATCATCGACGTGCTTGTCGTCACCAAAATTTCAATCATCAGTCCAGGAAAGCAAAGCTTATAATGATAATAGGGGGAGAGTATATAGAAGCAAGATAGCGACCGGAGGTGAACACAACATGAGAAGAGAAGACAACAAAGGATTCACTCTTGCGGAACTTTTAATCGTAGTAGCCATAATTGGAGTACTCGTGGCAATATCCATCCCTATCTTCAGTAAGCAGCTGGAGAAGGCAAGGGATGCAACATCGGTGGCAAATTTGAGATCTGCTTATGCTGAGGCGATGACAGCTTATATGACGAACGATGTGGCTAAATCTCATTGGAACTCTGACAGCGTTCATCATGTTTGGATAAACTATAAAAATGGGGAGATAAACGCCATCGATGTTATCGTAAATATTAAAAGCAAGAAACAAAATGATTGGAGCGGACTTGGCAAGAATTTACCTTCTCCTTTAAACACAATAAGAGATAATAAAGCAAATTCCGGAAGATACGTACTTGCGATTAATTTCGATTCATCAGGAAATCCTATCAGTGCGGGATTATCCGATATAATTACCGCTTGGAAATCGGATTCAAAACTTCAGTAACAATAGCAGGTGAATTTAATAAAAGGAAGTATACGATAATGGAGCTCAACGATTTCACAGATAAAGAACAGAAACAAATCAACGCCGGCCTTTCCACCGCTGAGATTAGTGATAAAGAGGCCGCTGACAAGATCCTTGCTCTCGTCCCACAGGAGTGGATCAAGAAGATTCCCTTCTTCGTGAGAAAACACGCAACGACAAAAACCATCGAGCGGATCGCCAATCAGTATCCTGAGCTGTATGCAGTCGCAAAGAATCCAGGAGAACTGCCGGAAAAAGAGCGTGAGGAGCTTAGGACGATCATCACGGATATCTTCAAAGAGAAGATGAACAAGCACAATATCAAGTAATGTGGTAATCATCATAGATGATCGGTATAGGTCATCACCGTAGTATGAAGGCAATGTGACGTCATCACGGAACTTTCGGTATTAAGGCAATGGGCTGTTAGGAGGGAATGATTGATGGAAAAACGGGATAAAGGTTTTACATTAGCAGAACTCCTGATCGTAGTTGCCATAATCGGAGTGCTCGTGGCGATATCCATCCCGATCTTCAGTAAGCTGGTGCAGAAGGCAAGGCTTGCGGCAAATCAGGCAAATACGAGAGCTGCCTATTCTGCTGTAGAAATACAGTTCCTTACGAGTAATCACCGGTCGGAAGGAGAGACATATTACACATATGATACTGCGACAAGTCAAGTAGGAACAGTAGACAGCTATAGCAATAAGGAATATGCTGGCGGTGTTGGAGATGACTGGTCAACACCGTCTTCTTGGACGACATCTACATGGATTGGTGGACATTGGGATTGGAACCCAGGCAAGCATGTATATAAGAAATGGGGACTGGTTGTTGGTAATTCTAATGGGGTTGTAAGGCAATATATCGCTGGGGATTAGCTTGCCAAGAGCTGCTTATGCCGCAGTAGAAGCGGAATTTTCGACGACCAACCATTGATCGGAAGGAGAAACTTATTATTCCTATGATACAGAGACAGGTAAGGTCGGAACAGAAGTCGATAATATAAACAGCGAATATGAGGGAGTTGGCTTGAAAAAAATGGCCCAAATTATTCGAATCCTCCTTCTTCCTGGACAACGTCTACACGTCCTGGTGATCACTCGGACTGGGCCTTAAGCAAACGTGTCTATAAGAAATGGATATTGGTTGTCAATAATAGTGCTGGAACAGTAAGACAATACTTGGTGTACACCGGATAATGTTTTCTAGATAGAGCTTAATCCATGTAACCATGCAGTGATGCCGGCTTCATACGCATATGGAGGACACTTATGATTTCTGCTCAAATTAATGGCTTCCATGTTTGTTCATTCGACGCCTTAATGACGCATGAGCTTTATGAAATACTAAGAGCAAGGGCTGATGTGTTTGTGGGAGAGGAGAAGATCCTTTATCCGGACGCGGATGGACTTGACTACAAAAGCCTTCATGTGTTTTGTACCGATCCCACGGGCAAGGTCACAGCATACCTGCGGATGTTGAATCAACCAGGACCGGCGTCTGCGAATTAAATGAATTCTTTATTGCCGAACATCCTGGCAATCTTGGATTCCATTGGTACAGCCATTGTCTGTTCACTTGTATTTCCACTTTCCAGCCCAATAGAAATCGGAATGCCCTGAGCGTCCATAAAGAGTCCCATCTGTACAAGCGGCAGCGGCTGGTGCTGTTTGGGAAAGCCATACTTACGGAATCCCTTTAAGTATTCTCCGGTTACTTCATCAACGTAATCCTCATCAGGACTCTCTGTTTCAAAGTGAAAGTCAGTGCAGTCGTAATAACAGACAGAGCAGTCTCTTTTGATTACATTACTGCTCGCGTTATAAAGATATTCAATGTACTCATCAAAATGATCATTCATCAGGGTAAGGGTCCGCATGATGTGCCGGTACTCAAGATTCGGCTGCTCATAAAACTGATCGAAATGATTGCACGCATAGAACTTGGATGATGGATCAAGAATACGGGCAAATACCAGGAAACGATGAAACTCATTCGGATCGAAAGTAAATCTGCGATCAGCAGAGATCTGATCAAAAAACTTTTTCAGATCAATCTGATGGCAGACAGCCTGCAGAAAGAGATAGCGATGTTTCTCAAAATAGAAGGAGAAGCGGCATCACCGCTGTTAGTTACTTTCTCATCAAAGCTGACTTTAACCTCCATAGTAACTTTCTCGTTTTTCTGCTTTTCGTTGTATTCAGCCACCATCCTCTTTGTATAAACGAGGGGATCATTGGTAATGGCAAGCAGCTCAGAATGTTTACCGATCCGTTAGATAGTTCTGGTAGTAGTCTTCCTGCCATTTCGAACACCCTGCTGAATGTAGTAAATGGGGGTCCTTAGAGTTCTTGTTATAAGTCAATTTCATAACCACATTAACAATAGACTTTTTTAGGATTTGACACAAAAACCAGCATTTAAGCTGGCTAATTGAATATTCCAATTGTTGAAAGTGTTTAAGTGTCGAATCTGTGCCTTCTTTTGGAGTACAATATCAGTAGGTATTTTCATGCGCATGGACGCATAGAAGGTACCGGATCAGGATATGAATACCAGGGGAATAAAAAAACTGAAGTCGGACAGGGGGGTGTCACTGAGTGTGGCACTGCTGTTCTTTCTTGTGTGTGCGATATTGGCATCAATGTTAATTGCGGCTGCCACGGCGGCCAATGGCAGGGCTGCTTCGGTCATTGAAAGCAGGCAGGATGATTCCGCGGCTGTGTCTGGGGCTCGCCTGATCGCCGATCAATTGCAGAAGGATGTCGTGATCATTGTGGAAACAGCTGCGATTGATAAAGATGGTACGACCATGAAGGATACGAAGTACTATGAGTCACAGAATAGCGCAGATGCAGAGGAGAAGACGAGTCTGGCGGATTTCAATGATTATAAAGATGTAACAGGTACAGCAGATTCTTCTGTTCTGTCTGCTTCGATTCAGATGATGTACAGCAACTATCTGAAAAATATCTCAAATAAGAGTGAAGCTTTCAGCAATGGCAGTCTGGCAAAGACGGGCAGTGTATCGAATCTGAAACCTGTTACAAGTGATATGCAGATCAGTGTTGGCAGTGATGAGAATCTGACAGCGTATGCGGCATATACGCTGAATCCGGATCTGTCCATCAATATCCGGGTTTCCAGGAATAAAGCGGTTTGTTATGTGCATTGTACACCGGTGATTACAACGAACATTGCCTATGAAGCAATAGAAGAGGGAAATCCGGATGCCGGGCAGAATGCGGTGAAGACAACGATTATATCGTTTGCGAAAGCGAGTGTGAGCAGATCATGAATAAGCTGAGAAGCAATCGTGGTGAAAGTATAACAGAGGCTCTGGCGGCAGTAGTGGTTGCAGCGCTGGGCAGCCTGCTGGTGGCGGGTTCGGTCATGGCAGCAGGTCGGACGATGACAAAATCCGATGCAAGGATGAGTGATTATTACGGGCAGATGAATGCTCTGGCGGAAGCGACGCCAACAGCTTCCTATGAGGCTTCTGTAAAGAAGAAAAACAGCAATCAATCTTTTACGGCGTACAGTAGCGATATCAAGGTACATGTATATTCGAATACAAAGGATGGAACAACGATTTCGGTATATAACGAGGCAGAATGAACAGGGACAGGGTGAGAAAAACAGGTGGCTTTACATTGTCTGAGACTTTGGCAGCTGTTTTAATCATGTCTTTTGCAGGTCTGATGATTGTCACGGGGATTGTGGCTTTTACACGTTCGTGGTGGAAGATTACGGATAAGGCAAATGCTCAGGTCTATGTGTCAACGCTGGCGATCCGGATGCAGGATGAGCTGGAATTTGCGTCTGAGGTTGCGGTAGATACAAAAATGAATGTACACTGGTTTGCGGATGATCAGACGGGCTATACGTCGATGTTTGAGCCAGGGACAGGTACGTCTTCTTTTTTTGGCATCAAAAGAAGTGATGATTCTGCGGGGCTTGCCAGTGCTTCTGTGGAAGCGTTTGTGCCGGAAGCAATGGGCGGCGGCAGGATGTATGTGACATATGAAAGTCTGACATATGACCAAAATACTCACGTGTTTGAGATAAAAAATCTAAAGGCGGTTGACTCTGAAAAAAAGGTGCTGTATCAAGTGGACAGTGTCAAGATCAAGAACCTGAATGACGCAGTGGCAGTGGCAGGGAAATGACGATGAAGAAATATAGAAACAATCGGGGTTTTACCCTTGGAGAAATGTTAATCACGGTCGCTATTACAGTTATTCTGGTGGCGGTTTCGATTATCAATGTGGTGCCGTATATGTGGAATCTGCGTCTGAAGGATGCGGATCAGGCGGCACATGAGATTTATCTTGCGGCGCAGTATCATCTTAATGCGGTGGCTTCAACGGGGGCGCTGAGTACATATACGGGAAATGATCTCGGGCAAAAGGATGATCTGTATCAGGGATCATATTATGAGAAAGCGGGTGCTCAGGATATCTATGATATTGTCGTATCACCTGATGCGAAAAATATACCTGCGGTTCGGGATGAAATTCTGCCGTATGGGTCGGTGGATGAGACGATGCGCAGCGGTGGCAGCTATATCATTACCTATGATTATGATTCGGCGACGGTTCTGGGCGTCTTTTATTCGTATGCCGGCCGCAGTTATGGCTATACGTTTACCAGTGATGTTCTGAAAAGTCGGAAGGAAGCACTGCAGACAGCCATGGCTTCTAAAAATGGAAAGATCAGCAGTGACGAAGCCAAGTCTGTCCGTCGTCATTTTCCGGATGGCAAGGCGGGGAAGACCATTGGCTTTTATGGCGGCAAAGACAGTGATTCAGCGGCGGTGAAAAGTGATGCGCCAGGTTTGAATATTGATAATGGGGATACCCTGAGTGCGCTGATTTCTTTGAACAAGGAACAGAAAAAACTGCTGCATGATACATATAGTCAGTATTATCTGCAGCTGAAGGTATATGGCACCACTTCAAAGCAGACAGCGGTGAAAGATCTGCAGCTTTCTGATCTGACGCCGCAGAGCAGCCTTTCTCATACGTATTCGTATATTCTGGATGCCTATCAGGATAAAGATGGTAAAGAAACGAAACGTTTTGGCACCCAGTTTACAAACCTCTATGCAGGTGAGAATATTACCGTCAGCGTCAGTCTTGTAAAAAAAGGAAATAACAATACCTATACCAGTGTTTCAAAAGTTTCCAATGCTGTAAAGACAAACTCTCTGTTTGCAAGTCTGAAATTCGGCAATGCTGGGATCAGCAGTATTCGTCATCTGGAGAATCTTGGTAAATACAATAATATAATGGTTAATACAGCTTCACAGTTAACTGACATTTCCTTTACGAAATATCAGAATAATCTGAGTGCGCTTGTGAAGGCTTCTTCAGAGGCCGTTATTACTTATGAACCTGTAAATCTGGGTAAGAATCTTACATACGATGGCGGCTACTATACGAAAGATAAGAACAAGCGTCAGCATCTTCTCAGTGATATTACGACGGATACCGATGGCGATGGCGGTGTTTTTGGTACGCTCAGCGGCAGTAATACCAAGCTGACCGTTCAAAATCTGGAAGTAATGGATATCAATGTCAAGGCTGGCGGACATGCCGGTGCTCTGCTTGGTCAGGCATCAGACGGAGCAACCTTCGAAACCGATAATGTACTTGTCTGGAGCAAATCTGCGGATCTTTCCATTCAGTCCACAGGCGGCGATGCCGGTGGTCTGATTGGTCACAGTGATGGTACTGTCAATATTACAAATACAGCTGTTTCTGCCTATGTAAAGTCTACAAGAGGAAATGCCGGCGGTCTGGTTGGCAGTGCGTCAACACTGACTGTGAAAGCCAGCTATGTATCCGGTCATACGTATCAGAAGGATTATGTGAAGCAGAATGATCCGGATACGACCAAAGGCAATCAACACTACAATATCATTGCCAGTCATAATGCCGGTGGCATTGCTGGCACTGTCACGACACTGAATGGTATTACAAACAGCTATGTGACGGCTTCTGTTTCCGGCAGTACGGCATATGCCTTTGTGGGCAGTGTCAATGATAATTCCACGATTACCAAGGCTGGTAGCTATGCTGTTACGGTTGTGAATGGCACAAATGTCAAAGAGCCTTCCAGCTTTACTGGCATAGCAGATACAGATACAAAGTATGTCAATGATGAATCACTGCTGGATGGAAATAAGACAGTCACCTATCCATATACAGTAGTCAGTTCTCTGGATAATAATGCCAAAGCATGGTTTTTGAAGACTCATGTTGGTGACTGGCAGGGTACTCCCCAGAATAATGCTACGGTAAGCTTTAATAATGATGAAATCCTGCAGTTGATTGCATCAGTACCAAATGTTGGGCCAAATGATGAAGTAGAGGTACAGTTCTTTTATCCATATCGTAATGGTCAGTCAACACAATTATTTGGCACAGATGTGGATCCTGCTGATCGTGTTATGTCTTTCACTTTTAAAAAAGATGGGTCGATTGAAACGACAAATGCCTATAATAATAAGTCTGTTAATGATTGGAGAAGTGATCTTTGCAAAAAAGAAACAGTTGGCAATGTAACAAAATATACAATTAATATTGACGATATTACGTATATGAAGGACAGCCATAGTGGAAGACTGCAAAATGTTCTTCTAAACAGTGCTGCTCAACCAGGTTATGATGTGACTGCCCGCGTACTTGTGAATGGAATAGTTGTGTCTGATCCTGCCACAACTAATAGTTCCTTTGGTGATAATACGGATGGCACAAAAGCAGTAATCAGTTGTGGCAGACATCTGCAGAATATGAGCTCTGATGTTGCAGGAAGATGGAGCCCGATATTTCAGAAGGCCAGTTTGACAGCAGATATTCACTGGAATACAGACGGCAATACATTCTTTGAGCGTGTCAAGAAATTAAGGGCTAATTCATCCGATGAGGTAACATCTGTATACTTATCTGATGGCAGAGAGATCAAAGATCAGAAGTTTTATCCAATCACGGGGCATATGATGTTTACTGGTTCAGATACTTCGTTCTTTGGTCATGGTCATACGATTTCTGACATCTCATTTGATACTGCTAACGGCAATGCCGGCCTGTTTGGAACAATGCAGGGCTTGCTGAATGTCAGTAAACTGACTGTTGAAAATGGTGTCATTCAGGCAGACAGTGGTATTTCCGCAGCGGGTATTCTGGGTGGCAAAGTCATTAATGAAACAACAATCTCTCATTGCTTTGTGACTGGTGAAAAGAGCATGGTTAGAATCGGAACTTCTGGTGATGCCGGTGGTCTGGTTGGCTATTTCGAGGGCAAAGAGATTGTCAGCAGCGGTGCTTCTGCATATGTGCAGGGCGGTAATGCCGGCGGTCTGGTTGGTAACTTTAATAGGGGCTCTATTACTTCCAGCTTCTCTGGAGGCAGAACCACAAACGGAAGCTATCTGGATGATGCAAATACAATTGGTTACTATAATGTTGAAGGTTCAATCAATGCCGGCGGCTTAGTTGGCATTTCTGGAGGTACTATTTCTTATAGTTATTCCTCCAGCTCTGTCTTTGGCGGCACCAAGAGTAATGGTGATATGAATAAGTGGAGCTATACAACCGGCAGTGTGAATGTTGGGGGCTTAATTGGTTCCACATGGGTCAGTCAGCCAGACGCAAGCTATGCAGCAGGCATGGTTCAGGGCCCGAAGGAAACGACAGGATCTCTGATTGGCTATTATAATACGAGCGCCAATGTTAATAACAGGGTTTCCTACTATCTGGAAGGCATCAATTTTAACCAGAATACATTGGAAGAACTGCCTGCCTTTGGCAATGATGACGGCAGAGGAACATATAATCAGCAGTTTGTAGCTGTTAACTACTATAGTCCCAATAATCCGATTGCTAAGAAAGATAAAGATCTGTCTGTTACATACATTACCTACTCCTATGACAGTACTCTGAAGGGTGAGTATCCGTTTATCTCGTATACAAGACAGGCGGTTGGCTCGAATATCAGTGTGCATTATGGTGACTGGCAGATTCCGGTGGATAAGAGCCAGTACCGTCTGGTCAGACTGTACAATGACGATAAGACATCATTGCTTGCGACTGCGGCTGTGCTTTTCGCATCAAGCTGGCAGCCATCGGATCATGTTGATACCAGCAAGCTTGTTTCTTCACGAGGTACTGCCGGAAACTTTGTCGGCTGGGTTGATGGCAACGGAAATGTTTTGAGTGCGGCTGATTTTGCTTCAATTACTTCAGATATTACTGCATATGCTATGTATGCAAAGCAGATTACATTCAGGTATGTTGATCCAGCAACCGGTCAGGCTGGCGGTCCTGTTGCCAATCAGAGATTTAATTCTGATGGCAGTGTGACTGTACCAGCCGCAAGATCCTTCTCTGGTTATGCATTTGATGGCTGGTATACTGCTGTGGAAGGCGGCACCAAGGTTACGGTAACAAACAATCGGATTCCTGCATCTTCCATTTCCGGCAATGTTTACTATGCCCATTACCATAAGATCGTAAACTACACCTATACGATGATCTTCTGCTATGAGAAGGACGGTGGTACACCGGGTGATGCTGTTTCTTCCCTGAACAAGATCATCTATGAAAGAAGCGGTGATAACTACGTTTCCTTCTCGCAGGATGTTTCCATGTCCAACCGGACTGTTGCCAATGCCACAATAGACAAGATGGTCGTAGTGAATGCGGACACAAATCAAACAGTTGAAACAGTTGATCTGAATCAGAACAGCACGGTTACGATGACTGGTTCTCCCTTTAACAAGACTTACTATGTGATGTACAAGGCAACGCCAGTGACTTACATCGTTCATCATGTATTCCATGATTCTTTGAATACAGGTGCTTCTATCAGTAATGGTGCTCTGGTGGGTAAAGACAGCAGTGACAATGATCTGCTTGTTTACAGCCAGGGAAGCCTTGCAAAATTGGATGAGACAAAGACTGGCTATGCAGGCAATATGACAAATGCGGCTGCGCTGAATCTTTCCAGTGTGCCGGGTGAGTTTGAAATCACCGGTACGATTGAGCAGAAGAATCTGAATGATGCCAGCGGTAATGTTGAAATCACGATCAATTATTATCGTAAGAGCTATACACTGAGCTATTCTGCACCGAATGCGTCCAACTATATCAGTCCACAGATGATTTCGTATGGTGCTCCGGTAACGCTTGCCGGTGCAGATCAGGTTGTTCGTCCTGGCTATACGCTGAATTCCTGGACGGTCAGCTATGCCGGCATGACACCATATGCGGCAACAGACTTTAAGATTGCTTCTATGCCAGCTGCAGATGTAACAGCATCTGAGACTTTAGACAGCTGGACTGCAAATACAACTGCCAGGGTAACCGTACAGTTCTGGCAGCAGAAGCCGCATACAAAGACTTCTTACACGGAGGCGGACTATGATTACTATGGTGCGTATACAGTAAATGCCAATATTGGGGATACATATTCGGTTACATCTGATGCAGCACTGAACACACTGAACAGTCTGAAAATGAAGAGTTCTGCAGACTTTGATCATTTCACATATACAAGTGCATTTGGCAATTCTTCCGTTGCCGTTTCTGCAGATGGTTCATCTACCATTAACCTGTATTACAACAGAAATGAGATTACGATCAATTTCTATCAGTGCCAGCCTTACAGATGGCTATGGAATGTCTACTGGACGGCTGAACTTGCAGATACATGGAAAGGTCTTTATGGTGAAGAATTCAGCAATACTTCCTATACATGGGATAATTCCTATGAATGGTATGAAAAATATGATGACGAGGAGGGGCCTCATGGAACTCGCCTTACATTTATCGGTTATTTCCATGTAGAGGTTGAGGCAAAAGATCCTTCGGATGCGAACACAATGAATCTGTATGGTATTTCCGGTGGCACAAAGCGGTATACAATTCTTCATTATGTTGAGAAGCTGAATGGAACAGGTGCATATGACCCAACAGGATATGATGTGCAAAATTCATCAACAGTTTCTGGGGAGTCAACTTTCACTTTATCTAATAAATATCCTAATGGATATGAATTGGCTGGATACCGGTATTACAGTACAAACAGAAGGGGTCAAACAACCTGGTATGATTTTCAAAGTGCATCTGAAGGAACGCGTGTGTCGGTCAATCGGAACCTTGCTGTCTTCTATAAGCGCAAAGATATTACTGTTACATTATCCAATGCTGTGATCAATAATAAGCAAAGTGGAGTTGATTATCAGTTTACAGAGAAGTACGGGACTTCGTATAAGACGATTGCTTCTGATCTGGATCAACTGAAACTGACAGTTTCCAAACCTGTCAATGCACAGGGTGAGGAGTTTGCCGGCTGGTACCTGGATGAGGGTTATACAAAGCCATTTACAGGTGATGAGGAAACATTGGATGGACCTCTGCAGCTGTTTGCAAAGTGGGAGACCTGTAAGTACCATGTGAATTTCTATGAGAATGAAGATGATACAGATGCTTTGAAGACAGTGGATCTATCTTCTGGTGATGTGCTGTATAACGCTTCTGCTGGTGTTGACGCTTTCCCTGAAATCTCTGCAGATGAAGGGTATGAAGTGCGCTGGTACTATCGTGATTCTGATGGTGTTGAGCATCAGTATATTAAGGATCGTCAGGTTCAGCTGGATCTTGTTTCTAAGAAAGAAAAGGATTCTGCTGGCAATTACACGATCAATCTGTATGCCCGCAAGGTGGCTGTCAATCCTGTGCATCTGTACTATGAGCTGTATGACCGTGATACGGCAGAAGTGATTGAGTACAATGGGCAGACGCTGTTTACAACGAATGATACGTATTCGGTTGGTTCTGCTTATACGATCAGTGCTCCGGAGCTGGATGGCTATACATTTGTGACTGGCAATACAGGTGTTGCTACATCAGATACACAGGAAAAACCAATTCGTCTGATCTATACGGCAAAGCAAGGCAGTTGGCGTCATATTGTAGAATCCTATGCCCGCTATGCGGATATTGATGATGCAAACCAGACACCAGTGTCTGTTGAGCTGTCCTCCAGGACTGTTAATAAGTCGGATGAGACTGGTTCTGTTGTAGATACGGCTTCGACGATGGATGGCTATACATTTGTACAGTCTGCGCTTCTGTCGGATGAGAATGAAACTTCGTATGCTGTCTCTGATGCTTCACAGGTGACTGTCAGTAAGCCTGCGGATAAGGACCAGAGCCAGGTTGTGCGGTTCTGGTATACACCATCGTTTGATGGCACTTTGCAGAATAGCAGTGCTGTCTATGATGGCAATAAGCACAGTGTTTCCTATCAGCTGAACAGTGTGCCTGCAGTTGGCTCGAACAATACGCTTGTGTATAAGTACACGTATTCTTTGAACAATGCATCAACTGCCACAACGTATGTGCAGTATGCATGGACCAATGCGGATGGTACTGCCGGCACCTATGGAAATGCGCCGGTGAATGCTGGTGTGTATTCTGTGCAGGTAGAGATTCTGCTGTATAAGGATGCCAGTGTGAATACAGATAAACTTATTGCAGGTGAGAATCTGCTGACGGTATACCGTAATTCTGCGGCTGGTTCTTTGACGATTTCACCGGCTTCGCTGGTGATTACGTCTGGTTCACAGAGCTGGGTCTATGGCAGTGATGGCACGGGCTTCCATACCAATACGGATTGGACAGCTTCTGTTAATGGTACAGCGGTGGGTACTTCCACGCTGCCTGTGACCGTGACGTTCCTGGATACTTCCAAGATTCAGCAGCCTGGTACGATGGCTAATGAGTTTACGGTCAGCTTTACGGATCCTGCTGCTGCGAATAACTATGCTGTTACCAAGGTCTATGGTTCTTTGGATGTGGTATGGCAGTATAAGGTGAAGTATGTGCTGTCTTTGCCGGATGTTGTGTATGAGGCAAAGAGTGATGCTGAGAAGGCAGAGGCTGAGAAGGATGGTACAGATGTCAAGCCGGTACAGATTGAGATGTATGAGACAACGGTGACATCCAGCAATCCGAATGTGTTTGATGCGGCAAAGGCATCTGACAGTGCGCCAGTATCCTTGGATGGCCTGAAGCTGACCAATGGAGATGCGGTACAGAACGTTGGCTATCACAATGGTGATCAGACGGTGACGTATGTGTATACACCTGACTTTGGCACAGCTTCAATTGTCAGAGATGCTGATCTTGGCGTGTATGAGATGAAGCTGGCTTCTGATTCTGATGAACTGAAGAAAGTGCTGTCTGCATTGAAGCCGTATCTGGCTGATCAGACACCAGATTCCTCGGATGATACGCCTGCTTCAGATGCGTCTGACTATCAGAAGTATCTTGGTACCAAGAACCCGGATTATCGTCTGGTGTATGAGATGACATATACTCAGCAGAATAGTGATGGTATTGCTGGTACATCTTCAACGGTTGTTTATCTCGCCGGAGAAGATGGTACGGTGAAAGACAAGGATGGCAAGGCTGCTGTATTGTCTGGCTCTGTGCCTGCGTCTGGTACGTATGTGGTCAGCGGCAGGATTGTGCTGCAGCATCGTACGAAAACAACTGGTGAAGACGGCAATGTCACAGAGACATGGAATGGCAGCAATATCCTATGGCAGTCTTCAGAAGTGGAATATACGATCGGCGGCAATAGCGAATCATAGGATACATTCGGATACGATGATCTGCTGAAAGGCATAAGAGGTCTCTGATGTGAGCTGATTCTCATCAGAGACTTCTTTGGCTCTCCAAAATGTAAGGGGGAGAAGGCAGTTTAACTTTGGAAGTACAGTTTGGGGGAGAGAAACCCTAAACTATCCTGCTGTAAAAAGAAAGAATCCAGAAGCTGATGAGCACGCATATCAGTGTTCCAAAGCTTCTGGATTTTAATATTGAAGAGATGTGAGAAGAAATGTATACGATCAATAATCCGTACCGTGAAAAAATCTGATCACCTGTAATAATCAGGTTAGGGCTTTTAAAGCCCTAACTGGAGGATCAGATGGCAGAAATTGTTTCAATGTCAGAAGTGAAAAGAAGATATTGGTTCAACATGATCTTGATAATCAATGGATACGGTATTTTTAATATTGAAAGGTACGGATTATTTATCGCTTACTTTAAAACATTATCAGATATACACCTGAAAAGACATTTACAGTAATGGAAGATGGATTCTTTGGAAAATTCTATCGTGCAGAAAGAGATCAGTTTCCAGGCAAGGCAATGATTGCCTTCGGAGGTTCTCAGGGATTGTTTCTGTTGTGTCAATGGATGGCAGTGCATTCAGCTGGCATGGACAATCTCTTCCTTTTATGAAGTATGTTCCTTCTGATGGAAAAGAATGGGTTAAGATCTATAAAAAACAATCATGGGCACATAAAGAACCATATGCCAGAGATCTTTTAGAAGTAGAATATGAGGCAAATGATAATCCGGATGCTGTGATTCCTGTCTGGAATATAAACGGACTTGTTTTATTACCTGGATCTTATCAGGATTCCATGTATTCGGATGAAAAGACGATTCCCCGTCTTGTACAGCAGCTTAACGAACATGACTTTTCTTATACTGTAGAACACATCTCTATGCACATATCAGTCATCTGATCGTTCCAGTGAGACCTTATTCTCTGAAATGATTCAATGCAGAGAGAAAAGATCCTGCAAGATGTAACGAAGACAGAGAACAATCCTGGAAAAATACTCAGGATTTCCTTTATGAGAAATGGAAGTAAATCGTTATTACGATTGTACAGAATCAGGAAGATGAGTAAACTGGTACCATATTGAGGTGAAGTTTATGAATCAGAAACCAGATGCGATTGAAGTCAGAGGTGCTAAAGTACATAATCTGAAGAATATTGATGTAGATGTACCATTGAATGAGATTACTGCTATAGCAGGTGTATCAGGTTCTGGTAAGTCTTCTCTGGCATTAGGTGTTCTCTATGCAGAAGGGTCCAGAAGATATCTGGAATCTTTATCTACATATACAAGAAGAAGGATGACACAGGCAGAACGTGCAGATGTAGATGAAGTAAAGTATGTACCTGCTGCACTTGCATTAAGACAAAGACCAGGTGTACCGGGTGTCAGAAGTACATTCGGTACACTATCTGAATTGCTGAATTCATTACGTTTGATGTTTTCCAGACTTGCCAGTCACAGATGTCCGAATGGACATTACTGTCCACCTTCTTTAAATGTGGCTGCGATGAAGGAAATCACATGTCCGGCATGCGGTGCTAAGTTCTATGGCCCAGGTGCGGAAGACCTGGCATTTAATTCCAGAGGGGCATGTCCGACATGTCAGGGTACAGGCATCATCAGAACTGTAGATGAGTCAACCCTTGTCCCGGATGACAGTAAATCCATAGATGATGGTGCAGTAGTAGTCTGGGGAACATTAATGTGGTCTTTAATGAAAGATGTATGCCGTAAAATGGGTGTCAGAACAGACATTCCTTTTAAAGATCTTACAGATGAAGAAAAAGAGATTGTGTATCATGGACCAATGGTTAAAAAGCATATGACTTATTTCAATAAGAATACACAACAGGAAGGTGATATGGATTTCACCTACTACAGTGCTGTGAATACAGTCAAGAATGCATTAGCCAGGGTAAAAGATGAAAAAGGAATGAAACGGGTGGCTAAGTATCTGAAGGAAGATATCTGCCCGGATTGTCATGGATCCAGATTAAGTGAAACCGCAAGAGCACCTGAGCTTTGTGGAATTACATTAGCTGATGCGACAGCTATGACACTTTCAGATCTGATTCCATGGGTCAGGAAAGTTCCTGATTCATTACCTGAAGAGATGAAACCAATGGCAGAGAATATCTGTGAATCATTCTTAGATACTTCCAGACGTTTAATGGATCTTGGCTTAGGCTATCTTTCATTAGACAGAGCAGCTTCTACATTATCTACAGGTGAAAGACAGAGAGTCCAGTTAGCAAGAGCTGTACGTAACAGAACAACAGGTGTTCTGTATGTGCTGGATGAGCCTTCTATTGGATTGCATCCATATAATCTCAAAGGATTAAGTGGTGTCATGGATGATCTGAAGAATGATGGCAATACAGTTGTTCTGGTAGATCATGATACACAGGTTTTAAAGCATGCGGATCATATGATTGAAATGGGGAAAAGTGCAGGTGCAGAAGGTGGATCTGTAATAGCACAGGGAACTATTAATGAAGTAGAACAGAATCCATGTTCTGTAATTGGTTCTTATCTTTCTGATGATTATGAATCCCGTATCAGACCTGTTACAGAGGGTTCTGCTTTATTTGATAAAGGCATGATTCATATGAAGACAGATAGTATTCATACAGTTCATCCTTTAGATGTAAAGATACCACAGGGCAGATTAACGGTTGTGACTGGTGTCAGTGGCTCAGGCAAGACAACTATGGTATTGGAATCACTGATACCAGGTTTACAGGCTATGATTTCTCATTCTTCACTACCATCCCATGTAAAATCCATAGAGGCAGAAGGCATTGATCAGGTTAAGCTGATTGATGCAACACCTATAGGTATTAATGTACGTTCTACTGTTGCGACATATGCTGGTGTACATGATGAATTACGTAAAGTATATGCAAGACTGCCTTATGCAAAGGAGTGTGGATATAAGGCAGGCGACTTTTCCTATAATACAGGAAAGTTAAGATGTCCTGGCTGTGATGGCACAGGGCAGATATCTCTAGATGTACAGTTTCTTCCGGATGTAGATATTACATGTCCTGATTGTCATGGTTCCCGCTATTCCCGTAAAGCATATGAGATAGTAAGAAAAGCAAAAGATAGCAAGGAATACAGTCTTCCAGGCCTTATGAATATGAGTGTGGATGAAGTGCTGAATGCCTGTAAAGGATTGTCTCTTTTACAGAAAAGATTACAGGTATTGCATGATCTTGGTTTAGGTTATCTGACCCTTGGTGAAGAAACACCTGGTCTTTCTGGTGGAGAAGCACAGCGTCTGAAACTTGCCAGTGAAATGGGAAGAGGACAGAGTGATTCTCTGTTTGTATTTGATGAACCTACAATAGGTTTACATCCACAGGATGTAAGAACACTGTTAAATGTATTCCAGAGTCTGATAGATCACGGGGCTACGGTAGTAGTCATAGAACATGATCTTGATGTCATCCGTAATGCGGATTACATCATTGATATGGGACCTATGGGTGGTAAAGAAGGCGGAAGGATTGTCGCTAGTGGAACACCAGAAGATATCCATAACAATAAAGAAAGTATTACAGGTCAATATATCTGATAATGATGCTGTATAATCATTGTAATGGAGTATCATCATGGGATTATTCAGTAATAAGGAACCGGTATTTTTAAAAGAGTCATCTTCTTTAAATGAGCAGTTAGAGAAACTGGAAGATTTAAAGAAGAGGGCTCCTTTCAGCATGCAGAATGAACTGGATCAGGCAATTAGTGAAGTGAAGTCAGGTATCCAGGGAGAAAAGAATATTGCCTTTGAATTAAAGAACAGTCATATGCCTATGTATGTATTGCATGATATTTATCTGAAAAGCAGTACAGGTTTAACTGCACAGATAGATTATATTGTGGTTACTGCAGGCAAGACTTTCTTTATTGAATGCAAGAATCTGTATGGAAAGATAACAGTAGATGCAAAAGGTAACTTTACGAGAACTGTACAGTATGGAAGAACAAAGAAGACAGAAGGCATTTACTCTCCTATCACACAGAACCAAAGACATCTGGAAGTATATCGTCAGATCGTAATGGATCATAATAACTGGATTGTAAAAAAGGCATTTAGTGGAAATGGTTTATATGCATATCATCAGGGTATTGTAGTACTCGCAAATCCTGCGACTGTATTGAATGATAAGTATGCAAAGAAAGAGATCAAAGATCAGATTATCCGTGCTGATGGACTGATTGCTTATATAAAGAATGCAAATAAGAAATTTGGTATTCTGGATTCTATGACTGATAAAGAAATGGCAGAGAAAGCTCAAAAACTACTTTCTTATGATCAGAACAATCCTACAGATTATACTGAAAAGTTTGAAAAGGAATTATCAGAGAAACAACAGTTTGAAGAGACTGCAAAAGAAGATCCTACAATCTGTCCAAGATGTGGTGGAAAGCTGATACTCAGACATGGTAGGTATGGAAAGTTTATGGGATGTTCCAATTATCCTAAATGCAGGTATACAAGAGAGATTGAAGAATAAGAAGGAGCACAGCTGGCATACTGAACTATTAATAAGATAAAAATAAAACCAAATCATATCTTTTCTTCTATCAAATCCTATATACATAAACTAAGAAAACACTTAAAGAAGATTACAAGGCTAGAGCCGCATCATTTGAAAATGATAAAGACTGGAAAGACTACATAGCTGAAAGACTTGATACCTATAATGGCTGCGATGAACCTGAATTGATTAAAATGAGGGATAACGTTGAGAAAAACTGTTATCTTATCAAGTACTTTGCGGATGATCTTTACGAGTATAAGAAGCTCAGTGATAAAACTATACAGAATCATGTAGATAACGTAGATTTCTATCTCAATTTTTATACAGTTGAGTATCTTGAAGATTCTGCAGAAGAAGAAATGCATGAATCAACACGGAAAAGCTTCATGGCAGACTTCTTTCCACATAAGACATTATGGTGCTCAATGTCAGCTATTAAAGAAATGTCTGTTTCTCTCGTAAAGTTTTATAAACGGATGAATGAGAATGATCTTGTGGATGATCAGGACTTTACGTATTTCAGACTTGAAGTTAAGGAAAGCAAAGATGAATGGATAAGCAGCTATAAGAAGCGTGAAGAATCTTTTGAATAGATGCTGCAGGAAGAAGAAACATATTTCTTATAAGTAATGAATTGATATTCTCTTAAACAGAGGATACCAATTTTAGTATGGTGATGTTGCTAAGCTATATATAATCATGATCATATGAAATATAGCAGCATATTATATGCACACGAATTACCTGCATTCAAATACCCCACTTGTTGAATTTATGTCTATAAAAGGGGAAAATCTATATACCTTTATTTTCCCAGATAATTGATTATTCAAATTCTAACTATTATAATTGGGATAAAATTGGTATGTAATATTTCCCCATTAGGAAGGTGGTTAGGATGTCCAAACAGATTCATCTCAGATTGAATGATGATGTGTATGATGCACTGATAAGATTGTCAAACAGTAATAAGGAAACGGTACAGGACACTGTCTCTGCCGCAATTATGGATTATGCGGGTAAGGAACAGAAAGAAAAACAGCAGAAAGGTGATTTTACTTTTATCGATCTGTTTGCGGGAATTGGCGGAATGCGGATTGCCTATGAAAATGCAGGTGGAAGATGTGTCTATTCTAATGAATGGAATAAATACAGTCAGCAGACATATTTTGCCAATTTTGGTGAATGCCCTGAAGGAGATATCACAAAAGTAGATGCGAGAATGATTCCTGATCATGATATTCTCGTTGCTGGATTTCCATGTCAGCCGTTTTCAATAGCAGGGATTTCAAAGAAGAAAAGTATGGGTCGTCCCACGGGCTTTGAAGATAAGACACAGGGAACTCTCTTCTTTGACGTCTGCAGAATATTAAAGGCAAAACATCCAAAGGCATTCATGCTGGAAAACGTAAAAAATTTGAAAAGTCATGATCATGGACGCACATTCCAGATAATCATGGAATCACTGGATGAACTGAATTATCAGGTGTTTTGTGCGGTGCTGGATGGACAAAACTATGTTCCACAGCATCGGGAAAGAATCCTGATAGTAGGGCTTGACAGAAACAGGTATGGAAGTGACATGAATTTTGAATTTAAACTTACTCCCAAAAAGCCAAAGCCTGTCATGAAAGATATTCTGGAAAAAGATGTTGATGAAAAATATACACTTTCAGATAAGTTATGGACATATCTGCAAAACTATGCCGCAAAGCATCGCGCTGCAGGAAATGGTTTCGGTTATGGGATAGCTGATCCGAATGGAATTTCAAGAACACTAAGTGCCAGATATTACAAAGATGGATCCGAGATTCTTATTGCACAGGAAGGAAAGAATCCAAGAAGACTAACACCGAGAGAATGTGCAAGACTGCAGGGGTATCCGGATAGTTTTAAAATTGTAGTATCAGATACACAGGCATATAAACAGTTTGGAAACTCTGTTGTGGTTCCGTTGATGGAAAATGTTGCAAAGCTGGTTGTCTCAAAGATAAATGAGCTGGATAATAATAGTAACAATTCATCTCAGAGGAAATAATAATGTTAGAAAATCAAATGGCAATGGATGCTGTCAATGCCGCCATAAATGGAACAGACACTTTCTGTAAGTTCATGTCCGCAAATGACAGTGGAGAATCTGGTGGACACCAGACAGGATTCCTTATTTCAATATCTGCTAAAAGCATGTTGTTTACCGATAGGGAAATGAGAGATAATCCGATTTTAAAGAAACCCGTAAGAGTAGAATGGCAGAATGGTGCTTTGACTACTGATAGTGTATTTACATGGTATGAAAGTAAACATGAACTGCATCTGACAAGATTTGGAAGAAACTTTCCTTTCATTAATCCTGAGTATACTGGTGCCCTTTTTGTGCTGATTAAAAATAATGAAGAAGAATATTCTGCATATATTCTTAATACCGAGGAGGATATGCAGTTTTTTCTCGACGCGTTCGGACTTACACCTGCCGAGACTAACAGATTGATCTCTTTTGAAAGAATCAATCCTGAAATCAGGGAGAAGTCTGAAATTGATAATTTTATTTCAAATCTGACTTCTGAATTTCCTGATTCCGCTCAGATGTCCACGGAAGCCAGAATGCTCACATATGATATGAATTCCAGCGCTAAAAAGCTGTTAACAACCGATCCGGATAAGCTGCTTCTGGAATGGACAGAAGAAGAATACAGACTCTTTCGTGCAATAGAAAAAGAAAGATATGGCAATATTGTGTCCAAAGGATTTTCTTCTATGGATGAATTTGTCGCAATGGCCAACAAGGTCTTAAACCGGCGTAAAAGCAGAGCAGGCAAGAGCCTTGAGCATCACCTTGCGGCTATCTTTGATGGTAATCATATCCATTACACAGCACAGGCAGTCACAGAAGGAAACAAGAGACCGGATTTTCTCTTTCCATCCGAAGAAGCATATCATGATATGTCCTTTTCAATAGACAGGATATGTTCGCTTGCAGCAAAAACAACATGTAAAGACAGATGGCGTCAGGTATTAAATGAAGCCAACCGTTTGAGAGACCGCAATAAGTATCTGTGTACAATGCAGCAGGGAATTTCAACTGCACAGATGGATGAGATGCAGGCAGAGAAAGTAATCCTGGTTGTACCAAAAGACTACATAAAGACATATCCTGAAAGCCGCAGAGATCGCATCTGGACAATTGCTAAATTTGTAAATTACGTACGTGAGATGGAAGAAATCTGATGACAGATGTTTTAACGGCTGAGCAGCGCCACAAAAACATGTCACACATCCATGCCAAAGATACAAAGCCTGAGATTGTTCTAAGAAAAGCTTTATGGCATAAAGGATACCGATACAGAAAAAACTGGAATAAGCTTCCAGGCAAGCCTGATATAGTCCTGACAAGACAAAAGATCTGCATATTTATCGATAGCGAATTCTTTCATGGAAAAGGGTTTAAATGCAACTATGAAAGCAGAAAATATAACAGTCTTGAAGAACAGATTATGAATGGTTCTAATCCTGAATTCTGGCTTAAAAAGATAACTGGAAATATGGAAAGAGATAAGAAAGTAACAGAAGAATTGAAGGAACTTGGCTGGACAGTTCTCCGCTTCTGGAGCAAAGATGTTCTCAATGATACAGAAATATGTGTCAAAGAAATAGAAGAAAATATTCCCGGGGAAAGCAAACCTGTGATTGGTAAGGATGAATGTAAATAATAGTGATTCCTGTTCAATCATTATCGGATGCCAGGGTAAAGTATTCTAATAATACATTTGCGGCACTATATGATCCATCTACTATGCCATCTGATTTGAAAAAATGCTCATGTGGCTAATGATAAAGCTGTTAATGCTACTAATGGACCTGATAATAATATGACTCAATCAAAGCGTGTCTTGGAACAGATGAAGCTGGTAAAAGTAATAATGGGAGGTTTTCAATGCAAGCTCATGAAATAAAAATTGGTGAAATTTTCAACAAATCTCGTTTGTTGGAAATTCCTTTTTATCAAAGATCATATGTTTGGAAAGAAGAAAACTGGGACAGATTCTTAAAAGATATGCAATTTGTATCTGCTTCTGGAAAGCAATATTTTCTGGGGCAAATCATTCTTAAACCAGGCCCACAGCCAAAAACATGGGAGCATTTTGATGATCAGAAATATGTAGTTGATGGTCAGCAAAGACTCACAACATTATTGCTTTTTTTCAAAGTCCTCGGTTTAAAGAATAACGAAGATAACAGGTTTCACTTAGATTTCTTTCTGGAGGATGACGTTATACCTCTTCGTCATAGTAAGATAGATCAGGCCGCGTTTGATAAAGCACTTCTTTATACTAAGGCTGAAAAGATTGATAATCCTGATCCTGAATCTCAAATACTTAAAGCTTTCAATTATTTCATGGATAATCTTAATAAAAAGATTATGACCGGAGCCTAATAAGAAAATGCATTCAGCTGGTTTGCATTGATCTTGATAAAGACGATGATGAACAACAAATCTTTAATGTTATCAATTCATCGGGAGTTGATCTTACTACAGCTGATCTTCTGAAGAATTATTTCTATCATCGCGACAACTTTGACGATTTTAATAATGAATGGGTTCCTGTTTTTGAAAAAGACGATGACACAAAAGCATATTGGGATCAGGAAATCATCACAGGGCGAATTAGAAGGTCTATGATTGATATATTCTTTGCATCATTTTTTCAGATATTGATTCAGGATAAGAAGTTTAACGTTAAAGCTGAAGATAAGCTTGATTATGACAGAGTAGATTCTCTTGCTTCCTCTTTTGAAAAATTCATCTCTAATTATTGTCATAATGACAAGAGAATTGTTCTGGATGAAATGTCTGAATATGCCCGTGTTTTTATGAATACTTTTAGGCCTGAGAGTGTAACCATACGAATGTCACAACAGCCGGGCATAGGAAGAATAAATGTGTTGATCTTTGGCGTGGGCTTGACGACAATCATCCCATACGTACTATATGTTGAGCAAAATGTTGCCGAAGAATCAGAACGAAACAAGATTTACAGCATTTTAGAGAGTTATTTCATGCGGAGAATGGTTGTACAATCAACGACCAAAAACTACAACAGATTTTCTTCTTCACTGATTAATAACGGGATAAAAAATGCTGATGACCTAATGAACCGGCTTTTGCAGAGCCATGAAGCAACTACCTATATTCCTACAGATAGTGATTTGGAAAATGGATTCAAGACATCCAGATTAATTAACAGTCAGGCTGCAAGTATACTTTATTTTATAGAGGCTTCACTTCAGCCAAATACTGCGGCGACGGTATTGCTAGGACTAAAGAATTATAGCTTAGAGCACATGATGCCAAAAAAGTGGAGAAACCACTGGCCAGCCTGTGCGAATGAGGAAGAAGCAAGAAACAGAGATGTTAAGCTCCTAACATTAGGAAATCTTGCAATAATTCCCGGAGCATTAAATACATCTATTCGAGACAGTAATTGGGCGACTAAAAAAAATGGAAATGGAGATGAAAAGCCGGGATTGATAAAGTGTGCTTCTGGTTTAATAACCATACAGGATGCACTGCAGAAGAATGAATGGAATGAAAATGAAATTGATGCTCGTGCTGAATGGCTTTATAGCAAGGCTAAAGAGATCTGGAATCTTAATTTACCGGAAGATTACGAAGGATTAAAAGGTACACACACTTCAAATAACAGTTCTGAAGGCTCTCCAAGTTCAACATACACTATTGAATCTTCAGATATACATGCTCTTGAAAAAATTATTGGTAAAAATCTGAGAAAAGCTTTTAAGCAAACATATTTTACAGAGGATGGGAAGAATGCCTATCATCTAAGAATTTCCAAGAAGTATCCAAGAGGAAGTACTTACCAGTATTGGTATAGATTTGAACCAAAGTTTGATGGTGTAGTGGATCAATGCGATAACAGTTATTCAGCCTATTACTTGGCCGATGATAATAAAGTTGTTATCATTCCTTCACAGAATATAATGCAACGACTTCAGAATTTTAATTCAACCCCAGATGAGGAAGGGAATCCAAAGTACTATCATATATTTTTGAGGTATGCAGGAAATGGTAAATTCATTTTACTGCAGAGAGATCCTGCGGAAGATATAGATGTTTCAAAATATACATTTGATTTGCCTGAGAAAGTTGGAGGGTAAATAGAATATGCGTTACGCTTATGCAGTAATAGCAGATGCAGATGCTGACATCCTTTCATCCTGTTTACCTGATTCATTATCATTTACGAATTACATAGATATAGATAAGTATTTTATTGATACAGGTGATTCCAGACGTCAGTGTAGAGCATTATTAAGAACAGTAGGCAGAAATGATCAGGTAGTTATTTCCAGTAAGGATACCTGTGGTTTAAGTGAAGAAGAATTCAACGAGTTTGAAGATCTTCTATGGGAAAAGAAGGCAAGACTTACATGTGCTATTGAAGCTACTGTACCATTAGCTTCAATTGACCTTATGAAAAAAGAAGTCAATGAAGATAAGAGTCAAAAGCATCGCAGAAAACTAAGAGTAGATGTAGATCCTGTATTGTTTGCTACACTGTATAAAGAATGGGAAGCAGGAAAGATTAATAAAGGAGAGATGGCACATAAGACAGGTTTATCTTATGCAGGTTTAACGAACCGTCTGGAACGGTATGAACAATTGGGAGAATGATTGTCAGGAAATATGGAAGTTAGAAAGTTACCAGTAGGAATAGAATCCTTTGAAGATACCGCCAGAATGGATATGTGTATGTTGATAAGACTGCTTACATCTGGGATCTTGTAAACAATGGCAAATCATATCTCCTGACCCGCCCAGGAGGATTTGGTAAAAGCCTTCTCACAAGAACAATAGAGTCCTATTTCAAAGGTAAGAAGGATCTATTCAAAGGTTTGGCTGTTGAAAGCTTTGGAAATGCCAGAGGCAGTGAAGCATGGCAGAAGATGATGTTGATTTACCTGGAGAGACTTTTCCTGTTAAAGAATAAAAGAATGAAAATGTCATCTGCCTTAGTGGACAGATGACATTTTTTAAAATCCTGTTTCAGAAGAGAGTACGTCTACATCTCCCTTAATAGTATATTCTGAACTCAGACTGGTTACGACAATACCCATACCGGCATGAATCGGATAACTTTCATGTTCTGTTTCTAATATTCCATTACCATCGAATACAACAAGCAGGGAATACTTTGGATTCTTTACTGTTACTTCATTCTTTACCTGATATCTTGTGATCTTAAAGAATTCATTGTCTATGTAATGAATGATGGTATTACCATTATTTTCTTCTTTTACAGCATGTACTTCAGTCTTAGAAGAGGGAACAGATGTCACTTCCAGAGCCTGTTTGACATGAAGCTGCCTTGGCTTGCCATCAAAGAGACGATCATAATCATAGATACGATAGGTAGTATCACTGGATTGCTGAACTTCACACATGACATCATCTGCCTCAAGACCATGAATCAATCCCGGTGGATTAAATGTATAGTCTCCAGGATGAATATCTTCATAGACGAGAAGATCTTTCCAGTCATTCTCTTCTATCTTTTTCTTTAATTCTTCTTTAGTCCTGGCAGTATGACCATGGATGATTTTTGAACCAGGCTTAGCTTCTAAGAACAGCCAGAATTCAGCTTTGCCTTCGCCAGGCTTCTCTTTATCAGAAGGGTGAACCTGTACAGATACCGGCTGGGTAGCCTGATTCAGCTTAATCAGAAGGGGAAACTTCGGATGTGTATCATTCGCAAATAGTTCTCTGTGATTTAAATAGACATCTTTCAATAACTGATCTTTGTATGTTCCATTGATGATTCTGCTTGGGCCATGATCATGACCACTGATAACCCAGTATTCACCAATCTTTTCACCTGCTTTTCCTACCCCAAACAGTTCATGGAGCCTGGTACCACCATATGGCTTGTCTGCGACTGGAGAATCCAGAAATAAAATTTCATCCATAGATCACTCCATATTGGCATGCCTGCCAAACATGGTATCGGAATCCATATGTTTCTTTTCCATTAACATCAGAATAATGGAATCCATATACAGTGCTTCAGACTGTTCAAACAGGGAACCCATAGGCTGAATAGATTTGACATCTCCCTGCTTTGCACTCTTTGGAGATACAGCACTGATAACAATGACAAGATCTGCAATCCTGGCAATCGGAGAATCAGGATTAATTGTAATCAATACGACCCTGGCTCCTACTTCTTTAGCCTTCTGGGCATGGTTGACCATACTCTTGGTAGAACCGGAACCACTGCAAACTACTAATAAACCATTCTCATCAATATTTGGTGTGCATGTTTCACCTACAACATAACTCTTTAAACCCATATGCATGAGTCTCATCGCAAATGCTTTTACCGCAAATCCGCTCCTGCCTGCCCCTGCACAGAAGATTTCTCCTGCATTGTTTAAGAGTTCTACAAATTCATCGGATTTGTCATTATCAATTTTGTTTAATGTCTGTTTTAATTCATCCAGAATAATGGATGTATATTCTGTATTCTTCATACGTTTTCTCCTTACTTCAGATGTTTTTTCATTTCATGTGCCATCGCAGATGGGTCTTTTGCATTGCATATAGCTCCACCGGCAATAATGATTTCAGCACCTTCATTAACAATCGCATCAATGGTGTTTAACTTGATGCCTCCAGCTACAGCTGACTTTGCATTCTGAATCACACCATGGATAGTCTTCAGATCATCTAATGGATTCTTACCAGTACTCTGTACATCAAAGGCAGTATGTACACAGATATAATCAACACCCATCTGATCTACTTCCTTTGCCCTTTGCGCAAGGTCTTTTACTTCAATCATGTCAACCATGCATTTCTTACCATGGTTCCTAGCACTTTCTACAACACCCTGAATAGTCGCATCATTACTGACGCCAAGAACAGTCACAATGTCAGCTCCTGCATCAAAACACTTATCTGCCTCATACTTGCCGGCATCCATGATCTTGGCATCTGCCAGTACCTCTAACCACGGAAACTTCTCTTTAAAGTCTCTGACTGGTACCATACCCTGTTCAATGATAAATGGTGTTCCTACTTCCGCAATATCAATTGCGCCTTCAGATTTTGATAAAAGATCTTCACATTGTTCTAATGTTAATGTGTCTAAAGCAGCCTGTAATTTCATACTGTTAAATCCTCCATATTCAATGTAATGAATTTAAACTTAACCTTCAATGAATATCTGTGATATTCATAAAGAAGAACTTTAAAAACTTGGTTTTATATCTTTTTATGCCTGATATACCAAGTTTTATTTATAATGATTCTATGAGTAAGAAATTGGAATCAAGACAGCAGAAAATCTATGAACAGTTATTGATGAAAGAAACTGTCAGAGTCAATGAGCTGTCAGAACAGTATCATGTCTCTATGGAAACCATCCGTAAGGATCTTAATGAAATGGAAAACCAGGGATTGCTGGTAAAGACACATGGAGGGGCAGAGATATTACAGAAAAGCAGTGAAGTATCTATTGACTACAAGATCAATACAAACAGTACCGCTAAGCAGGAAATAGCCCATAAAGCATTATCTTTCATAGAAGACCACAGTGTTATCTTTCTGGATCCAGGCAGCACAACCCTTGCTTTAGCAAGATTACTTCCATTAAAAAAGGATCTGATTGTGGTTACCAATTCTATTAAGATTGCGTCCATGATCTGTGAACAGAAACATGAATTAATCTTCTTAGGTGGAAAGATACAGAAAAAGGCAAAGGCAGCGGCAGGGTACTTTGCGATCAATCACATGGATACTCTGCATATTGATACAGCATTCATGGGCACAGATGGTTTCAAAGACAGCACAGGGCCAACTACCTATTCCTTTGAAGAAGTATCTGTTAAACAACATGCATTAATGCAATCAGATCATAAGTATCTGCTTGCGGATTCATCAAAGTTTGATTCTCAGGGCACCTATAGATTTGCGTCATTCAAAGACTTTGATGCATTGATAACCGATCAGAAACAGAGTGATATGGTTATTGAATGCAAGGTTATACAGGCTTAGAAGTCTATTTACTGGAAATGCACACTACATAGAAAAACATAAAAGAGAATGTCAGATCATGGCTTAATTATGCAAAAATCAGATAGATACTATTGCCACAACAGACGGAAATACAGTCTGGAAATGTTTCGTCAGTTGTAAAAAAGAATAACCGGGAAATTCTGGCAATGGGGACAGATGTCGATCATATTCATGTATGACTGGAATACAATACCAGAATACCGGAAAAAGAAAATATTCTGGTCTGATGGGTACTTTGCATGCAGTATAGGAAAAGTATCAGAAAGTACGATACAGCATTACATCAAAAATCAAGGCTGACTTACAGGTGTTTCCTCCCACGGTCTAAAGACACGTGAGTTTCCACACCGTTTCTTTTATGGATGGAATCGTTTCTATGCTGTGCCAAGAGGATTTCATCCAAATGCCAGAGGTGGTTTTACCACAGCATCCAATCTTGCCATGATGAACTGGTTCGCACTGGACTATATTAAAGAAATCTCACCCGGACCAGTTCTCCTGATTGCAGGTGATCATGCCCATTCCAGAAGTTTTTCTGAATAGGTATATGATATGGCAGCCGGGCTAAAGGAACTGTATATTGTCCCAAACGCGGAACATATTGATCTGTATGATCAGGAAGATAAGATTCCTTTTGATAAGCTGGAAGAGTTTTTCAATAATAATCTCAAATAGTAAAAAATCAGGTCCTTCATGAACCTGATTCTCACTTGTATTAATACTTTGGACCAATCTTTTTTAAGGTACTGTTATTCTCAAGTCTTGGACGTATAGCCAGATAAAGAAGAGATGAAATGATGACAGCTATGACCGCATTCACAATGGTTGTAATGGCATTGAATTGGGCAAGAGTAGCGGCTGCTTTCGGTTGTGCGCCAAGGATATAGGCTGTATAGAAGTAACCAAATAACGGTTCACCAATGCAGTTGAATAACATGCCCGCAGAAGTAGAAACGACAGTTGCTATTCTTAACTGCTTTCCATGCAGGTTATTGATATGAAAGCCTTTATGTGCAACTAAACCTGTAATCACACCAATCATGAGTTTCAGAAAGATTGTCTTAGGGGCAGTAGTGATATAAACAGGATCTAAAAGATCACCAATACCCATGCCTATGGCACCAGCTATGCCACCAGGTAATCCACCTAATAATAAGGCTGCCAGTACATCAAACGTATTGCCAAGATGGAAGGATGTATATCCTCCTGGTACAGGTATTTTGATCTGCAGGTATGTAAATGAAACATATGCTAAGGCTGCAAATAGCGCAACGACACATAGCTTCAGGGTTCTGTTTTTTGCATTCATAGGAAACATCTCCTTTCAGATATGGTTAAAAGTCTAATTCTTTTATGAACATAAAAGAATAACCAGTTCCCTATTATTTTCTATGACCAGAATATTTATTAGACAAGAAAAAGGGTAGTGGAACATAGCCATCCACTACCTTATCCGTAACAGTAATGATTATTCAATCGCAATGTATTTCTCTTCAGGTTTATCTTCTACTTCCTTAACT